>NZ_PSZP01000004.1 GCF_004335995.1 Mycoplasma todarodis
TTCATATATAAAGCATCTTTTTCTTCCATAACTGCGAACATTTCTTTATGTCCTGAGATTACAACTGATGTTGCGTCTAGTTCATTATATTTAAAGTGATCTTGTTCCAAAGTTGAAATTCTTTTACCTTGATCAACTGAAACTTTACCTGAAGTTGACTCCATAGCTCCTGCAAGTATTTTTAGGAAAGTTGATTTACCAACACCATTAGCACCTATTACGCCATATGTGTTACCTTCTGTAAATCTTAAACTTACTCCTTGGAATAGCTTTTTATCACTAAAAGCCATACCTAAATCATGTGTTTCTATCATTTTTGCCTCCTAATTTTCATACTAATTATAATAGAGTTTTTAAAAACTCAAAAAAATAATCTATAATTTAGCATATGAGTAAAAATATAGCAGCACAACTACTAAAACAATCGTTAGATCAAATCATGTCAGAAAGGTTTGGAAGGTATTCAAAATACATCATCCAAGATAGAGCTTTACCAGATGCAAGAGATGGATTAAAACCCGTTCAAAGAAGAATATTATATGCGATGAATGAATTGGGATTAACCCACAACAAACCTTACAAAAAATCTGCCAGAGTTGTTGGTGAAGTAATTGGTAAATACCACCCACATGGTGACACATCTATTTATGATGCTTTAGTACGTATGACGCAAGATTGAAAAATGAATATGCCTTTAATTTCGATGCACGGTAATAATGGTTCGATTGATGACGATCCAGCTGCAGCTATGAGATATACAGAAGCTAGATTAGAAAAACTAACTGATTTACTTCTAAGAGGGATTAAGCAAAAAACAGTTCCGTTTGCACCTAACTTTGATGATTCTGAATCAGAACCAACGGTGTTGCCTGCTGGATTCCCCAACTTATTAATTAATGGGGCTAAAGGTATTGCTGCTGGATATGCAACTGAAATGCCTCCGCATAACTTAGGTGAGGTTCTTGATGCAGTTATTGCAACTATTAAATCTCCAAACATTAGATTAGATACATTGATGAATTATGTTAAAGGTCCTGATTTTCCTACTGGTGGAATTGTTCAAGGGATTGATGGTATTTATTCAGCATTTGAAAGAGGTAAAGGTAGAGTTATCATTCGTTCAAAGGTTGAGGTTACTGAATCAAAAACAAAACCTACAATCACTATTTCAGAAATACCTTATGGAGTTATTAAATCAAAACTTGTAAGAGATATAGATGAAATAAGATTTAATAAATCAATTCACGGAATAAAAGAAGTTAGAGATGAAACTGATAGAAGAGGTACATCAATTTACATTGAATTAATGCCAGGAACTTCACCCAAATTAATTCTTAACTATTTATATTCAAAAACTGATTTACAAATTTATTACAACTATAACAACATCGCTATTAAAGATAGAGCGCCTAAATTACTTTCACTTAGAGAATTAATTGATGCTTTCCTTGTTCACCAAAAAGAAGTGCAAAGAAAACAAATTAAATTTGAATTAAGTAAAGATGAACTAAGACATGAAATTGTTTCTGGTTTGGTAAGAGTTGCTGCGATGGTTGATGAAGTTGTTAGAGTTATTAGAGCAGCTTCTGGATCAAAAGCCGGAGTTATTAAAGCTCTTATTGAAAACTTTGAATTCACTCAAATACAAGCAAGCGCAATTGCTGAATTAAGACTTTATAGGTTATCTTCAACAGATCAATTCGTATATGTTCAAGAAAAAGAAGAACTTGAAGGTAGAATCGAACGTTATAAAGAGTTGTTAAGTGTTGAAGAAGAATTCAACAAACACCTAACGGATTTCTTTAGACAAGTTAAAAAAGATTTCGCTATTCCAAGGCGTACTGTTGTAGAAAGTGAAATTGAGAAAATTGAAATTAACGTTGCCGATTTAATCAAACATGAAGATGTTTATGTTGGTATATCACGTAAAGGATATGTTAAATCATTTTCTAATAGAGTCTTTGAAGCTAATAAGTTAGAACACTATGGATTAAAAGATGGGGATTCATTAGTTTTCATGGATAAAATCAATACAGCTCAAAAATTATTGGTATTTACTGATGCTGGTCAATTCATATTCTTACCAGGTCATAAAATCTCTGAAGAGAAATTCAAATCAGCCGGAAAACACATTAATGATTATGCTGCGATAGATCCTGATCATAATATTGTTTCAGTTATAGCTGTTGAAGATTTCTCTCTTCAAGGTTATATAACATTAGTTACAAGAAAAGGTAAAGCAAAACGTGTCCAATTAAAAGATTTTGAAGTGTCAAGATATTCAAGACCTTTAATGGCTATTAAATTAGGCCAAGGCGACAAACTAATTGGTGCCAGAGTTTCTGGAGGAGATAAAAAAGTTGTAATTGTTACCTCAAGTGCAAAAGCTACTTTATATGATGAGACAACTATTTCTGTACAAGGAACTAAATCCGGTGGGGTTATTGGTATTTCATTAGATGATAATCAAGTAACGGCATTTACATTAGCTAATCCTGGTGATACATTAGGGCTACTTTCAAGTAGGGGTGGAGTTAAACGTATTAGAGTTTCTTCGATACTTCCTTCGTCAAGAACAACTAAGGGGCGTAATTTATTTAGAATAATTAAGTCTAAACCACACATTATTTATGATATGAATGTTGTGGATACAACAACAAAAGCAAACTTTATGAAACAAGATGGTATTTTGGAAGTTGTTGAACTTAAATCAGCTGATATAACTGATACAGAAGCAGGTTTAAGCACTCTAGGTCCCGAAAAGATTCTAGCGGCTAAAATAATGACTTCTCAAATCATTACAAAAGATTCTGAATTGATAAAAATAACTAATATTTCTGAAACTGATCAATTCGATAAAGCAGAAAAAGCGATCGAATCAGTATCACAAATGTCAATTGAAGATATACTAGGCGATATTTAACGTATCGTCTTTTTGTATTATAATTTAGGTATGAAAACACTATTTATAACAACAACAATGACAAAAAATACGCCAAAAGGCTCAATATCACTAAAAGCACTTGCTAAATTTAAAGAATTATATGAATTGAAATACCCAGATCACGAAACTATTTGAATGGATTTAAATGATCAAGATGATTTAAGTGTAGGTATGACATCGGAGAATTTCGAAACATTTTTTGATGATTCTGATAAATATATTAACCTCTTAAAATCAGTTGATAAGTTGGTTATTTCAGTACCAATGACTAATTTTTCATATACAGCACAGATGAAAAATCTATTTGATAAAATTTGCGTTGCCGGAAAAACTTTTAAATACAAGTATGACGGAAAAGGGGAATCAGAGGGATTGTTAACTAATCTTGAAGTTCAAATTATCGCCGTACAAGGAGCACCTGAAGGTTGGTATGCATTTTCTAATTTTATCCCAGCTATGGAAGGGACATGAGAATTCCTTGGAGCTAAAGTGATGAAAACAATACAAATAGATGGAGTTAAGACATCTGAAAAGATGAAGTTAACTGTCGACGAAAACGTTGAGTTAGTTTTAGATAAAATAAAAGAAAGAGTGTAGCTCTTTTTTTACTATAATTTTTATATGAAAAAAAATAAACGTGGACTAGTTGCCAACTACTTTAAACCATCAATGTACGTTCGTTCATTCAAAGATGTTAATATAAATTCACTAAAAGAACAAGGGATAAAATTATTCTTGTGTGACTTAGATAATACATTAGTGCCTCACTATACTCGTTTACCAAATAAAGAAGTATTGAGATTTATTAAGACGGTTGAGTCATATGGTATGGAATTTGTTGTTGTTTCTAATAACACCAAAAAGAGAGTTGATATGTTTTGTAAAAGGGCAAATATCAAACAATGAAAAGGTAATGCTAAAAAGCCTCTTAAATCCTCAATTTCAGACATCATGAAGAACTCTTCAGTAAAACCAAGAGAAACAATTTTTATGGGGGATATGATTATTACAGATATATTGATAGCTAACCGTATGAAAATGGAATCAATCCTAGTTCAACCTTTAGTTTCCACAGATTATAAAATGTCAGCATTGCATACTTTTTTAGAAAATGTTATCTATAAACGTCTAGAAAAGAAGAATATTCTTAAGCGGGGTAAATATTCTTTAGGACATTTAAAAACTTCCTTTGAGCTTTTATAGCTCTTTTTTTATATAATTGATTTAAATATGAAAATAGGAATATTCGGCGGATCATTTAATCCAGCCCACAAAGGACACATAAACGTTGCAAAATTTGCAATGTCAGAGCTAAGTTTATCACCATTTAAATCAAAGGTTAAATATCTTGATGCTGAGGATAGAATCAACATGTTAAACCTTGTAAAACCAGAAAATACTGAGGTTTCACTATTTGAAATCAACAGAAAAGGTACTTCTTACACAATAGAGACTATTAAGCATTTTAGGAAAAACTTCCCTAATGATGAATTAGTATTATTGATTGGAAGTGATAATCTTTATAAATTACATAAATGAAAAGATATAGAGACAATCGCGAAAGAAGCAACTATTGCAATTTTCCAAAGAGAAGATGTTTTCTCTAAAATAAACATCAAAAAATATAACGCAATCCTACTTAAAAATGAAAGATGAACACATTCTTCATCTAATGCCCGTTCAGGAGACTTTACCGGCTTAGATGATAAGGTTATTGAGTACATTGGAGATAATAAATTACTTCTTTTAGAAATTGGAAGATCTAATTTAACAGTTCGTAGACACAAACATTGTATTGCTGCAGGTTCAATGGCGGCAGATTTAGCAAAAGCTAATGGAGTTAGCGCTAAACAAGCATGAGTAGCGGCTTTGATGCATGACATTACAAAAGAATGAAGTAATGAAAAGCATAAAGAATTCTTATTGGAGCGTGGTTACGACCCAACAGGAACACCTGAACTAATATGACACCAATGAACTGGTGCTTTATGACTGCAAGACATTTATAAAGTTAATGACCAAGAAATTGTTAATGCTGTATTCAAGCATTCAAACGCAGATGCTATGCCATTTGAAGATTTAACAACTTTAGATAAGATAGTGTATGTTGCGGATAAATTATGCGATGGTAGAAGATACCCTGGTATTCAAGAACATAGAAAATTAGCTATGACAGATCTTGATGCTGGTTTTAAAGCAGCAGCAAAATACGCAATGTCAGAAATAACAAAAAAATATGGGAGTGTAAATCACTTCACATTAAAGAAAGTTGGTAAATAATGATTGGATTAATAATAGCAGATAAACACGAACTTAATAAAATTCGTTGAAGCGAGAAGGAAGAAGTAACTAAAAATGGTTTTGACTTCATTGTATATGAAGTAAATGGACAAGATGTTGTGGTTTCTCACTCAGGTATTGGTGTAGTTAAAGCTGCAGCATGTATCCAAGAGATGATTTCATCATTTGGAGTTAAAAAAGTATATAACTATGGTGCTGTTGGCGCTGATTCAACTTTAAATGTATTTGATTTAGTAACTCCCAAAAAGATTTACTTTCATGACGTAATAACTCCATGATACCCAAGAGGTCAAGTACCTGGCGATGTACAATTCTATATTAATAACTTGAGAATACCAGGAGTTAAGAACAATCCTATAGCTTCAGGTATGAAATTCATTTCATCGGAAGAAGATGTTCAAGAAATTCAAAAAGACTTAGTTGTAAGTATCTTCGATATGGAAACAGCTGGAATGGCACAAATTGCATATAACAACAATGTTGATTTATATGTATTGAAGTGTGTATCTGATATTATTGGTAAAGATTCTTCTAGATTAGGAGATATCAACTACAGAATAACTGAAGCTGGTAAAATAGCATTCCAAAGAACAATGGAATTAATTGATGAAGCAACAAAAAACGCCTAGTTGGCGTTTTTTTATTTATTAATAACCTTTGAATTAGAATAATGCATAAACCAAAGTATTATTTGTAAAGGGAATAGTCCAATTCAAGAACTAATGAATAGTAATACCAAGGTAGGTTTACTATAGATTTTATGTTTGTGTAATTGAACTATGATAATGCATCATATAACATTGATTGATAATAAGGACTCTAGCACCCAAAAGATTGAAGGTAAATGTTTGTTATTTAAAGAATCTTTGTGTGAAATACTATAAATTAAGAAAAAGGTATTTATCGATAGAAATAGAAATATAAAAACTAGGGTAACACAAGTAAAACCTTTAACTCCCATTCTTTTATCTTCTTGCATAAAACCTCCATAATCATTTATAGTTATTTTACATCATTTTTAAAAACGTTATAGCATAACGGATGTTTTCCTTTTTACAGAATGATAACTGATTGAAAAATAAAAAAATAAGGATTCCTTATTTTTTACCCTTCGAAGTCAAATCTGTATAACTTTACTTCTTTTAGTTTTTCAATTGTTTTTATAGCTAATTCATCTAAAACTTCAGTTAAATCTCTGTCATTAATTTTAACACTAACTTTTTTTGTATATTGTTGTTCGTAAAATAGAACCTCTTTACCCGCTTTATTTAATTCAATATCTAATTTAGTGTCAATAACGTTTAACATTTTTGTAGTTTTACAATTACACTTAGTAAAATTTTTACATTTGCATATCGCTTTTGCGATTCTTTTGTAAAACTTCGCTTTTAATTCTTTATTTATAGTTTGCATAGATCCTCCGATGCTTGTAAATGAATTATACTTATTTAAGTTGACTTTTTTTATTTATTTGCCACAAATATAAAAATCAATGATTGAACCATAATTAATACATCCTTATTTAACGTTTTAAAGCCGTTTTAAAGCTTATTCATTTAAAAAAGGCATATATTCCTTATGGATAATAAAAAATAGTGGAATACTTAAAAAGTTTAAATGGAAAGCAAGGTATACTTTACTTATGTATAAATATGAACAAGAACTAATTAATAAAGGCATTAAATATATTGCTGGTTGCGATGAGGCAGGAAGAGGTCCTATGGCAGGGCCGGTTGTCGCTGCTGCGTGTATTCTACCGATTAATTACAAAAATGACTTAATCGACGATTCTAAAAAAATGTCAGAGAAGAAGCGTGAAGAAGCCTTTGAACAAATAATGAATGATGCACTAGCATTTGATGTGCAAATTATAGAAGCATCAGAAGTTGATGCTTTAAATCCAAAAGAATCATCAAGAGTTGGTATGACTAAAGCGATCAATAATTTAAAAATTAAACCAGAACATATATTGGTTGATTTTGAAAAAGTCTATGTTGATATAGAACAACAAGGCATTAAGAAGGGTGATTCTTTATCAATTACCATTGCTGCAGCAAGTATTTTAGCAAAAGTTACACGAGATCGAATAATGGTTGAATATGCCAAAGAATATCCAAATTATGGTTTTGAGAAACATAAAGGATATGTAACTAAAACTCACAAAGAAGCTTTGAAAAAATACGGAGTTACTGCAATTCATAGAAAAAGTTACAAGCCAGTCAAAGAGTTTTTATAAATAAGGTAATAATCCTTATTTTTTTGTTTAATATATTATAATTTTTTAAAGAAAGGTGGTTACTATGATTAAACCAGTTATGATAGCAGATGTTAAACTGTCTTATAAAACAAAAGAAGACTACGAACAAGTAGTAGTAAAGATTAAGGAGGAATTAAATAAATTTCTTGAAATTGATTTTACCAATATTGATAAAGCTAAACTTTTAGAATTCATTACAAAATATAATTCTATTTGAGGTATGTTTGAACATACACTAACATATGTAGATGTTCAGTATTTTTCTGACACACGTAAAACAGAACTATTGAAGGAATTGGAAGGTTTACATGAATTAGTTGATTCTTTCGAATTAAAAGATTCTAAATTAAGTGAACAAATGGTTGCGTTTGGAAAAGAAAAAGTTATGAATCTTGTTAAAGGAAATGATGAGCTAAAGATATGAGAAGAATTAATTTCTAAAAAAATAAGGAATCAAGTTGGAGTACTAACTCCTGAGCAACATAAAGAAAAAGCTGCTTACCAAAAAGAATTTACAAAAAATTCATTAGAAGCTCAAAAGCTTGGTAACAAACCAGTTGTAAACCCCTTTGTTAAAAATGGTAAAAAATACACAGAGGATGAATCAAATGTTATTGCATTAGATCCGACTAATGATAGAGAAATTAGAAAAGAAATATTTGTTCATAATTTTGAAGATAAAAGAAATAATGAAGAAGATATAACTATAGGTGTTGCAAAGTACATAAATAAACGTACTGAATACCTTAAAAAATTCGGTTATACTTCATACCAACAATTCATTGGTCAAAAAAGAGATGAAACTCCTGGATTCGCCAAAGAAGTGATGAAGTCATCTAAAGAACTTTATAAAGAAATTTATGCAGAATACATTTCACAATTAAATGTGTATAGAAAAGATGAGTTTGGTTTAGATAGTGTTCAACCATGGGATGAAAAAGCATACCCCTCAAAAATTATTCCTATACCTTTAAAAGAGATTGTAGATTTTTATCAAAATGAAGTTAAAGATATTTTCCCTAAAGAAAGCAAATATATAATAGATAACTTTTCTAAAGAAGGTACATTAGCTATTCTTGAAAGTGAACATAAATACAATGGAGCAGCTGCAACGTGAACAGGGAATAATGATATTTATTATGTAACGCAAAGTTATATTGATAGCAATCCTTATTCAGCATCTACATTAGCTCATGAAATGGGTCATACGATGCATATTGTCGCTGCTAAGCTTAATAAACCAATTGAAGATGCTAGATTCTCTCTTGCTATTGGGGAAGCTGTAGCGGATACATTTTCAATGTTGTTTGCTTTTGCATCAATGGATAAAAAAGCAACATATGCAAAAACAATTGCTTATGAAGCATTAGCTAGATTATTATCAGTTACAAATAATTTCGCTACAACAACATTAGCTGAAGATACTTTATATGAAATGGCTTGAGAAGGAACAACTATTACTCCAGAATTAATTCGTGATGTTGTTTATACTGAAAAGTTATCATTAATGCCTAATAATAAACCAGAGGTTGTTGATGGAGTTAATCTTACCAAAAAAGGTTCTATGTTAGGGTACTTTTCAATGGACAACCACTACACATACTCAAGTTATACAATTTCATTCATTCTTGCCATCTACTTAGCTGATCAAATAAGAATGGGTAATACTGAAACTTTTATAAAAATTCTAAATATGGGTGGTGAAGAATATTCAACTAATACTATATTAGAAAAAGTTGGGATTGATATTACATCTAAAGAAGTTAGGGAAGTAGTGTTAAAAACAACAAAAGAAATCACTGATTACATAATCGAAAAATAAATATAAAAAAAAAGACAGGTGGAACCCGTCTTTTTTTATATTAAGACACCCCTTCAATAATTCCATTAATAACATCTATTCGTTCCGCTGCTGGTTTTTTCGGCAACCCAGGTAATACCAATATATCATCACAATATAATGTTATAAACCCAGCGCCATTAGATAATTTGATTTTATTTATGGTGATGGTAAAGTCTTTCGGAGCACCCATTAACTTAGGATTACTTGATAAAGAACTAGGTGTTTTTGCTACACAAATTGGTTTTTTATCAAGTTTGTTCTTCTTAAGATATTCAATAGTAGTTAGTGCATCATCGGAAAAAACAATATCATTAGTTCCGTAAATTGTTTTTGCAAGTTTTTGCATTTTGGTTTCAATCGAGTCTGTTAAATCGTAAGTATAATTCACTTCTGTTTTATCTTTTATATTTTTTAACAATGATTCAACCAGTTCTTGCCCGCCATTAGAACCCTTTTCTCAAATTTTAGATATTGAAAATTCAACAGCATTTTCTTTTGCTCATTTTTTCATAAAATTAAGTTCTGATTCATAATCTTTAACAAAATGATTCAAGGTAACTATGAGAGGGATATTAAAAGATTTTAAAATAGAAATATGTTGCTCGAGATTTTTGATTCCTTTCGATAGTGAAGTTATGTCTTCATTGTCTAATTCATCTTTCTTAGCTCCACCTTGCATTTTCAAAGCTCGTATTGTAGCAACTAAAACAATAACATTTGGAGAGATATTTGCTATTCTAGCTTTTATATTCATAAATTTCTCAGCGCCTAAGTCAGATCCAAATCCAGCTTCTGTTACTGTGTAATCTGCTAAAGATAACGCTGTTTTTGTTGCAAGGATACTATTGCAACCATGCGCTATATTCGCAAAAGGTCCACCATGAACTAATGCTGGATTGTTTTCTAAAGTTTGTACAAGGTTAGGTTTAAACGATTCCTTTAAAAGAGCAATCATAGAACCTACAACATTAAGTTCTTTAGCAAATATAGGTTTTTCTTTGGCATATCCAACAATTATATTATCCAACCTATACCTTAAGTCATTCATATCTCTTGCAAGGCAAAAAATAGCCATTAATTCAGATGCAGCAGTTATTTGGAATGATTCTTCTCGTTCGGTTTTGCCGTTCTTAATAATAATGTTTCGTAGAGCTCTATCATTCATATCTATGCATCTACTTCAAATTACCTTTGTTATATTTAGATTATTGCCAAAATATATATGATTATCAATGGCAGCACTCAATAAGTTGTTTGCTGTTGTTATTGCATGGAAATCTCCTGTGAAATGCAGATTAATTTCATCTATCGGCGCTATTTGAGCTTTACCTCCACCCGTTGCACCACCCTTGCGACCAAAAACAGGACCTAAAGAAGGTTCTCTTAGTGCGAGTATTGTTTTATGTCCTGCTGCATTCATTGCGTCTGCAAGTCCAATTGATGTTGTGGTTTTACCCTCACCTGCCGGAGTCGGATTTATCGCAGTAACTAATATTAGATTACCTTTTGGATTATCAATACTTTCAACCTTAGCTTTTGTTGCTCCATAAGTTGTGAAATTTATAATACCAGCTTTTTTGGCGATGTCACTTATAGGTTCTAGTTTACTTATTTTTGCAATTTCCATATCTGACATATTTTTCATATACCCTCCTTTTTTCTTGGATCAATATTCAAGTTCTTCTTATTAGTATTCTAACACTTGACATTAGTGAAAGTTTACAAAAAGAAAACAACACCTAGTTTTGCATAAGCGTTGTTTTTTTAAATTAGTAATATTCTTTTTTAAGAGTTCCTATATAAGGAAGATGTCTTAGGTCGTCGTGTAAGTCAAAACCAAACCCAACTACATATTGATTGGGGAGATCAATACCATATCAAGTTGGTTCTATCTTTACCTTTCTAGCAGTTGGCTTATTTGCTAGAACAGCTGAAGAAACGGTTTTGGCACCGTGTTCTTTGAAGTATTCATAAAGAAATTCCATTGTATAGCCCGTATCAACAATATCCTCGATTATTATTACGTTTTTATTTGTGACGTTCGTCGTATGTTTGGCAATTAATTTTACTTCTCTCTCATTGTTTTTAGTCCCGTTATAAGACTTTACGTGTATATAATCTGTTTCAACTGTGGCTCCATGTATATATTTCAATAAATGCCCATAAAATGTAATGGCACCTTTGAGCACGCATACCAATACAATTTTTTCACCGTTAAATTTCTTTGAAATAGAATCACCTATTTCTTTTATAGGTTTGATTAAATCTTCATAATCAAACAACTTCTTTTCTATATGTTTATCTAACATGCTAAGCATATAAAGGAATGGTTGCAATATATATTAATGCAAGAGCTGATAATGATAGCACCATTCAATTAATCTCCGTTTTAAATAGGTTTTCTTTCATCTCGCCGTCGCTTACGTGATTTGAAAGTGTTCTTCCTCTTTTGTTTCAAATGGCTTGTTTAAGAGCAACTGTAAGGTACACTACTGAATGTGTTACAAATGCAAAGGCCATACCTAGTGAAATTGAGTATCCTAGCATTGTCATCATCAGTCCCACAAATAAAGGAATGACATCTAATGAACGTTTTCAATTAAAGTATCTTATACTTCCGAACATTAACATCCCAACTATTACCAATGCAGGAGCTGTAACTGGGAATATCAATCCCGAAGAAGTGTTTGTTACACTAACGGGTAAGAATACACCCATTATAGGTCATGCAGCGATTGCTAAAAGGAATAATGATCCAGTAACTATTGAAGCCACACCTGTTTTTGCACCAGAAGAAATTCCAACTGATGATTCTAAATATGAAGTAACTGTTGAAGTTCCCATTGCAGAACCTACAACAGTACCTACAGCATCAACGTGATTAGCACGTCTAAATCATTTAGCTTTTTTTGTTCCGGGTTCAGGAAGATCCATAATTTTACCGAAAGCGTTTAGTGTTCCTGTTGTATCAAAGAAATCTTGATATAGGAAAGTTAGAATAGCAACGTAAGTCATAGGTTTGGCTAACGCACTACCCATTGAAGAGAATCCAGAACCAGCAACGTGCTTAATCCCTTTTAAATCTCCGTATGGTCTTATTAATCCACCTCAATCTTTGTGATTGATGTGTAATTTAGCATTTGACATTGTATTTGTCATTATTGCGAAGGTAACAGCTGAAATAATCATTGCAAGCAACATACCTGCAGGAACTTTCGCCACCTTGAAGATAATCATTAAGAATAAGGTACAAACCGCTAATATAACAAACGGATTTGAGAAATCACCCATTTTAACGATTGTATTTGATACCACTACTCCTTTTGCAGGTGTGAAGGCATCTGTTCTAATAATACCTGCGTCATTAAGCCCGATGATTGCTAGGAAGAATCCTACACCAATTGCTAATGATAGTTTTAAGTTTTTTGGAATTAATTGCATAATTTTACGTCTAAATGGTGACATTGCAATTATGAAATAAAGTAAACCTGAGAAGAATGTAGCCGCAAGTGCTTCTTGTGCAGTAAGTCCCATTCCACCTTGTGATGAAGCTACCGTAAATGCGAAGAAAGCATTTACTCCCATTCCTGGGGCTAGTCCAAGAGGTATATTTGCATATAACCCCATAACCATTGTTGCGAAGAATGCTGAGATAGCAGTCGCTAAGAATAATCCACCCATAATTTGCGATTTAGAAGCGTTACCACTTCACTTAGCACTTGAAAGTAATGAAGGGTTTACGGCAAGAATATATGCCATCGCTACAAATGTAGAGATTCCACCAATAATTTCTTTCCTAAGAATCGCTTTACGAGTATCAAATTCAAAATATTTTCTTAATTTATTCATTGATTTATATTGTTTTCCTTTCGAATATATTGACAAATTTATCGAAAAAACGCACACTTAATTTAAATAAGCGCGCGTCTCTAAAAAGAATGTGTAATTAAAAATAACTAGACACAATCTTTATAGTCTTTAGATATAGGTCTAAAGGTAGAGACGCCTGACCAAATTACAGGCTTATATAAAGATGTCAAAACTATTATAGCATGTAAATTTTTACTTTAAATATCCAGCATATAATTTTTTTCTAACATTGCAAATAAGTTATTTTTATATAAAAAAAGAACCCTTAGGTTCGTTTTTATTAAATATTTATCACTTTTTCAAAATTTAATTCAGCTGTTGAGTTTAGAATAAGATCGGCTTTTTCTCACTCACCCTCATCTCCTCAAGTTATTGCAACTGTTTTAATATTTGCAGCTTTAAGTCCTACAACTCCAGGCATAGCATCCTCAAATCCAATTGCTTCATGCGGTTTAATATTAATAAGTTCACATGCTTTTAAATAAATATCAGGTGCAGGCTTACCGTTGATTATTTCTGTTGGATTAACTATATCTTCAAAATAATCAAGAAGACCAAGTTGTTTAAGGATTCTAGGAGCATTTAAAGATGAAGAAGCAATAACAAGTTTAACATTATTTGCTTTCGCATCTTTTAGTAGATTTTCAATACCTGGAAGAATATCATCTTTTGAAAGGTCTGTTTTTAATAGTTTTAGGTATTCTTCGTTTTTAACTAAAGCCATTTCTTGAATTGTTTCTTCAGAAACTTTGCTGGTCATATTATGTATTTTTAAAATACCGCGAAGTGTTTCAACTCTTGGCAATCCTTTTAATGTTGCATTTTCTTCTTCAGTAAAATCAATACCGATTTTTTTAACTTCATTTTTTCATGCTTTATAGTGTAACTTAGCTGTTTCTGCTATTACGCCATCTAAATCAAATACAAATCCCTTAATCATGTTTCACCTCGAATTTCATTTCTTTGTTTGTTATTAAAGTTCTTTCTTCATTTATATAAACTTCTAATTCATCACCATTAATTGTTTTAACCGTGAATGTATCGCTATTCACAATAACAAGAATATCAACACCTTTGTAAGCAACTTTATATTCTAGATTTGTTCACTCTTTTGGAAGAATTGGATTGATGTGTAATTCTCCATCGATTCATCTTAGTCCACCAAATCCATACACAGTTGTTTGTCACATAGCAGCAATCGCTCCAGCATGAATACCCGCATCACAAGATTTCATGTTTTCACCCATATCGATGTTTAGTGAATATTTGTATAGTTTATATGCTAAATCCATTTTTCTTAAATCAACAGCCTGTACTGCATAGGTAGTTGGTGATAAAGAAGAGTCGTGTGTTGTGATCGGTTCATAGAACTCAAAGTTTTTCTGAATTTCTTCTTTAGTGAATAATTCTGGCATTAACAATGTTAATAGAACAACATCAGCTTGTTTAACTAATTGTGAACATAATCTTTTATGTCCTTCAGCTGTATTGAATAGTTTTTTACCGGCATCACCCAATAATTGGAATGGTGTTACATCAATTCTATCTAATCCTAGGAATTGATCATTCTCTGCAACAACACCCTCAGCATTTGGTTTTTGTTGAACTAAGTTTTCCATAACATCTTTCATTTTATTCAGCGGAACTGCATAAGGTATTTTGTCGTAAACTTTTTCAAGTATTGTTTTACCTTCTTTTGTTTCATTTAATTTATTAATATATTTAAATGCTAATTGAAGGTTCTTTTTGGCAAATGCATTTATATATGCATTATTATCGATGTTACCTTTGTATTCATTAGGTCCCATAACATCTTTAATTTCATAAGTTCCGTTTGTTTGTTTCTCAGCTCTGTGAGCTCAGAAAATAGCTGTATCAATAATAATCTCATAACCCATATCTTCCATGAATTTTATATCGTTTGTAAAATCAAAATATTGATCTACTGCATACGCAACATCAGCTGGAACATGTATCTCTTGTCTTCTTGATGCTATCGGAACTTGTTTACCAGTAACGACATCAGCTTGACCTCAATAAGGACATACTTCACCGTCAGTTGGTCATGCCATTTCTCATGGGAATTGAGCCCCTTCTAATTTAGATTCTTCTGGTCTTTCTTTTTGCTCCATAGCTTTTGCTCTAGCACCCTGTATCCCTTTATATCTAAACTCCAATAAGTTTCTTGCGATTTTCGGTTGTGTAAATAGATAGTTAGGAACGATAAAGAATTCGGTATCTCAAAATGCATGTCCTTGATATCCTTCTCCCGAAAGCCCTTTGGCTCCAACGGATAAGTTTGTATTATCTTTCGGTACAAAAGAATTCATATGGAAAATACTAAAGTCCATAGCTAAACTATCATACTCAGCTTCTTTTGTTCCTTCAATCTTAATATGGAATAAGTTGAAAATGTTCTCAAATTCAGCTTTTGAAGCCCCATACAAGCTTTCAAATGATTCTTTAAGTAAGTTAGTTGAAAGTTTATCTGCCGTTGCTTGAACCACGTCTTTTTTAAGGATAGTATCATTATCATCTATCGAAGTATTAACTGACATTAATTTTTCAAGCGTGAAAATTTCGCCATTAGATTTAATTGTTGTTTTAATTTTAAATCCAATTTGTCTTCTTGCCATAGCAACAATATAATCATCATTTCCACCTTTAAGAGTTGTATCTCCTAAAATGGCTTTAGTAACCATGTTATGTATAACAAATCTACCAGATTGATTTGATTCTTCGATATATTGAACTGATTCTAATGTAGTTCTTCTTTTTAATCCTTCTTTAAAGTGTTGAGCACCATTATTTGTTGTTTGACCATTGATTCTTGGTTCTATAACGATAATTGAGTCAGCACCCTCCAATTGTTCAACCTCTATTTTTTGTCCGTAGAAATTATGTTTGTCTTGCGAAACAAATCTTGAGAATGTTAATTTAAAAACTTTGTTCCCACGTTTTGCTTCAACTACTCTTTTAAGTAGACCGGTTTTTAAGTAAATAGTTTTTAAGTATTTATCGTTTTCATTAATTGAGAATTTTTCCCCATCAATTGAAATAGGTGTTTGGATTGAATCAGCTAAATTAGCTAATTCTGAAACCATCTGATCATCTGCTTTATTGAACACTCCATTAACAAATAAATCTTCTTTGTTAAATGATTCAACTTCTTCATCGACAGACCTAAGACCTAAATAACCATTCCCTAGTGCCATCATAGATTCTGACTTTGCAGTTAAATTCCTATCAAAAACAATTTGTGAAATTGATGATTCTTTTACATTGTAATTCATATATTTTTTATTCATTTTAACCTCTTTTCATATAATCATGCTTTTTGTTCAAAACTTCACGGCATGTACGCTACGATTTTTGATTAAACTTCAAAAATAATTGATTCATATGGTCTTAATTGACCTTTAAACTCTTTTTTATCAGTTCATGAAGAAAGAATTTGCTTCCCTACAATCATTGGAACATTAAGTTTTATATCTCTAACATTAATCAATATAATTAGTTGCTTCCCGATTGAATTAGTTCTTGTAACTTTGAAAGCTCCTGATTCTAATAATTCAAATTTCGACTCTCCGTCAATTAAGATATCTTTATATTCTTCATTTTTTCTTAGTTTGATAATGTCTTTATAGAAAGCTAAGATAGATTTTGGATCATTTTGTTGTTTTTCAACATTAATTTCTTTGTGTCCATATCCAACTTTAATTCATGGTGTATGTCCTTCATTAAAACCAGCACTCTCCGAAGAATCTCAAGCCATAGGAGTTCTACTGTTGTCTCTACCGTTGATTGCTAGATATTTCGTCATCTCTTCTTCTGTGTAATAGTTTTGTTTGTCAACGAGAATATCGTATGCATTCATAGCATCCACATCTCTAAATTCTTGTTTTGATTCAAAACGTGGATTCAACATACCTATTTCTTCTCCATAATACACACAGGGGATACCCTTCATAACAAACATCATCATCGCTAATGTCTTTGCAGATTCCTTCCAGAACATACCTTCATCACCTCAACGAGAGATTGCTCTTGATGTATCGTGATTAGAAAGGAAATTTGTCATAAGTTCAGAAGGAATTTCTTTCGACTCTTGGAATGGTTTCATTCCTTTTACAAAATCCTTGAAATCTCATTCTGGATCATATCCATTTCTACCAGTGTCTTTACCTCATCCCATTCATCATCATGAGAAGTTGTAATAATTAGATGAAACTTTTTCTTCTCCAGTTCCGTACTTAATGGCTTCTTCAAGTGTAATTCCTGAAGATTCACCAAGAACAAAAGCATCTGGTTTATCCTTGAATGCTACTTCATTAAATTTTTGCAATTGTTTTACTGCTGTTGGACCTCATGAGTAGGCATTATCATTGCCGTCAGGGAATACTTTAGAAATATGCTTAATTGCATCTAGTCGGAATCCCCTAACACCAATCTCATATCAGAAATCTATAACATCAGCCATTGCAGCAATGGTATCTGGGTGTTCTCAATTTAAATCAACCTGTTCTTTTGCAAAAAGGTGAAAATAGTATTTATTAACTGATGGAACGAATTCTCATGCTGAACCCCCAAATATAGATACTGCAACCTCTTCATCTTTATTTAATTTTTCTCTTCAAATAAAGTAATTATGTTCAATATTATTAACTGATTCACACGCTTTTTTAAATCATGGGTGTTCATCAGAAACGTGATTTAAAACAATATCCATAACTATATCTATACCAAGCATTTTCGCTTGTTTGGCCATTGATTTAAAATCCTCTAACGTCCCAAATTGTTTTCAAACAGATTTATAATCTTTAACATCATAACCAGCATCAGCGAAGTTGGTGTTATATGTAGGGCATAATCAAATAGCATCAATTCCTAAATCAGCTAAATACGGAAGTTTCTCTTCGATCCCTTTTAAATCTCCATCACCATCGTTATTAGCATCTCTAAATGAACGAGGGAATATTTGATAAATTACTTTACCTTTTCACTTAATTGTTTTTGTCATTTTTTTCTCCATTTTTTCGGTTTATCTTATATTAATATTTTCCCATATGAATCAACTAAACCCTTAATGTAATAACAAGCATTTTACCTACTTAAAAGTTTAAAAAAAACACCATTTTATTGGTGTTTTTGATTATTTAGATGAATTCTCAATTCTTTCTTCAAGTTTCTTAAGTTTTTTCTCTCTTAATTTCATTTTCTTGAATAATTGTTTTTTCATTTTTGTTTCTGTTATTGAAGATTTTAAAAATTCTTCGTGTTTTTTTCAAGCTTCTGCAAGTTCTTCGTAATTTTCACAAACTCTTTGTTCGGTATCTTTATCAAAGAAATGTGCTGTTCTTAAATCGAAATCAATATACATCTTGCTTTTGATTTCAACTCAATTTGGAACCAACACCCTAAGAACCATCCCACTTGTTTTAACTCTAACTATCTGATCATTACCTAATAATTCAGTTGACTCAGTTAGTATTTCAATTGGGTTTTTCATCCCTGTTTTTTTAGGTGATAATGAAATGTTCGAAGGTCTAATACCAAATACAACCTTTTTACCTTCTCATTGTTTGTCAAGTTGCTTTTTATATGTTGTACCCACTTCGAATTTGAAATCATCTTTCCCTGAATTGAAAACACCTTTTGAATAAGTACCTTCTACAAAATTCATTGTTGGTGAACCGATGAATTTTGCTGCAAATATACAGTTTGGCTCATTATAAATCTCTTTTGGATGTGCTACTTGTATAATTCTTTGATTATTCATTAAAACAATTTTAGTTGCCATTGTCATAGCTTCTAATTGATCGTGCGTAACATAAATAGTTGTTGTACCAAGCATTTCATGTATCTCAACTATTTCAACACGCATTTTCTCACGAAGTTTAGCATCAAGATTTGATAAAGGTTCATCCATTAAGAATATTTTGGGTTTTTTTGCAATAGCTCTACCAAGCGCAACCCTCTGTCTTTGCCCACCTGATAAATCGGAAGGTTTGTTATATAGGTAATCGTAAAGATTCATAACTTTTGCAACATCCCTAACTCTTTTTTCAATAATTGATTTTTTTTCATGTTTTAACTTTAATCCAAACGCAATATTATTAAAGACATTCATGTGTGGGTATAGAGCGTATGATTGGAATACCATTGCAATATCTCTATCTTTAGGTGCTAATTCATTAACACGTCTCCCATTGAATAATAAATCACCCTTAGTTATAGAGTTAAGACCTGCAATCATACGTAAAAGTGTTGTTTTACCACAACCAGAAGGTCCAAGTAATACAGTGAAGTCTTTATCTGCTATATCTAAATTAATATCATTAAGAGTGTAAGCTTTGTTACCCTCATATTTTTTTCCTATCTTTTTAATTTCTATTTTCATAATTAACCTTTCACTCCTCCTGCTGTCATTCCTGATTGGATATTTCTTTGTAACACCATAAATAGTGTTGTAATTGGAATCGCAACGATGATCGCTCCCGCTGCAAAGTATGTCTCTTTATTGTCGCTAATCAATGATTGTAGACCTACAGCAAGTGTTCAATCATCGGGTTCTGGAAGCAGTAATGCAGGTAGAATGAAATCAGCGAAAGGTGTAGCGAATGCACCAATACCAACTATAACCAACATAGGCCCCATTAAAGGAAGCAGTATTCTATAAAATAATTTAAATTTTGAACAACCATCCAATTTAGCTGCGTCATCAATTTCAGTAGAAATTGAGTCTAGATAACCTTTTAAAATAAAGATGTTACCAATAACCCCTCCTGCTCCATAGATTAAGATTAGATACATCAGTCTACTCATTCCGAATCCTAATGTAAATATTTGAGATAAAACAATATGTGTTATTAATCCGGCCATAGCAGGAATTAAACCAAGTGTCATAACTAAAATAAGTGAAGTTTTCTTACCTTTAAATCTATTTCTTGAATAAACAAATGCAGCAAACGAAGAGCCCAATACAACAATTATGAATGTAATAGCTGCAACGTATAAAGTGTTTAATAATCAATCAAGATATTTTGTGTTTTTAAATAATCCAGAAAAATGCTTGAATGAGAATGAAAATTTATCTGAAGATGTAAGTGTATCTGTCAATTCTCCATTAAATGTTGTTTTTAAAATTTGGTAAAGTGGTCATAATATTATTAATGATCATAATATAATCACAAAGTAACTAATTGCCAAAGAGGCAGTTTGACCAGCCTTCATAGGCATATTATCTGATAGTCATAAGTCTGACTCCGGTAAGTTATCCTTATTTTTTTCTCAAAATACTTCAAATTCTTTAGTTCTTTTAATTTTTATTTGGAAATAAATTAAGAATATTAACGATATGAATAATGAAGGAATAATTAATACAATAGCTAACGACATAATGTTTTTCTTTTCCATTAGCAATTGATAATCATTTAATTTTCTTTTTGATAAAAGATTAAAACTTATGAATAATCCAATCAATCAAAATGCTGAAAATAGCAAAGCGTATATTGGATAACCGAAATAAGAGGCTTTCTCTATTAAAGTCATCACTCCAAAGAACGGCAATATAAATGTCATTAAGAAGTATCCCAACAAGATAGAAGTTAGAACTATAGAGACAATTGCAGTAGTCTTTATGGCTTGTTTTTCTCTGCTGAAATAACTTTTAAAAGTTTTATTTTCTTCCATTAGAATGCCTCCTTAAATGTTTTAGTTCTTAAGAATCCAGCAAGACCTATACCCCCAAGAATTAGAGATATTAGAAGTACGTATGCTGCTCCAAGAGCTGGTTGTTGTTTATCCCTAACAAGTTTAAATACATACGAAAGAAGAATATCTGTTTCTCCAGGTCCAGCTAAATCCTGACTATTAACAGGTCCACCTTCATTAAATAGATAGATCAGACCGAAATTGTTGAATCCACCAACAAATGCCCCAATTAATAGTGGTGCAATTTGATACATAAGTAACGGTGCAGTTATTTTACTAAATTTTGTAAATGAGTTTGCTCCGTCAACATCGGCAGCTTCATACAATTCTTGTGAAATTGACTGCAACAGTCCAGTAACAAGTAAAAACATTCCTGTGAAACCTAATCAAATATTAATCACGAAAAGAAGTGATTTCAATGTTGATACATCAGTTTTTCATTTAATATCACTAAATTGAGCATGTGTAGCTGCATTCTCCAATTTATCAACCCATGGGAATAAAATCGGAGATATTTCTTGGTTGAACATTCCATTATTTGCAAATATTATTTTGAAATAAAGGATTGTTATTAAACCAGGTATTGCAGTAGGTAATATATAAATTAATCTAATTAATTTTTTACCTTTAATACGTTTGTTGTTAACCATTAATGCAAGCCCTATACCTGCAACTGTTGAAGTAAGTGTTGCACCAAGACCTCAAATAAATGATCAAGATAAAACATTAAGGAATCTTTTACCTTCTTGTCCTGAGAAATCAAATATCCTTCTTAAGTTATCAATACCTGATCAAGTAATTAAATCTCCCGGAGGTACGTGACCTACCTCACCATAGTTTGTAAAGATTATAACTATTGATACAACAAGGGGTAGGATTGTTGCGAATGTTATGATTAAATACAATGGAAATGTAACGACATATGAGAATCCATCTTCTGAAAGATATTTCCTAGTCTCTTTTCATGTATTTGGTCGAGAACCTTTTTCCATTGCTTTACCAACAATGTAAGCGTTTCTGACCGATATATAAAGATATATGGCATACAACGCTAAAAATACCGTTGTAACTATACCTTCTATCAAAAAGTATCTTGAATCATCAATGATAGGTTCTGAACCTAAAGTAAATAACCCCCTAAGTCCTTGACCGTGTATTTGCATATCAGAAACTTCACCGAATTTACCTAACGCAAATATTAAAACAAATGCTAGGAAAATTGATGAAAAGATTGTTTGAATAATTCCTTTGATATATTGTTTGTTAAGAATTGTACCTAATCCAGGTAATAATGCATTCATACCAACAGCAAATCAACGCCTACCTTTTATTTTGCTTTCAAATGGATTTTTCTTATTAATATATTGCAATTCAGCTCTATGTTTTTTGTTTAGGTTTTGACGACCTTTAATTAATCTGTATGAATCGAAAATAAAATTTTCTCTTTTATTGTATTTTTCTTCTAACATCTTAATTTGTCTAACGTCTGATTTCGCAAACATTTTTATTCTTTTCTTTTCTGCTTTATATGCAGCTCTCGAAACTTTTTTATTATCTCTTAAAGATTTTATATTTTCTAAATCTTTGATTTTTTTAGAGTTTATTGCATTTATTTCTTGTTGTGCTTTTGAATCATTTGTTTCAACAGCTTTAACCCTAATATCTTTTGCACTTTTTGAGAAGTTTATCCAATCTTCTTTTTGCATTTTGAATTTTTTCTTAAGATAATCTAACTTAACGTTTGCAATTTCAAACTTACTTAAAGCATCATAATCAATTTCTTTTATCTTTTCATAGATAAACGCTTGTTTCTCTCAAAAAATCAATTGTTTAATTTGAATGTTTGTTCATTCCTTTTTATCGATGTTGCTTTTAAAGTCTTTTTTCGCTTCTCTTTTCATTTTTGCAATCATTTTAAAGTGCTTAAAATAATTTGAATTAATCAGAGGTTCAAAACTTTCTTTTTCACCACTTATAAGTTCTTTTTTATCCATGTTTCATCCTTTCTTTTCCTGCTCTAACTCTTTCGATGTATTTAGCAAGTAAATTTTTTCTATATCATCTTAAGTCCATTGCAAAAGATATTAAAGCTCCAATTGGAACTATCAATACCAATGAAATGATTATGTGTTTTCACACCTGATCATTCATGAATGAAACTTGTATTGCAATCATAGCGATTAATAAAGCTATTCAGAACAATGGAAATACTCAACCATACCTAATTTTTTTAATCCCTAAATAAGCTACCAATATAAGTATTAATCCAATCATTACACTACCAATATATTTCATAATATAAGAAAGTCTAACAATAGTATAAGCCTGTGAAAAAGCGCTTATTTTATGCTTGTGTTGGTATTCAGAAACAATCTTCACAAAAGTTTCTTTTGAGAAGAAAGTTGCCATTATCACGATAGTCATAGCAAATATGTATAACGCTATCCCAATTGAGATCCATTTAAATTGTTCAGGCTCTACAGAAATTTTCTTTCTGGTGTGATATCAATTACTTTTCATTTTATTTAGCCATCAATTCTTTAGAAAGAGATACGATACCAGATGTAAATGACTCATAAGTTAATGACTTATCAAGAGTTTTAAGTGATTGAGTCATCATAGATTGGAAATTTTGATCCATTCTTAAATGATGATATTCTTCTGGTAAATTATTTTGATTAACAATGTATTCAGCACTGTGGTTAGAAATAAATTTAATTCCTGCACGAGAAATGAATGTTCCATTTGAAACTTCACTCGAATTATCCCTTGAACTAATGAAGTTTTCAACTTGTTTATATCATTTCTTCTGAGCATCAGTTCCAAGTTGGAATTCTAAAATGTGTCTTATAGCTTTTTGCTTTGGAAAATTATTTATATTCCTATTATTAACACCATACAACCATCCATTCATATAGTGACGCATTGCATTGCTATATAAAGTTCCGGGTGCTGCAGTATAAATGAATTTTTCTAAATTACCATCATATGTAGATGAATTTACAATCCCTTTATCTTCTCATGGTCCACTTATATAAAAGGCAGCATCACCTTTTTTAAATCTATCTTTAATATCAATATTAGCCTCTGCTGAAGCATGATATAAGTCATACAACGTTTTAGTAATTTTATCTTGTGGCTTAGTTGGGTTGGAAGGATATTTGGTTGATAACTCACTTCAAAATGAAGTTTTTTCTTTGTATTCACCAGCGGCAGAATCTTTTAAGAATCTTTTGTCTTGTGGTTTAATCGAAGGTGTTGAGTTGATGAAAGCATTTTTAGGAGAGAACTGAGAGTAGATCAATGGATTGGTGAATCAGAAGTTTTGATAATCCAATTCAAGAGCTGTCGCATATTGTTTTGCATCTCTTTTCGCCATTTCTCCAAGTCTCTCTAATTTAAAATGTTTAGAGAAGAAATCTGCAAATTCATCCCGTTTCTTGTCATTTGAAACTACAAGTGGTAATCCCTTAGGATTTCCATATACTTTTTGAATTTCATCTCACGTTGGATTCATTGCAACTGATTTTAATTCTTTTGCAGCATCAGCTATTTGTGTTAGTCCAAATAACTCTTTAAATTCATCTTCTGTATCGAAAATTTCAAACATTTTTTTATAATTTATAAAACTTTCTACTGTTTCTACTTTCAAAGGTATTCCAACATTTGATCCCACACCTTGAACAGTTTCTGACGAAATCCCATGTTTGAGACCCCCTTTGGAAGTCACCTCATCAGCAAAATATTTATTTGGTTGCGCTAAATCACTAAATGCACTAGGGAATTTTTTACTACCCCTAAAATCTAACAATGAATTCATAACCTTTAAACTTGACATTTTATCTGCTTGATAAAATATAATGTCTGGATTTGTAGGTTGATTAAATCCTTGAGTTCTAATTCTAGATGTTACATCTCCACTACCTAAATTAGTTCATTTGATATCGTATTTGGCAGCTTCTTCTGGAAATTTTTCTTTTCATTTTTCAACTGATGATTTTCATATATCTCTAATTGCATGTGATACATATTTATTCCCGTTAGCGTCTGTCATTTCTCTATCTTCAGCATTGATAACAATCGTAGATCTTAAATCAACTACTGAGCAAGAACTAAGTGCTAAAGCAGCTGGTACTATTGATGTCAATCCCAACGAAAGTAAAACACCTTTTTTTCCTTTTTTTGTTAACTTCATACATCGCTCCTTTTTATTCTTGAATAAGAATAGTCGAATTACCTTGTAACTCACCTATTTTATTAACTTGTTTTATTTTATTATCAAAAAGTATCTTTCCATTAGATTCATATTTATATAAAGTATCTTTAAAATTATGAATAACTCTAATTTTCCCATCATTTGTTTCTACTCTGAAATCAATCACACCCTCATCTTTTGAGGTGTAAATAAATTCATATGCTTCATTAATCTCTTTGGCGTTCTTAAGGTTAAAATATTTTGTACTAAGTCTAAATTTATTAATTTTAGAAATAAAATCGTGTATATGTTTCTTAACTTCGCCTTGAAGATTGTCCCAACGTAAACCATTAACATAGTCTGTTGTTTTATATGTATTTTCATTAAATTCCGTTGTGCCTAAATTAAAAATATCGATTGCAAGATCAGTTTTATGACTTCTTTCAGAGTCTTGACCAGTTACATCATTAGGCTTTGTATAAAGCAATTCAGTTCCTTCAAGGAATAATGTTCTACCTTGTAAGAATTGTTGCATCATAATTACTTGTCTATAATATTCAAACTTAGTTTCTTTATCACCTTCAACTGTTAAATTAACTTTATCTCACATTGTGTGACCATCGTGGCAAGCTGTGTAATTTAATAAAACACTTGTGTTATTAGTAAATCTCGTGTATTCTGTGTTTGATATATCCCTCAAGT
Source organism: Mycoplasma todarodis (assembly GCF_004335995.1). Taxonomy (GTDB): domain Bacteria; phylum Bacillota_I; class Bacilli_A; order Mycoplasmatales; family Metamycoplasmataceae; genus Mycoplasma_K; species Mycoplasma_K todarodis. The sequence continues at coordinate 25,826 of NZ_PSZP01000004.1, forward strand.
TAAATTTAGACTCTTTAATATTTCCAATAATACCAGCTAAATAATTTGGGAATTCTTCTAAATTACCTCCAATTACACCTAAAGCAAAACCTTCACCGTCATCCTCTCCTTTGATGGCATTTCTTGTGGTGTCATTAAAATAACCAAAATCAATTTCGTTATCTGAATGACCCTTTATCATTGCATCATCATATGATAAATCAGATCATGGTCAAGCTTCTCCATGTAAAATTATGTTAGGTTTAATGGCTCTCAACTCTTTTGTTAATTTTTCGATAGTTATTTTATCTGTAAAGCAAGATAAGTCAAATCTAAATCCATCAACATCATAACATTCAACAAAATGCTTTAATGAATCAATTATGATCCTTCTAGCCATCAATCTTTCAGAAGCAAAAGCAGGTTGATCAACAGGTTTTATTTCACTACCCTCCCTGAAATAATAACCTGGAATAATGTTATTTAAAATAGAGTTGTGGAACATATGGTTATATACAACATCGTTTATAACTTTAATATTGTTACTATGCATATAATTAACCAATTCTTTAAATTCATCTATTCTTGAATACGGATTTTTAGGGTTGGATGAATACCACCCATTAATTGAAAAATAGTTGTGTGGATCATAACCTCAGTTATAATTCGTCCCTCAACCTTGACCCATACCTTTTTTTAAAATTATTTTATCCGATTCATCTAATGTATAGCAATTATGTATCGGTAGGAACTGAATGTGAGTAATATTCAAATCTCTCAGATGTTCTGCAAATTTAATTTCTTTTAAAGCGTTAAATGAACCAGGTATCTCCACATCTTCCCTTAATGAAGTTAAATCTCTAACATGAGCTTCGTATAAAATGGGTTGGGGTTCATTGATTTTATTTAGTTTATAAAGTTTTTTTATTTTATTTATTTTAACAAATGCTGCTTTTCCGACATTCCTGTTATGTCCTTCTCAGTTGAATGAAGCCATAGACTTTGCATAAGGATCTAATGCATATGTAATAGCGCCATTTTCCTGCTCTATTCTATATTGATAATAATAACCATCTAAGTCATCTTCTAATTCTCATTTTCAATTAGGTAATTCAAATCTACCTTTGATTGTTTTTATTTCTTTATTTTGGTCATCTTTATCAAAAATTATTAACTCGACATTCCTAGCAAATGGATGTCATAAATTAACTATTCATTTATTTCCAACTCTATTTGCACCATAAATCGTTTTTAAATCCGCGTGTTCTTCATATTCTTGTCATTTTTTCATTTTCTCTCCTACTATTGCATTACAAATATTATAGTTTCCACACACTTCTTTCTTGCTATGTCATATCAAGAAAAAATACCTTGTGGTATTTATAAAATGGCTTGATTATTAATGAAGACTATATCATTTTCTATATCGATATATATTTCTGTACCATCTTCTCAAGTGAATCTTAATTCATTGGTTTCAATATTAGTTCAACGAATATTCCCTTGAATAACTTCATTTCTTTTTTGTCTAATCTCATTCAGTTTTTTTATTAGTTTATATGTTTTGTGTTCTGAATGATCACTGAAATCCATAGGAAATCTATTATCGCTATCATATCTTCCAATTTGATTATATTCATCTCCATAATAGAATGAAATTGAACCAGGTATTAAGAACATAAATGCAAACATAGCTCTTATTATTTTTTCATCCTTTACAATGGATGTTATTCTATCAACATCATGAGAACCTACCAAAGTAAATAAACCTGCGTTAATATAGTCTGAATATAAATATTTTTGTTTTGTGAAGACTGATTTAAAATCTGAAATTGAAATATTCTTATAAACCATAGCTTCCAAGATATTTGTTCTAAATGGATAATTCATTGACGTATCAAACATATCCCCTCTTAAAAATGGAATAGCGTCATATCAAACTTCCCCTAGAATAGCACAATCAGGATTGATATTTTTGACTGTGTTTCTAAAGAATCTTCAAAACGTAAATGATGGAGCATCAGCAACATCCAATCTTCAAGCATCAATTCCTAAAGATGTTCAAAATTCTATTACCTTTTTAAAGTATTTTTTCACACCTTCGTTTTCTCAATTAATTCTTGGCATAGTTGGAGTATCCCCAAATGTCTCATATGCTTTATTCTTTTGAAACTCCCCAAAATCGTAATCCATCGCATTTTTCAAATTATTAAAGTCTTTAACTCAAAATCAATCTTTATATTTTGAATTTGCTCCGTTTTTTACAACATCTACTCAAGGTTCAAACTCATATCCCGAATGATTAAATACACCATCTATCATTATTTTCATTTCATTCACATGACAAACTCTAATTAATTCTTTGAAATCTTCTATAGTTCCAAATTGCGAATCAATTTCAAGGTAATCAATAGTGTCATATTTGTGGGCTGATGTTGCTTTAAAAACAGGATTAATATACAGACCTTTGAATCCCAAATCTTTAATATACCCTATTTTTTCAGTAATACCTTTAATATTACCTCCAAGCACTTCCAAATGCTCTGGTCCGTCAGTTTTAAATTTCAATTCCTTTTCAGAACTTGCGAATCTATCAGGGAAAACTTGATATCAATCTGTTTGAGTTCATCATTTAGGGGGAACATTTAGTTTCCCTTCGCACGCGTATCCTCATGTGAACCCTAATGCATGACCATTAATATTCTTGGTTCAGTCACGAACTCCTTGTTCTCCAAATAAAAATTCTTCACCATTTCTATCTGTTAATTTAAAATAATACTTAAATCGTTTATTACTATTGTACATCGTAAATTTATAATAATCGAATTCACCATCTGTTTCATATTTCTCAATAACATCAGAATTCTCTTGCATTCATATATGCTTAGATTCTGTTGAATTAGGATCTTGCACTCAATGGAAAGGGTCTCCGTAAATCAACTCCACCTTTTTGATATCGTCTTTTGCAGTTCTTAATCTTATATGGAATCCATTATCCTTTGTTTGATAACCATAAATTCCGTCTGCACGGTGGAATATTGCTATTTTATTCATATTTTTCTCCTTAAACTTGCTATTGAATCAATCATACAACTTATATATCCAAGAATTTTAATGTCATTACAAATTAAAGAGATATTAAAAAAACAACTTTCGTTGTCTTAAAATGGTCTTTCCTTTTTCACTAAAGAATACACGTCATGAGAGATAACACTCCTACTCAAAGCAAGAACCTCATCACTTCCGTAATAAATTTTATATTCAACTATTTGCATCTCATTCCCAAAAGTATCATCCTTCTCAAAATGAATAAACCTTGTGATTGACACTAATATATCTTTACTATTGATAAAGTCTGTTAAAGAGACATCTTCCTCAAAAGGATTAAGAAATTCAAGGTACTTAGATAATCACACTTCACTAACAAGGACTTTCTTTCCTTTTGAATACATTGTTTTACAAATAATTTCATTTTTAGCCACGAGATTTTTAGTGGCTAAGAATTTCTTGAAATTCTCATTTGGTTTTACTTTTGTCAGTTTAGATTCATTAACATCATACTGCAAATGATATGGGTGAGTTATTCCTGAAAATCACTCAGCTACAAAATAACCTTGATGTGGCTTTGAGTAAACAAGATCCATTTCTTTCAAGATTGAAAATACTTTATTAGTAATAGCTCTTGAAACATTAAATTTTATAGATAATTGTGCTTCACTCGGTAATTTCTCATTTGCTTTGTATTTCCCTAACGTAATTTCCTTAGCTAGTATTTTTATAATATCTTTAGTTGTATATATTCTCATATTGTTGTAATTATATCACTTAGTATGTTTTTATTGTTTCTTTGGTGGTTTAAAGTGAAATCTTGACATTACAAGATTAATAGTTCAATTAACATTTCCAACTTTATTGATTGATATGATTTAAGTGAAAGAGGTAAATATGATTTTAGAAACATTTGAACATAGGGCAGTCAGTCCTTTTGTTAATCAAAAAGAAAACGGAAAAGTTGAAGTAACTTTTAAAATAGGAAAAAATAAATTAAAAAGTGCAAAAGTTTATTATGGTGATGCATTGGGACTTTACATCGATGGTAAGTGATTTTGCAAAGAAGGTGAATTTAAGAAAAAGGGAGAAGGTACCCACGGTGAATATTGAAGCGTTGAAATGGATCACTTTACAAAAAGATATAGATATGGAATTCTTTTAGAGACTCTAGAAGGCGATGAATATTTAATTGGGGAAGTGGGTTTAATCGACGGAAAAGATCAAATCAATCAAGAAGGAAATGGTTTCACTTTCAATTATTGGAATGATGCAAACAATTTAAATACTCCCGAGTGATACAAAAGTATAAATTGATTCCAAATTTTTCCTGATCGGTTTAATAAAGTTGGAAATGATAATGAAAAATTTGCAAAATGAGAGAATTTAAACCCAAAATCACACGAGTTATATGGTGGTAATATCAAAGGAATAATTGCAAAGCTTGAGTATATAAAATCTTTAGGATTCTCCGGGATTTATTTAACACCTATCTTCGAATCTGATACATCGCATAGATATAACACTAAGGATTATTACAAAATTGATCCTGTATTAGGTAAAGAAGAGGACTTTCAAGAACTTATAAACAAAGCACATAAACTTGGTTTAAGAGTTATGTTGGATGCTGTTTACAACCACATAGGTTCTCTTTCTGATATATGACAAGACGTTTTAAAAAATAAGGAAAATTCAAGGTATAAGGAATGATTTTGAATTAATGACTTTTCAAATCTTAAACAACCTAACGAATATAAAGAAGGGGAATTCCAAAAAACATATCCTTATGAAACTTTCTCTTTTGTTAGTGAAATGCCAAGATTAAATTGAAATAACCCCGAGGTAACTGACTACTTATTAGATGCTACAAAAAAATGAACAAATATGGGTATTGATGGTTGAAGATTAGATGTCTCATTTATTCCTTCGTATGATTTTTGAAGAAAGTTTAAAAATTGCGTAACTCATATCAATCCCAGCATAGTGATAATTGGTGAAGTTTGATGAGATTCGATAAATTATCTCCGTGGGGATATGTGACATGGAGTTATGAATTATCCCTTAAGAAAAATTATTATTGAATACGTTAATTCTGAAAAAGCACTCAACGATAAAAAAAGGTTTATATTTAGATTTAATGAAATTTCATATCTATATACACCAGAACAACAATGAGGTATGTTTAATTTAATATCATCACACGATATTTTAAGAGCTATAACCTTATTTGAAAATGATGTTGAAAAATTCAAACTTGCAGCAGAGATGCTATTTATAATGCCAGGTTCAACCTCGACATACTATGGCGAAGAAATTGGTTTAGAGGGCAAACACGATCCCGACAATAGAAAACCAATGCCTTGAGGAATAATTAGGCATGATTTTAAAGATTTTTACAGGGAACAAAATGCTTTAAAAGAAAAACTTACAAAACGCACTTCAATCTTTAATAGATATTTTGCCAAACTTATTAAAGGGAAAATAGTGATTGAAAATGGAGTGGATGAATTTATTTTTGACAAAAGATTAGAAAACTACGACGCATTAATCAAGTAATGCCCGTAGTTTTTTTGTATCAATATAAAATGATTATTATTTTATTAAGGAGGTATTTGATAAAATTAATTGAAGGAGATTTCATGTCATTAATAATTAAAAATGTAACAAAGACTTTTGGCGATAATAAAGCTTTAAATGATGTTTCAATTGAATTTAAGGAAGGTCAAATAACTGGATTGATAGGTTTTAATGGTTCAGGGAAAACAACTTTATATAATGTAATCTTGAAATTCATCGAAAAGCACGAAGGTGAAGTTAGATTAGATGGTAAACCTATAACAAAGAGTGATTTAAGGAAGTTTACATTCCTAGGAGCGGGTAGTGAAACCAAAAATGCAACAATCGTTAAAACTTACTTATTGCAGATTGCAGATCTTTATTTTGTGCCTAGAAAAGTTGCGCTTAAGCAAATAGAAGAGCTTGCAAGTCAAATGGATTTTTCGCAAAATTTAGGGAAACCGATTAAATCACTTTCAAAAGGTAACCAACAAAAAATTAAAGTAATAGCATCTTTCTTAAATCCTAATGCGGAATACATAATTTTAGATGAGCCTTTTGATGGGTTGGACCCATTAATGGTTCAAAAGATTGCACACCTTTATATGAATCTTAAAAACACAACCATAATCATTACATCACATAGGATGGAAGTAGTTCAAGAAATGTGCGAAGAATTTTACGTTATAAAAGATGGGGTAATTATCGATTCTAAAAAAGTTGAGCAAAAGACAATTATGGTTCAAGTTAATAAAGAAGTTAATTTATCAAATTTAAAAGAACTTGAATGCGTCAATAAGATAATTGCTCGCGATGATAATCAATTAATTGAGTTAAAAGGAATTGAATTCTACAAAACTTTAACTGAATTACTGATTAAAGATAAAAACTATATCTATTCAACAATAAAAGAAAAAAACATTGCTGAATCGGTATTCTTAGGATATGGAGATAATGATGGAAAATAAAACAACGCCGCAAACAAGAAGTCATGGTAAAAATGAATACATACGTGAATTGAAAGTTGCTTCTTCTTCATTTAAATCTCAATTTAGTTTAAGTAAATTACTAGTTGCCGCGGTCTTAATTGTCTTGATATTGCTTGGACCAATCATCTTGATAACAACCAACAATATAGAGGAACATCAAATTAAAAAAATCCAATTGATCGTAGGAAAGATTTCTCCAGAAAATAAAGCATTAATAGAAAAATCACTCCCATTCCCATTGGATGCTTCTAAAATAACCGATGCCAACATACACCAACTAATTGAGTTCCTTGAAACTCATAAAGGATTAGCACCGATATTTGAAAAAATGGGAGTTACAAAAGAATTACTTCAACGTGCCACCATTTCAGGACTTTCTTTTGCATCATTAGCTCAAGTTTTCTCAACAGCAATCCTTTATGCATTAGGGTGAGGTATATTTTCAGCTTTAAAAGATAAAAATATGATCGATAAAAACAGAGTTATGTATATGAACTTTTCAAAACACTCAGTTCTTTTTTGAAAAATATTAGCAGAAACAGCGATGTTCATATTTATAGTTATTGTTGCAGATGGATTAGGGATGTTACTGGTATCAACTATAGGTAAGGGTGAGATTAGTCATGATTTAATCAAACAATTGAGTATTCAACTTATTGCAATAACTATTTTCTACTTTTTTATACAAATAGGAATGAGGTTGATCGTTTCAAAAATCCAATCTAAATCAATAAAAGGTATCGTCTTAGCGATTTGATTATTATCAACAGCATTTTTATACATAGTACTTTCTATTGTGTTTGGAGTAAAACCAGAAACAACTAAAATAATTATCGATAATAAATACTTATTTGCTTTCCTACCAATAGCCAACATTGTTGTACTTCCCTTGGTATTATATGGAACACTCCCTTTATGAACTGTTGTTCCTTTCATTATTTATTCTATAATTCCAATTATTATAGTTTGAAAAGGACTGACATCTTCAGTTAAGAATTATCTATGCAGTTAAGAACTAGTTAGTTCTTTTTTTATTTCCAAATTAAAAAAACCATCAAGTGACGGTTTAGTACTTTATTAATTTTTCTTTAAATGCATTTAGTGTTGGTTCGATATTTGCTTCATCTATATATTTGATCAATTCTTGATTTGCAAATACTTCGTATCCAAGTTCCGCAGCATCAAAAGATGTATGTTTTATGCAATATTCTCCAGCTACCCCAACAATTTCAATTTCTTTAATTTCTTCTTTTTCGAAGATTTTTTTAACATCTTCATTTCAATTGCCATTAGCGTCTTTAAAAACTGAGTAAGTCCCAATCATTAAATCATCACCTCTTGTAACCTCGTATCCCACTTTATTCAATTGTAGTCTGTTATCCAATTGTGCTCCATGTGTATTCTTGATACAATGTTTCGGTCATAATGACCCTTGCAATGATTGGTCTCAAGTTGAGTCTTTAAATGAAATATGATTTTTCGGGTGTCAATCTTTAGCTGCCATAATAATTTGGTCGCCACTTATGTAATTCTCTATTTTTTTGTTTATACCTTGGATGATGTCTGAGAACCCGGGAACTGGCAAGGCCCCATTTTCTGAGAAATCATTTTGCATCCCTACAATTAGTAAACATTTTTTCATTGAGTTTCTCCTCGTTAAATCTTGTTTATCAAGAGGACTTATTTGTCCTACTTTTCAGCAAATGAACAAGATATTTTTATCATCATTCTATATTTTAAGTAAATATAAAATTCTTTTATATTTGGCTTTTATTACCGATATGTATTATACAATAAAATAAATCAAAAAGTAAAGTTTTTCACCCTATTACTCTAATTTTAATCATTTATTCAAAAAAATAAAAGATATTATCTATCTTTTTTTGTTCTATGTAAATAATCCATAATTGCCATACCTACACCATTTTGATTATATGCTGTTGTATTGTATTTGGCTCATTCTTTAACTATCTTCGGTGCGTTAGCCATGGCATAAGAATATCCTGCAAGTTTTAACATTGTTTCATCGTTAGCTGAATCACCTATCGACATAACATCTTCAACTTTTGCGTTGTGACGTTCACAAATGATTTCGATAGCGTGCGCTTTTGATACGCCAGGTTTAGTTACTTCAATATGTATAGGCTTCATTCTCGCAACAGTTAATCCAAGTTCTTTTAATGAAAGTTCTAATTTATCAATTTTCTCAGTATCATAATCGTAAAATTCAATTTTAAACATTTCATCAACAACTTCATCCGAAACGATAATTTCCGGTCCTTTTGAAGCCATGGCTGCTTTAATTATTTCTCTCGCTTCATCAGAAACATATTTATTACAATAAATATTCTTATCATTTCATCAATTAGCGTGAACTTCTAATTCATTAGCTAATTGCAATGCTTTATTTGTCATTTCTTGTGACAACATATTTTTATGAATGTATTCGTCGGCTACTAAATCTACAATTCCTGCTCCATTTGAATTGATTAAGTATTTAGCACCCAAATCATTTGCTAATTCTTTAATTGCTTTAAAGGCACCATTACCAGTAGCAATATTGAACATAACAGATGCTTTTTTAGCTTCTTTGATCGCAGGTTTTAATCCTGGATGTATTTTGTGTTCAGGACCATATATTGTCCCGTCTATATCTGAAAATATTAATGACATAAAATAATTATAAAACAAAACACTTTATCATTGAATTATTTGTAAATAAATATAATCATAAAAAAAGAAAATACTTTTAATAATAAATTATAATATTAGTAATATGAGACCAGTTTATAAGAAAAGACATAGATTCAATTGAAAAGATTTAATTAGAATTAGTTTAGTTGCAACTGGTTATTATTTGGCCTTTGCAGTATACACAACATTCTTCTTAGCGCTTAGATGAGCAATCTTTGGTGGTGCATTTTTCGTAAAACCAAGTGAATATAATTGATGATTAATTTACGGAGTTGTTATTTCACCAGGCATCAATGCTATTGCACACTTAATTTATTCTGAAACTGGTTGATTAAACTATAAAGCATTTATTTGAATTCATTCAGTAATAATTGCAATAGTGATTCCATTAATAATTTTTATATGATTGTAATAAACAGGGTTCCTGTTTTTTTAATGTAAAATAATAATATGAAATTCAAACTTAGTAAAAGATTATTATTAGCAACAACCATAACCTTAACTCCTGTGGTTGCTTTAACTTCCGTTTCTTGCGGGAGTAAAAGCTCCGAAGTTGACCCTTCCAATCACACAAGAGTTGTATGAGTTGGTATAGATGGATTTTCTGCCAATGTTTGAAAGCAACATAAAACTCCAAATATAAAAAAATTATTAACTAATTCAAATTACTCTATGGATGCGCAAGATATAATGCCTTCTAAAACATACCCTAATTGAACAGCTTTATTCACTTCTATGAAGCCAAATAAAACTGGGATAGAATCGAATCCAGGATCTGTGTTCGATTCTAAATTGATTAAAAAACCAACCAAATGGAATAACGATGGCAAAGGAGTTGCCTATTCAATTTTTGATGCTATAAAAGAGCAAACTAAATTAAAGAGTGCATTTGTCTACCCATTAATTAAGGACTTTAATATTACTAAAATCATAAGTAAGGATGTTGCAGATTTATATTTTGCAGAAGGTGATTTAAATAATAAAGAAGAATTTATCAAGGTTCAAGCAGAGGCGATGCAGAAAAAGAAAAGCAATCCTTCAATGAGTTTCTCTTCAATTGCGGCTTATGTTGCATCAGAATTAACTGACAAATACTCAATTGAAAAAGCTGGAGACTTATTAATTAATCAAAAATCAGACTTTACATTCTCTTATGTTACAGGTCTTGATATAAGAGGTCACGCATTTGGGTGAGGTTCGAAAGAGTATTTGGAATATATGAACAAAGTTGATGCTTATATAGGGAAGTTGATAGATACAATTCAAAATTATAATAATTTCAAAAATACCATCTTTGTGTTGACGGCGGATCATGGTGGTGTGATAAATGGCAAAAACCACGGAAACAATACACCTGACGAGCGTACCGTTCCAATAATAATTCACAATGGAAATCAAATTAAATCAAAAAATTTAGGGATAATATCAAATCTTGACGTTGCTCCAACTTTAGCAAAATCACTTAAATTAAAATCAAACTCGGAATGAGAAGGAAAATCTCAAAAACTAATTTAACAAAGAAAGAGGGTACTTATGGAATTAAATAAAAAACTTAAAAAGAAAACTTTATTATCTTTAGGGGCTATAGCAATAGTTTCAACCCCACTAATCACTGTAATGTCGTGTGGTAAAAACACTGGTAATTCTTCAAAACGAGGAGTTAGAGAAGATGAAAACAACACCTCTTCGAACAACTCTAATGGTTTGGATACAGATAATGTTTCTTTAAAACGTATTGAAGAGGATTTGAGTAAAGTCAATAGGAAAATTTCACGAGAATTAAAAAGGCCTAAAGGTTCTTCTAAATGAATTACTAAATTAGAAAAACAAAACTTTAAAAAATTCTACGCTGATCGGGATTTTGTATATAATCCAAATGCCGTTTTTCAAAAGTCTCCAAGGACAATCATAAATGGTTCTCCCATCATTCAAGGTTTTATTGATGATGATTCTACCATCCAACTACCAAATAAATATAGGGGTACAATAGATACCAATAATTTAAATCCTGAGTTGTTCGGAATGACTAACTTAGAAAGTTTTGTTAAAAGCAACAATGGTAAATTAATTCTCTCTGTTATTAAAGGCACTGAAGATGACTCAACAGGAACAATTGGAATTAAAGCAACTATGAGCTTTAATAACAACAAGGAAGTTGTTGAGGCGGAATATTTAGTTGATGGTTTTGCAATTACAAAAGATATTGAAATGGATGGAAATAAATTCACTTCGATATCAAGTATAATCAATGCTTTGAATGAAAAAACTCATTTAGATTTTGAGAAAAAAGTTGCCATTATGACTCCTCAAGATTTAAAGAATGAGTTAATTGATCTTTATAACAGAACTTATGGTGGTAGACTAACAATTATTGGTACATACAATGGTAAAACAAGTGCTGTTGCACTTGATAGAAATACAATGTTAAATGATTTAATCAATGCTTTTGGCGATGTCTCTAAAACAAAGAGATATGATGGAACTTGAATACAATTAGGTTTAAGTATCGCTACACACCCAGGTGAAGTTAAAGTTGGTAAGTTAGTTGATTTATTCAAGGAATATTCCAATGATTTACCACGAAATGAAGATAAGGATGATGTCGCTGGATTACTTGGTAACTTGCCTGCAGGAGTTATGAATATGTTCCCAAGTCTTTTAAAACTTTTCTCTCAAGTGGCGAATGGTGTAAAAACTATGCCTATGGTATCTGATTGAGCTAAGAATACACCCGATAATACAACAATAAGTGAATCCAATCCAAAGGGTAATACTTATGAAGAAAAAATAAAAGATCTTAATCACATATTGGTGCGTTGAGTTCTTAAAACAGGTAATTGAAAATAACAGACATAAGTCTGTTATTTTTAATGAGAATCTTTCCTCGAAATTATTGTAACCGAACCTGCAACAATTAATAATGTTAATATTGTTCATACAATGTATGTTCCTTTTTTATCAATGTATTCAACAGGTAATAGTATAGGAACTTCTTCCCCATCTTTAATAAGTGTTAAATCATAGGGATTACCAAATCGATTTATGAATCCTAAAGTTTTTGGTGATTTCAATAAAGTTTTAGAATTTATTTCTTTATTATTGATCATTAACGATCAACTCATTAGTGATCACCCATCAACTTTGAATGTTGATAGTGGTTGCTTATTATCACCTATTAGCATCCCTCTTCCATATTGCAAATTAGCTTCTTCGTTTGTTAAAGAATCTATTATACGAGTTGTTTGTTTAATGAATTTTTCCAATAAAATAACATCTTTATCAGTTGAATGTTCTTTTGTAGCACTTACAAATAACATTTGCTTTACGAAACTTCATGAATTAAATGTAGATGAAATGTTCCTGATGTTTTTTAAGTATTCAAGTGAGTTATTTTGACTGTTGGGGTTGATGTTCATGATTCCAGCAGTTGATTCTTTCTTTGTTGAAGTCATTTCCCCTCTAAAACCACTTGATATTAAAGGTGTATATTCTTCACCACCAATCTTAATAGTGAACTCATTTGCCCTCCTATGATAAGTTATAGTTTTTTCAATTCATTTTTTACCTTCATTAGCGAATTTTGTTTCGTATGTTACATCATACAAACTAGAAATCTGATATCACGGATCAAAGAAAGCTAGTGTTTTATAAAGAGAATTTTGTTTATATTCATCATATTTATATTTGAAGTTAGGTACAAAAATTGAATCTTTATTTATAAAGATGGTATTCTCACTATCTTCATCTATGTATATATCTTTTTCCGAACCTGTCGCTATATCTTCAAGATTTTTACCCGCTTTTACATATGCTGGCAATAAATGTGATGCTGGCATTTGAGGTTTAACCGTTTGTGAGAGAATGATTGAGAAGGAAGGGACAAATACTGCAGCGACGGCCGCTAAAAGAAGGATTATCTTTTGAGAAGCTACCGTTGAAACAATAATAAGAATAGATGATACAGCAAAAAGTATGGTTATATTACCTATGAATATTGAAATACTGTAATCTCATATTAAACGAGAGTCTGCCTTTGAATCCATTAACGCAACGAGTGAAGTGGCTATAAATAAAACAACTGAGAAATATACTATTAAAACCCAAATAGATATAAACTTCGAGAAAGTTATTTCTTTTTGTGAAATTGGTTTTGAAATATAAACAATATCTAAACCAGTATCTTTTGGCTGCCTGAAGATATTAACAACTTTCAAAGCAATGAATATAACTGAAATCGCAAACACCGTTATAAATGCATACTCATTACCTTTTCTTATAAAGGATATACCTTTTTCAGAAAAGGTACCGAATACTTGAGCGTATGTCAATATAGAATAAATGATTATCCCGAATATAGGAATTAAATAAGTACTAAGCTTAAGAAATTCATTTCTTAATGTGTATCTAACTAATTTAAACATTAGACACCTCCTTAGGTTTAACACTTTCTAAAAAAGCATCAACCAAAGTTCTACCATTTTTAAATGTATTAACATCACCAGAAAAAATAACTTTACCTTCAGATAAGATTGTAGCATCATTTATAAAACCATCAAGTTCAGCTAGGATGTGCGATGTAATAAATACAGTAACCCCATCTTTGTTCAATTTTCTTAAATCATCAAATAATTCAGCACGAGCTATTGGATCTAAATTAGATGCTGGCTCATCCATGATAATTAAACTTGGAGAATTAATCAATGCTTGAATTAAAAGGATTTTTTTCTTTTGTCCCGATGATAATCTATTAGGATTCTTTTTAGCTAAGTGATTAACCTCATATTTATCTAATAACTCTTTAACTCTTTGTTTCGAATCCCTTAACGTCATACCGGATAGATTACCCATGTAAGTCAAATATGTTAATACATTTTGTGCAATTGGGAATATCGGCCTTTCAGGAACATAACCGATTATATTTTTTGTTATTTTTAATTTTGAAGATAATCCATCAATGGTGATTTCCCCCTTGTATTGATTGTATGCTCCAATTATTGCTTTGATAGTTGTGGTTTTACCAGCACCATTAGCGCCTAAGAAACCATGAAACGAACCCCTCTTAACCTTAAAAGAAACATCATCAACCACAGTTGATTTACCAAAGCTTTTTACAAGCCCTTTAACTTCGATGATGTTCTCTATAGATTTAGACATAAAACAATTATATAAAAAATACCCAGTAAAGGGTATAAATTATAATTAATGTTCATCATGCACATCAGGATCATGAGATGTGTAGTGACCATATTTCTTAAATCTTTTCTTATCAGCAAAGAAATTAACTGTTAATGATAATGGAATAAATCCTAGATATATAAAGATTGGTCATTGGTGTAATCACACAACGGCATTGTTAGGGTCTACAAATAACTCTCTAAATGATGCTATTGTGTATGTAAACGGCACTAGAGGAGCTAATTTACCTCAAGCAGGCGCTTGCATAGTAACTGGGAAAACACCACTAGAAACCGATAATTGAATAATAAGAATTATCAGCACCGCAAATGAACCTACCTCACCAACTCTAAATATTGATGAAATACCCTGACAAATTAAGGCAAATATTATAGAAACAAATAATGTATAACCAATTAAATAGCCAGGACTTTCTACTTTCAATCCAATTGCAAGACATAACGTTGACATTAATAGTGATTGAATCATTGCAGTAGTAACTCACATAATAGTTTTTGAGAAGTAATTTTTGAATGTCCCTGCTTGTTGAGCAATCGGTCCAATACGTCTATTTTTATACATGAATATCATCATTAAACATCCAGCTCAAAGAGCTATTGAGAAGAAGTAAGGATAAAGAGCATTACCATAGTCTTTTATCTCTCTTCCACCGATTGTTTCAAATTGAAGGAAATGATCTCTGAATGCATTAAATCTTTTGGAAATATTAACATGTTTTAAAATTTCAGCCATTTTAGCTGGATCAGCATTATGTGCCTTACCAACTTCTTCAAGTGCTGCTTTTAAAGCATTATTTATAAAACTAGTTTTTAAAGAAACTATATCCGCACGCATACCTAATAATCTAGCAGAAACATAATTACGTTTGTATGAAGTATAGAATGTTATATGTGGCATTTCAACGCCGGTTAGTATATTAGATTTTTTAGCAGTGAAATTAGCATATATTTGAATAGCGTCAGCCATTATCTTACCTGTGAATCCTTCAGGTATGATAAATGCACCATCTATTTCACCTTCTTGCACAGCTGTTTCTACAGATGCTTTGGTTTTATAGATATCAGAAGCATCTTTAATTGTCATATTGTACTCATCAACATGTAAATCAATTTTATGAGTTCCAACCATTGATTTCTTTACAATTTTACTAATTAGTGTATCTTCACTTTTTCCTTTTGATGAAAGTGTCTTATCTAAAGAAACAACCTTGATATTCGCTTCATCTGATTTGTGAACTGGATTTTGGAATGCAGATATAAATACACTAGCATATAAAGCTGGTAGCAATAATAACAAGAACATACCAAATGTTTTTCATCTATTACTTGTCAACTCTCTTAAGTCTTCTCTGATTATTTTTCACATTATTGCACCTCCTTTTTATCTTTCACATCTGAAGGTTGATTTTTATTCTTTTTTTCTTTTGGTTTCTTAGGTTGTTTTTTGTGTTTGTCTACTCAATCTTTAACACGATCTGTTAATGCAGATTCAATTTCTTTAATTTCTCTTGATTTTTCTACATCAACTTTTGTAAATGCTTCTGGATTATTTCTTTCTAACTTATTTTTTCTATATGAATAGATAGCTGGCCCTGCGATTAAGAAAGGGATTGCTAACAAGAATAATGAAAGTAAATTCATACCCCAGTCAATAGCAACAGTATTTGTCAATGTTTGTCTAAAAATATTAACCGAATAAGTGAAAGGAACAATAGGGTGTAATACTTTAAAGAATCCCTTTTGAGTATATGTTGGGAATAATCCGCCTGATGCGGTTACTTGGAATACAAAGAAGAAAGTAACGAGTATAATACCTGTTATTTTTGTAGGAACCATACATCTTATCGAGAATACCATGGTAGAAAATATCATTGCCACTAAATAACCAGTTATGAAGAATAGCGGTATGCCAGATCCTAATGAATGGAATCCAATACCAACTAAAGCTCCCAGCAAAATAGTTTCTTGCATTATATTTGCTATTCATATTAAAGATAGTTTAGCGAAGAAGTTTTTCACTTTTGAAGTTCCACGTTCATGAACTTTTGGTGTGACCATTAAAGTTGTTGATAACGCACCAATTCAAAGACCAACACATATGAATAATGGAGCTAAACCAAATCCATACTGTTCTATTTCACCTTTACCCTCAAAGTCATTCACAATAACCCTTGGATCAAATGGTTCGAAATGTTGAGACAGAACACCCTTTACAATATCAACTGCGCTTACAACGTCATTTTTAACGCTTTGGGGAGTTTTGTTTAATAATTTTGCATATTCTTCAACAGTTTTATTTGTAACTGCATCTATCATTGTTTTGTCAGCTGGTTCTTTTGAAGTTAAAGCCGCTTTTATTATTTTCATTATCGATTCACTACCAAGGATTTTGTTATTTGAACCAAATCCTAAAACGAAATTCTTTTTATGATTAAAATAAAGTTTAAAAGGAGCTGTAAAATGTTTTGTCGCATTATTTAATGAATCCGCAACTAATGCAGCTGTAGTACCTTTCGCAACTGGGGTTGGAGAAGTATTTTTTGGCAATCATTTAATTAATGTTTTTGCTATTGTTGAACCAGGTATATTGTGAAAATCATTCAAAGTATAAGCAAATATACTACCAATATATTCAGTTAAGTTATAAACCTTACTTTTATCGATATTCCCTTGTGCATCTTTTTTATAAATAGGTTGCATAACTATCGAGAGGTTATGTTTACTTAACTCTTCTTTAAATTCATCATTTTGAGAATATAAATCATTTGCAGCAACTGTTGTTTTCTTGAAATTAATAGTTTTAGATGTTTTATTCAAGTGGTCAACCTTTTTCATTAAAGATTTATAAACTTCATCATTTTGTTTCATCTTATCAGATGCAATAATAGCCATATCACTTGACTTAGTATTTGTTATAGGATCTCACATTGCGAAAATATAAATAAAACCATATAGAAAAGGAACTACAAGAACCCCTAAGAATTTAAGCATCTTTAGTCTATGTCCACCAAAGTTTGTCTTAAATTCCAATCTAAATATACGGAAAAATTCTTTAACATTCTCCTTGAAACGTTTTCACATGATAACTCCTTTTAGTTTTTGTATTAAATACATTTTAACATTATTTTAAATAAAAAAATATAAATTAGTTAACTTTTGTTATCTAATTTTATTCTGAAACTAAAAAAAGGCTTAAATACCTTTATTTTTACTTAAAAGATACTATATAAAAAATCTTCTTTCTTTTTGCCGAAATCCAAAAATGGCGTAAAAAAAAGCGACTTTCTATTTTCACCTTACGGCTATCGTCGACGTTAACGGGCTTAACTGCTGAGTTCGGAATGGATTCAGGTGCGATACATAAATATTTAAGGTTTTTTCACTTTTTTTATTTTTTATTTTTCTTATCCTTTTTGGAAGATTTTTTTAAAAGTTCCTTTAGAGGTATAACTTCTTGTTTCCCATGGAACACAAGCACCAACATAAGGCCTATTGATAGTGGGAGCAATAAGAATCATAAGTACCATGCTAACAATGACTCGGTAAATGTCACACCAGGAACACCAGGTAAGAATTGCATTACCAAGGCAAATACAGAAGGAATAATAAAGTTATTCGTATCAATAATAGCAGTTAATTTTTGACCAATCATTTCAATAGCTGATGTATGCATTATTCTTAATAACAACACATTAAATCCTGCCGCAAATAGTACTACTCATACAATTCATGCTTGTTTTTCATAGAATAATCTACCTATTAAACCAGAATAAGTATTAAACATTGTTCCTGTAACTCCATAATTAATACCCATTGAAATTGGAACAAACACAACTCACGTTGTAATTACAACAGTCATCGTTCTTATTGCAATAACCTCTTTTTGAGTAACATCAGGATTCCTATCCATAGCAAGTCTCAATAATAACCCTTCCATTGCTCAGAAAAATCCAGCAAGAAGTCCACAACACATACCAGCAATAACTCTATTATTTATTTCTCCACCACCTATAACAACAGGAAGAACCACAAATAGAGCTCCAGATAAAATAGAAATTAACATACCAACTTTAGAGATTCAATTATCCTTTTCTTTAAAAATAATTTTATTTAATCCTATGGCGAATATTGGATAAAATGCAGTTAAGATAACTCCATAGGAAGGTCCCGCCAATACAATTCCAACAATAAAGAATAAATTCCCCATAGCGGTACCAAATATTCCCGACAATATAAAGAAGAAATTTTTCTTCTGAGACATTAACTTTAATGCTTTCATTATTATTTTAGGACCTAAATACACAACGATCATAATAAGTGAAATCAACTCTTTTAAAGACATTACTCCAGCCGAATAAGCAATTCCATCATTATTAGAAATTGCTACCATAAATCCTGCGTAAAATAGCAGGGGTAAAAGCACAGCTTCAAAACCTTGTGAAAATACCACTCCACCCGCGGCAAGCATACCAATTTTTTTGTTTTGAGAGTCTGTTCTTTGTTTCATATTGTGTATTATAACAAATAGCAAGCTTTTTCTTTATTCATTAGGAGAAAATAGCACATATTTAAAAATAAAAAAATAATGGCTAAAACCATTATTTTGCAGCTTGCATTGAACGCATAACTGATTTAATTTGTGCTTCAGATGGTTTTCTTCCCATTTGTAAGAACATAGCTCTAATCATTTTTTCGTTAATTGGAGGATTTTCTTTAAGTTGTTTCTCAAACATTTTTTTAGTAACGAAGAAACCAATCCCACCTCCAACTAACATTCCGATGATGAATAATCCGATAATTAAACCGATTGCTAAACCTAATGACATATTATCTCCTTGTTTATTTCGTTTATACGATTGATAATAATATTATACAAAAAAAAGCGCTAACGCTTTCTTCTTATTAATTTTAATATTATTAATACAACAATTGGTATTACTAGGATGATCAATATTGATATGATGAATAACCTTCTATACGCTTTATTCCTAATTGCTTTTATTTCTTCTATTTGTGATTCAGGAGCCAATTCTGATCCAAAGTATAAGTTCATATCATTGATACGTTTTTTTCTTTGGATTGCGAAGATAACATGTCCAATCGCAATTACCAATAATGCAATCGACATTAATGTTGCAATCAATGAAGGATTCCCCATTCAATTTTTTATTCAAATGTCAAATTTAAATACTCATCAATTTACATCTTTTAATCATCAAAGGATTATTGTTGAAAGTCCACCGTAAAATAACAAAGTGAATGTGATTCAGTTATGAGCAACTTGTTTCTTATGCATTCCAACATACATTTTCGAAATGAATGGAGGTGTTGATGTTAATCCAACTTGTATATCTTGACGATATCTAGTTACTGATTTTTTTAAGTTGAAAAATTCTAATGTTGAAATCGAAAATCTATAAAGTGCTAGTATACCAGCTATTGAAGGTGCAATATATGTTAATGGTCCAAAATTTCATTTGAAAACCCCTAGTGTTATTATTATCGCCATTGCTATTAGCATTGCTCCAGAAAGTATCATTGTAATTATTTGCCTAAACTTTTCTCATCTGATAACTCCATAAATTCCATTTGGAATTTTTCCAGCAGGATCAGCTACTATTTTTGAATGTTTTAATTCTGTTTTAGTAAATGTACTTGTATTTGTGAATGTAATTGTATCATTACTATTTATTGGTGTTAATTGCATTAAATACCTCCTTTCATAATATTTTCTAGTTTTTCTGTCGGTCTAAATACAAATCTCTTGCCTTGCTTATCTTTTATAAACAATTCTAACTTAGCAAGTCTTTCTAATGAACTCCTGGCCGTTTCATAAGAACATGAAACATGTTTTATATAATCATCAATGGAATATGACTTTGTTCTTTCGTTGTAATTTTTTATAAAAGATTCATCTTTTTTTGATAATTCCGGAATCATCCTTCTTAAGTCAACATCCTTTTCTTTAACGAAAAAGCTATCAATCTCTTTTATCAACCAGTTTGTTACCAATGTAAGATCATTACCTTCTTCTTCGAACTCTTTCAAGATGTATAACTTCTTATTTTGCGGAATACTAATAGGAGCTTCTTTATTGGAAACAATCAATTTCGCAATTTCTGTTATGTAGTCATAATCAATTGCTTCAATGTTTAATTTATGCGATATTTCTACGTTTTTAGCATATCTTTTCTTGATCAATTCGGGTGTTTCAACCATCTTTGCATACATATCTTCAAATGAGATAATACTGGTGAATTGAGTTCTATAAGTTTTTACAAATGAAGAAATACTAGAGTCCATTTGCTCTAGTTTTTTTATTGGAACGTAAATATCATTAGTAAATTTCCCTTTTTCCATATAAATATTATACAGCAAAAACTATTTTTTTACTAATTTACTACTATTTTTTTACTAACTACTAATTTACTACTAATTTACTACTTTATTTTCTGTAAAGTGAAATTCATATTGTTGGATTATTTTATAATATGAATTCATTTTCAATCTATTTGCAACATAAAAGATTATGGTTATGATACTTGTTAATATCGCCATCCCGAATATAATTGGCAACGCTACTCTTACAACATCGAGATTCGCAATTAATTCTCTACTAATAAGTTCACCTGTTCCTAATGAAAATGAACGCACCGAAAGGAATATACCTAAAACTAATGCGGGGTGTTTATGATCCAGATGTAATGTTGAACCAAATAAAGTCACTTGGAATACAACAGCACTAATAGAGATGATTGTCACGACAATCCCTCAAACAATAGCTGATTGAGTTTTAGTAATCGCTAGCACAAACCCTACAATTGCACTTGCAACCATACTGATAAATGAAAATGCTTTAATTTTTAAAATAGAAAATACTTTAACTAAATATGTTCCTGTTACAATCGCAGCTAGAATCGAAAGTATAGTGATTCCAGCTAAAATACTTTCTCTTTGATTATAGTCCACCACACCCATTGCTTTCATTACCGCAGAGTTTGACATTAACATTGTCATAAAAGCCACCAAAGAAGCTGTAATTGATAATTTTCACACCATTGAATAACCTTTAGAAGTGTGCATAACCTCATCCGGCGCACCCAAATCTAAACCAATGGTTTCTTTTCTTTCTTTTGTCATTGTGTAAATACCAACATATAAAACCTCAATGATTAAAGCTGAAAGTATTATTCACCTTAAACCTTGCATCGAAATACCACCGTTTAAATGTGTTCCTTGTTTAATGATATTTGCCAAAGAAGAAGTTAATATCGGAACTGTAAACATAATAACCGAAGATCAGAAGACTTTCTTAATATCTCAATTCTCAGATCAATATTGTGAATTAAGACCAAAAGTAGCTCCAACCATACCTGCACCCATCATTGTTAAAACAATTGATCAAAAAGCAAAGTTTGATGCCACGAGCGTGATCGCTGATAATATAAAACCTATAGCTGAAATTTGAATTATTAATTTCCTAGATTTGAATTTAGCAGATAATATACCGAAAGGTATACGGACTGCTACTTGTGTAAATTGGTAAAGAGATATAACTATTGGTCATACTCAAGTCTTTGACATTACCCCCGTAACGGAATTAGAATTAACCTTAAATATTTGCATAGCTATTCAAAAGAAAAATAAAGATACATATATAAAAATGTTGTATCTTTTTAAGTTAGTTGTTTTAAATAGTAATGCAATCACAATAGAAAACACTAAAGCGAAAGTCATTATAGAAATAATTAATGTTGTCATACTTGAAATAATTATATAAAAAAATAGGTTATTAACCTATTAATTAATATTATTTATCATTATCTGTTCTAAGCACTTGTAAGAAAGCTTCTTGTGGAACTTCTACAGAACCAAATTGTTTCGCTCTTTTCTTACCAGCTTTTTGTTTTTTAAGTAGTTTATCTCTACGTGTTCTATCTCCACCATATAGTTTTGCTGTAACATCTTTCCTATATGCTTTGATAGTTTCTCTAGCTATTACTTTTGCACCGATTGCTGCTTGAACCGGAATTTCAAAGTTATGCTTAGGAATAACATCTTTAAGTCTTTTAGTTAAATCTCTACCTCTATAGTATGCGAAGTCTCTATGACAAATGAATGAAAATGCATCAACTCTATCAGCATTTAACAAAATATCAACTTTAATTAAATCTGATTTTGCATAACCTACAAAATCATAATCAAAGGTTGCATAACCTTTTGAAATTGATTTTAATTTATCGAAGAAATCAAAAATAATTTCAACCAATGGTAATTTATAAACCACTCTTCTACGCGTATCATCAATATATTGTAAATCAAGATATTCACCACGTTTATTTTGACATAACTCCATGATTCCACCAAGGTGTGCTTCAGGAGTTACAATTGTAGCTTTAATGAATGGTTCTTCAATGTAATCAATAAATGAAGGATCAGGTAATTTTGTTGGGTTTGAAATAACTTCCATTTCTTTATCTGTTTTATAAACATGGAACTCAACAGAAGGAGCAGTCGCTATTAATGGAACATTAAATTCTCTTTCCAATCTTTCTTGTAGAACTTCCATATGTAGCATACCAAGGAAACCAACACGGAATCCATGTCCAAGAGCTAAAGAAGTTTCTGGTTCAAAAGTAATTGAAGAATCTGATAAAGATATCTTTTCAAGCGCTTCCTTAAGTTGTTCATAATCTTTTCCATCAATTGGGTAAAACCCTGTGAATACTACTGGATTAAGTTTTTTGTATCCTTGTAATGGAGATTCTGTTGGGTTTGATGTAAGTGTTATAGTGTCACCAACAGCAACATCTTTAGCATCTCTTATTGAAGCAGCGATTCAACCAACCTCCCCAGCTTCTAATGAATTCTTTTTAACTTCAGCAGGATTCTTTATTCCAAGTTCTGTAACATCAAAAGTATTTCCAGAAGTCATGAATTTAAAGTGATCACCTTTATTAATTTTTCCTTCAAAAATCCTAACTAAAAGAACAACTCCCCTATATGGATCAAAATATGAATCGAAAACCAATGCTTTAAGTGGTTTAGAATCATCTGCATTTTTTGGAGCAGGCACAACTTTTATTATTTCTTCAAGTACTTTATCAACATTTTGACCTGTTTTGGCAGATATTTCAATTGCATCATCCGCAGGAATACCAATAACATCCTCAATTTGTTTTTTTACACCTTCTGGATCAGCTGAAGGTAAATCAACTTTATTTATAACAGGAATGATTTCTAAGTCATTATCCATGGCTAAGTAAACATTTGCTAAAGTTTGTGCTTCAATACCTTGGGTTGCATCTACTAATAGGATTGCACCTTCACAAGCAGCTAAAGAACGTGATACCTCGTAAGTGAAGTCAACATGCCCTGGAGTATCTATTAAATGGAAAATATGATCCTTGTATTCTATTTGAGCTGCATTCAGCTTGATAGTAATACCTCTTTCTTGCTCTAAGTCCATAGTATCCATGTGTTGGGTATTTAAATCTCTTTTCTGGATTGTGTTGGTTTGTTCCAAAATTCTATCTGCTAATGTTGATTTTCCGTGGTCTATATGCGCAATAATTGCGAAGTTTCTTATATTTTTCTTATTCATAGTGTAAGTATTATAAATTAAATAAACATATTTAACTAATATATTTAATATTTGCATAAAAAAACAAGGTTAATAACCTCGTTCTATAATTCTTTTTCTATTAAATTCTTTCTCATTTCAGCGTATTCTTTTTCGCTAATTATGTTACTTTCTTTTAAATCTTTTAATTTTTTTAATTTTTCTTCTAAAGTTGAATTATTTTGTTCGTTGGTAATTTTATTAGCTTCTGCTATTTTAGGTGTTTCAGCAGTTTCTAAACGGTATTCCTCATCTTTAAGTTCTTTATGTATTAGAATAAGAAGAACTAATCCAGCGATTTGAATAAATATACTTAAGATAGCTATAATTTTAATAGTTGAATATCTTGAGCCGTGAATACTTGGAACGAACCCTTCTCTTGATTCTAGCTTAAGAGCTTTAATTATTACTTTAATTGCAATAACTCATGAAACTACTACAACAACAAGTAATTCAATGATCATTAGCATTACCATAACGATTGAAATAACCATTGAACCACCATCTGATGTAGTTACCCCAAATAATATTATTCATATTGGCATAAATATAGCAATACATAAAATCGCTACTCCACAGAATAATCCAGAAATTTGTAGTCTGAAGATATGGTGTAGTTCTTTTTTATACTCTGAAATACCTCCAGTTATCAGCCCACCACTTTTTATTTCCTTACTTATTGATGTGTTACCATAAGCGTCAACTCCCATTAAAATAACGAATACAAATTGACAAATCAATAGTAATGATACAAGCACTACTCCATATGTATAAATTGCAGAAATTGCACCGTAAGGTTCTGTAAGATCGACTGAATTACCTCATGACATTCCATCTCTTGCACTTCTTTTAACTCATTCTAAATCCACTTCCATAGCAAGGGATATATTGATAATAAGCATTGGAATAATAATTATAAATAATGAAACCGTATATAATGTAACACCAAAAACACTTAATTTTGTTCTACTTATTTTCTTAAAGGATTTAACTTGAATAATTCATGTGGTTAGTGTCATGATAAATGCAAGTGCAAATAACCCTGCTGAAGCAGCTATCATATTTGAATCATCGATAGTTTTATCAATCATATACGAGTGACGTGAAAAAGTACTTTTCGTTGTAACTCAGTTTGATTCACCAAAAAGAATAATCGCTATCATTGTAATAACCATTGTGATTACAGATAATATGAAAATTGTGTTTTTTGTTTTTTTAACCTTTGTTGATTTATTTGGTGTTGTTCTCACCTTTGTTGCTTCTGAGTTTTGAACTGTTTCCAACACTTTTCTTGGTTTCCCTTTAATTAAAGTTAACGTTGAAGTTAGTACTGCAAGTACACCAATAACTAAACCAAAACTTGCAAGTAACGAATCAATTACAAATGATTCTGTTGTTATGATCGAGTCATTCGAGAATGTTGAAATCATTCCATTTAAAGCTGATGGTTTTTTCTGAATGAAATCTGAGAAATCTTCTCAGTTATACCTTCAACCAAAACTACGCATCTTACCTTGTTGAACCATGAAATGTCTTGGATCAAGCATAATTTCAGATGGAATAAGAATTACGATAGACATACTTAGTAAGAATCCTAAAACCGCTATAACTATTCCTAATATAGCTGAAATTGAGCGCATCTTCACTACGCATGTTATCGATAACGACATAAATACTAAAGCGAATATAGTTGAAATACACGCTAAGGCAAAGGTGACCACTTGCATCTCCGGATCTCCGATAGTATAGCTACTTGAAACTGTAAAGAAAGCTGTACCATTTTCAAATACATCTCTTAAGTCTTGAGTAAAACTTGAATTTTGAAACCCTACATTAACAGCTCAGTTTTTAAAATTTTCAGTAGTTTGCGATGAAGTAGTGAACACTATAATCGCAATCATAAATAACATTATAAATGTTAATATACCAAAAATCATTGTTGAGATTCTTAATCCCAAGAATGGTTTTGGTGCTTTTTTGACTGTTGTCATATTTTTCTCCTTGAATTTTTATTTTTTATAATACTTTTTTAATGGTATCACAATTTTAAAATGTTGTATATACATTTCGAAAGATTTAAAAAAAATAAAAAGCTAAGTAGCTTTTTATTAAAATTCACTTCCTTTTAAAAACTCTTTGTATGGTAACGCTTTTTTTCCAGGCGCTTGTAATTCAGTTATGTAAATTGAACCATCTTTCACTTTAAACTCAATACCCTCTTGATTATTTGAGTAATTAAGAATTTTGAACTTTTTACCATCCCTCATAATGAAAGCTCCCGGGAAAGGATTGAATGCTTTAATCATTCTTTGTGATTCGAATATTGTTTTTTCACTAGTTATTTCGCATTCTTCTTTTGTTATCTTAGGTGAGAATGAAACTTCTTCTTTTGCTTGTGGATATCTATTGAACAATCCTTTTTCAATATTATTTAATCATTCTGTAATATGATCCGCTGCAATCATGGATAAAATACCAAACATTAATCCTGTTGTATAGCCCTCTTCAATAGGTGTTGATGCTTTGAATATCATATCTCCTGCATCCATCTCTTTAACCATGTACATTAATGTAATTCCAGTTTCTTCATCTCCATTTAAAATAGAATAATGAATAGGAGCTGCACCCCTATACTTAGGTAAAAGTGATCCGTGAATATTCAATGCCGCTATTTTAGGTAAATCCAATATTCTTTGGGGTATATATTGTCCATATGCACAAGTTAATAAGATATCAAAGTCCATATCTTTTAACTCTTCATAAATTTCCGAAATCTTTTCAGGTTGAAATGTTTTAATTCCATATCTTTTTGCTAATTGTTTAACTGGTGTTTCGATGACCTTTTGCCCTCTCCCTTTCGGTCTATCTGGTTGTGTTATAATTCCGACTACATCAAAATGATTGATGACTTCTTCAAATGATCTTACTGAGAATTCAGGTGTTCCTGCTAATATTATTTTCATAGATAAATTATAGCAAGTGTTTTGAAAAACATTGTGTAAAATATTAAAGTTTTTAATAAAAAAACAATCCATTTTGGATTGTAATTTAATTAATACATGTTTGCTATTGAATTATTTAAATCATTTGAATAAGAATTAATACCACCTATGATTTTTTTAGCTTCTGAATTTATTTCAATGATAGTTTTTGATTTTAATTCAACTTTAATATTTTTACTTCTTTTTATAGCAGCTTCTCAATCTTTTCTATATTTCTCAACTACTTCAGTACTGTGAGAATTAGCTTCGATTATGTTTGCTACACTTGCTAGCATTTCTTTAATTGCAAATATTGTAAGTTTTAAGTCGTTAATCAAATTAGCGTTAGCATCAAGTTTAGCATGCGCATCTTTTGTTGTTGCTTTAGCGGTATTAAGAGCTGTTGTAGCTGCTTTGTTTGCTTTATCTAAGTCACTGATTGTTTTAGTGTTAGCGTCAAGTTTAGCTTGTGCAGCTTTTGTTGTTGCTTTAGCAGTATTAA
>NZ_PSZP01000025.1 GCF_004335995.1 Mycoplasma todarodis
GAGATGATTGACGTTCCTGCGTTATTCTTAACTATATTAATTACTATGCTTACTTATTCAATTTCTGCTGGTATGGCCGCAGGTATCATTGTATTTGTTGTATTAAATTCAATTGCTGGTTTAAGACAATACATTGACACCAAAAGAGGCAAACCAATGTTCACTGTTGGAGATGAGGGAGAGATAATCACCTCGGATATTAAAGGTAAAACTGGTGTTGAAACCAAAACTAATTATTGAAAACGGTTAAATATTCCGTTATTGGTAATGTTTGTATTAGCCATGGTTTACTTCGGAACAACAGTTCTTTATATGTATTAAAAAAACTTCGCACCATTAAAGGTGGGATAAAAAAATAATTAACCTCTATTTTAATGGAGGTTTTTTAATTCGATTTATTTTATTTCATATATTTAGAGTATTAAATAAACATGCAACACCTTGATATTTTAATATATATTTGAAAGGTCGAAATTTGACAAAGTATCATTTTAGGAATATAATTTAATTGTGAAGAACAATGTATTACCCATATAAAAGTATCCATTTTCTTCTCAGAAAGGAAATACTAAAGATGAATCATTATTCTATATAATGGTGGGAATATTCGTGAATCTACTCTATATTACACACTTATTTAGAATAACATCTTGTAATTCGATTGTTTCCGTGCCAAGAGAAACAATTCGCTTTGTATTCGTGCAAAAAACGTATGCTAATTAGCTAAGTTTTAAAGTGTTTACTTTTTGATTTTAATATACAAAATAAACCTAATAATTTTATCACTTAGCTTATGTGATAAATTTCTACACGCAATTTTTTAATTTATTAAACGTGCTTGCAACTTATTTAGGAGGATTTTATATGCTTAAAAAAACTATGATTTTAGGGAGTGCTTTACTACTCTCGGGTGGGGCTGTAGCTACTACTGCAACAATGTTTG
Organism: Mycoplasma todarodis; assembly: GCF_004335995.1. Taxonomy (GTDB): domain Bacteria; phylum Bacillota_I; class Bacilli_A; order Mycoplasmatales; family Metamycoplasmataceae; genus Mycoplasma_K; species Mycoplasma_K todarodis. The sequence goes on from NZ_PSZP01000025.1 coordinate 944, forward strand.
GGGTAGAAACAACACGCTACAACGACAAATTTGTTGATGCTTATATAACTAAGATCGCGGATCAAATTAATAACTTTCCCGGTCCCAACACCTTAGCTAGTAAACTAGACTTAAAAGATTTAAAGGAAAAATTAGAACTCAAATTAAAAGAGTTAGATGAAAAAAATGAAAGTCACGTGGAAGCTTTCAGAGCTGTAATAGGGGATGAAGTAGAAGCAAAACTTGAAGCATCTGAAGCTGAAATTTTAGATAGTTTTTCAGAACTACCAACAAGTGAAGGTGTAAAAACATTGCTCACAAACAGTGTTTCAGAAATAAAGAAAGATTTCAAAAAACAATTCAATATTTATAATTCAGGTATTGTTGGATCTCATGATCTTAATTACTATGAAAAGGCGCTATCAAACTCTGTGGATAAAACTGAATTAGGGATTTTGAATTCTGCTCTTGAGGTTGCTAAGGGTCAAAACAATTCAACAACAAATAAAATTACAGCGTTGAGAGAAGAATATTCAGGACTTATAAAAGGTCTTGAAGCAACACTCACAGGTATGAATAGTGATTATACAAATATCAAAGATTCTGTAACCTCAAAATTCGTGAATCTTGAGAAAGAACTAGCGAGTGCAATACTTTCGTTAGAACAACAAATAACAGGTTCGAGCTCATCAACATTAACTGCAGCGAACGCATTTACAACAAGTTCATTAGCACCGTTATTAAACGAATTGAATGAATTAAAAACTAATTACTTCTTATACAAGAGTAATACAGAAAAATTTATGGCAGAACATATAACAAATGCCAATAAAACAAATGCTTCAATCAAGGAAATAGAAACCTATATATCTTCTGCAACTACACAAATTGCGGATGCTACTACTAATATAGCAGGGCTTCAAGAAAAAGCCGAAAGACTTAAAGAGCAAGGTGATATTCACACAAAACAAATTGAAACTATTTTAAGCACAATAGGAACATTGAGCTCAACAACCTCTTCTGGTCTTGCTGAACATATAGCGGAAACAGCTACAACTATTTCAAACTTAACAAATTCTACAACAACCAATAAGGCTGATATAGATAAGTTTAAGGCTGACTTATTAATCGAACAAAATAAAGGTTCGGAAAACACAACTAAGATTTTAAATCTAGAAACAGTTGCGAATGAATTAATCTCTAAGAAAGATGAATTAACACAAAAGGTTAATGAATTTGAAACCAAAACAAATGAATTCGAGTCTTTAGTAAATTCACTTAAAAACTTAGTTGATGATGGTACTTCTGCAAACACTACTCTAGAAGGCCAAATTACTGCTATTTCAGCGGAAATAGAAAAACTAAAAAATAACGCTACAAATACTGCGGTTATATTAAATAAAGATAATATATCAGCATTAAAAGATGCGATGGCTTTATTTGAAACAGCTCAAACAGGAATAAAAGATAAATTAGTGGAACTTGAACCAATATTAAGTTCATTAGTTACTAAAGTTAATGATTTAGAAAAACAAGTGGCTGATATATTACTAACTTTAAAAGATATGGCTGTGACAATATCAAGTCACAATGAAAGAATTACAGCAAATGCAAATGAAATATATGCATCAAATGAAAGAATTAGTACGATTCAAAAAGGTTTGGATGATGGAACTACTAGAATAAAAACATTGGAAGATTGATATAAGAGAACTCTTCCTAGAGAAGCTGTTGTGCTATATCAAAATGCTGCAAATAACGAAGGACTTGATAGAGGAACAACGTTTACATTCCCAATTGATATTAAAGAAAGGCATGAATTAAATATTGCTATGAGATATGCTAATCATGAACTAAGTATTCATATAGCATTAAATCCAGAACGTATAAAAGCAAATATTGGTACTGTAACAAGTAATAAATATGCCGGTGCATTACATAACTTTACATACGGTATGAGATATGAGTTTGCAATTAATTATGTAGATAATACAATTCAATTTACAAATGTTCAATACTCTTGAAGTGGATGAAAAAACGCTAATGTAAAAGTTCATCAAATAATCTCAGAAAGATAATTACTAAAAATGAAAATGAAAGAAGGTAGAAATGAAAAGATATGTCGTTAATAGGAAAGATGGTTGAGCTTTAGTAAATGCCAATTACAAAAGATCAATTAAAAAGTTTAATACGCAGATTGAAGCGATAGAACATGCTTATAAAATGGCGGATACTCATGCTTTAATCATTCAAGGAAAAGACGGTAAATTTAGAAAAATGTCTGAATGAGATCAAACAAATACTGAAATTGACATCAAAGAACGTATTAATGATGGGAAACAACAAAAAGATTTATTTATACCCGCTTATGTATCTAAAAATACAAATGAAGAAACTAAAAAAGCGATTAAAATGAGTAAAATATCAACACTTCTTTGAGCTCTAGTGTTAATACTGGTTATTGGAGCAATTATATTCGGTGTTCTGTATGGGATTGAATTAAGAAGATTTAATAATGTTTAAAAAAGCAATGATAGGCGGTGGTTTACTTCTGGCAACAGGAGCCTTGACAGCTACTACTACTTTATATATTACGGAATCGAATAAATTCGAAGAAAAACTTATCAACTCATACATGAATAAAATTGTTGGTCAGCTAAATGGATTAGAAGAATTTGATCACAAAGAAACTAAAGTATCTTTAAGTGAATTAAAACAAGAAATTGAAAATAAGATTAAGGAACACAAAGAAAAGAATCTCTCTAAACACGAGATTTTTAGGGAAGTAGTAAATGATGAGATTAAAAAGAAACTCAATAGAATAAAAGAAGAGTCTGTGGAAAATCTAAAAAATAATCCTACTCACGCAGGTTTAAATGCATTAATTACTTTATATGAGAATGAAGTGAATGATTCATTCCAGGAAACAATAAATCTTTATGAAAATGGTTATGTTGGAGCTCATGATTTAAACTATTATTCAACCGCTTTTAAAAATGTTGTTCATAATACAGACTTCCAAATAGTGAAAAATACTTTAGATGTTAGAAAAGAAGAAGTTGCTAACAATAAAACCAATTTAGATAAATACAGTGAAGAAATACAAGGGTTATTAAAAGGTCTTGAAGCTGCAACACAATCCCTTTCACTAACAGGTTCTTCAGTCGAAACACTCGTTGAAACAAAATTTTCAGATTTTGAAACTAAAATAGCTAACCTATTGGAAACTATAGGTAAAAACATTACTGAAAATGAAAAATTAACACTTGATGAATCTAAGCTAAACACAACAAGTGCATTAAAACCATTGCTAGAATCATTTAATGAATTAAAAGATGGTTACTACGCATTTAAATCTATCGTTGATGGTTTCATAACTATTCAAAAAGACTTGGCCACATCACACAAATCAAAAATTGAGGTTATGACAGCCTTTGTTAATAATTCAACTACATCATTAATAGCAATTATAGATGCGGTAGATAAATTAAAATCAGAAACTGAAACCCTTTCTAAAAATCAAACAGAAAAAACTGAAAAGCTTAAAGAAATCGAAGAGGCAATCGGTACTTTTGAAGCAACATCTTCAAATAATTTGTCAGAACATATCGCAAGTATGGCATTGGTTCTAACAAACTTGAACTCTTTAAATTCAACTAATACATTAGATCTTACTTCTTTAAAAGCAAAACTCTTAGAAATTCAAAACAAAAACAACAATCAAAGTACAAAAGTTGTGGATTTAAAAACTATTCAAGAACTGCTTCAAAGTCAAAATGGTGGTTTATCAGAAAAGATGAATTTATTAGATAAGAAAGTTGATGATTTGAAAGTTATTGTAACTGCATTAAAAGTAGAAAGTGATAATAATTCATCAATTCAAACCGGGCTTAAAACAACTCTAGATTCCCTGGAAGCTAGTCTTGCTACAATAGAAGCAAATAAACCGAATGCAGTGCATGTGGTTGACAATTCGGATTCAATTACAGCATTGACTGCTTTACTAGCAACATTGCAAACTAATCAAGATGCACTAAATACACGTTTATTAAGTTTAAAAAGTACTATAGATACATATTCTAAAAAGTTGGATAACATCTCTTTATGAATAGCTGGAATAATGACTACTATGGATAACATGGTTAAATCTCTTGCTGATAAAGGACTTGATATAACTTCAAATGAAAATTATATTTATGCGACAAAAGAAAGAATAAACGCTCTTGAATCTAACTATGATACATTCAACAAAAGATTAACAAACGTTGAAAATGATTATGGAAGAATTTTAACAAACGATTATAGTTTGCTTTATCAATCAACGGGGAAAAACAGTGGAATAAATAAACAACAAAAATTAACTTCTGTCGTTGACTTAAAAACACGTAGTGAGCTAACAATCGCATATACCATCAATGGATTTGAACAAACTATAAAACTAGCGTTAAATCCTAGTAACCTAAAAACTCGTCCATCTGCTTTAATTTATTATGGTGGCGAAACTCGTACAGTAAGTGGGGGAACTACATGATGAAGATGAAGAATTGATATCAACTTATCGGTAAATAGTATTAATTTCTATAAACTTGAATGATCAAATGGTTGGGGATGATATGGAACAGGATTGAAAATACACCAAGTTTACTCAGAAAGATAAAAAATAAACAAATGCAATATTATTTTGTGTTTGTTTTTTTATTTTCTCTTAATTAAGTATTTTTACCATGTTATTCAATCATTAGAGACTAACTAAAATATTGATTGTATTATTTAACTAACTTTTAATTTCATCGAGACATATTTAAAAACTTTGTTTCTATGAACCTTTTTCGTTATTTAATTTATAATTTGTTTATGAAATTAATCGTAGGACTGGGTAATCCAGGTAAACAATATGAAAATACAAGACACAACGTTGGATTTGATGCAGTTGATAAATTAGCGGATATTCTTGGTGTTGATCTTAATAAAGAAAAATTCAACTCTCTATTTAATAAAGTGGGGGATGTTTTAATTGCGAAACCACAAACATTTATGAACCTTTCAGGAGATGCTGTTCAAGCGATAATGCACTTCTATAAAATTCAACCAGAAGATGTATTAATTATTTATGATGATATGGATCATGGGGTTGGTAAGGTTTCAATAAAAACATCAGGTTCCGCCGGTGGACAAAATGGAGTTAAAAGTATTATTGCTAATATGGGTACACAAAAATTCGCAAGAATTAAAATCGGTATTGGTAGAGGACAAGATACAGTTAAACATGTTCTTGGAAACTTCTCTAAAGAAGATAGAGTTTATGTTGATAAAGTTATTGAACATGCAGCTAAAGCAGCAAAATTCTTTATGACTAATGACATCAATAAAGTTATGAATAGATATAACGTAAAAGGTAAGCAGGTGTAATGTGAAATTATTAGCAGTTTCAGGTGGACCAGACTCAATGGTTATGCTTTATAAAAATAGAAAAAAAGATATAGTTGTAGCGCACGTGAATTATAATGCTAGACCAGATTCAATGAATGATCAAAATATAGTTGAAGAATTTTGTAAAAGATTTGATATTCCAGTTAAGGTCTTAACTCTTAACGAGAAACCAAAAACAAACTTTCAAGCTTGAGCTAGAGATGTTAGGTATCAATTTTTCAAAGAGGTTTATGATGAGTTTTCATGTACTGAATTACTTGTTGCTCAACATAAAGATGATTTCCTTGAAACTGCATTAATGCAACAGGAGTCAGGGAGAGAACCAAGATACTTCGGAATTAAGAAAAAAACATCTTTAATGGGTATGGTTATTCATAGACCATATATTGATAAATATTGAAAAAATGACATGTTGGAATTATGTAAGATTTACAACATTCCGTTTGCTATTGATTCGTCTAATGAGAAACCGGTTTATACTAGAAATAAGAAACGTATAGAACTAGCTGAATTATCTTTAAAAGCTAAAAAACAAAGACTTTCTTGATTTAAAATGGCTAATAGAATTTTAATTAAGAAGCATTTAAAAGTAATGAGTTATTACAAGATGTGAAAAAGGTCTGAATTCTCAATTAAGAAATTTGAAATACTTCATTATCCCAATGAGATATTGTTTGAATTTTTACACGAATATGGAGAAAATATTAAGATTACATCAGATAAAATAACTTCGATAATTGACTTTATACAATCCCCAAATGGCAAAGCTGAATACAAGATTTCTTCTAATCAATATATTAAAAAAGAAAACAAACATTTATCTATAATTACAAAATAGTAGCACTCATTATGTGAGAGTGCTATTTTAATTACTTATTTTGTTATAATTTAGAAGACTTGAATTAATAAAATGGAAAGTAATGTGACAAAGTATTCATATTGTTTTTATTTTAAAAAAGGTATAATTTAAATATCTTTTATTTTTAAGGGAGTTTAAGGAGGACATTTTAAAATGGCTAAGAACGTAAATAAGAAGAAGTTTAATTGAGTAGGGTTTATAACATTGATGATAATACTAGTATCACTTGGTGTTGCAATATATTTCCTATTCTTTAACAAACCATCAACAAAAAGTTATGGTGAGTTTAAAACAAGATATGAAGAAGCAGCTAAAGACAAGAAGGATAACAAATACATCAAACAAATTAAAGTTGATGAAAACTATAAAAAGATGTATGTTGTTGATCACGATGCTAAAGGTGACCATGGTTACTGAGTATACGCACCTTCACAAGCGCAAATTATGGATTTATCAAGATCTATCATAGGTGATGGTAAAGCTGTTGTTGCTAACCATGATGCATTCGTGGATGGAAATAAAGATTACTTTAAAGACGGTGGATTTAAAGGAACACTTTACAAAGCTCCAAGTATGTGAACTGGAATGCTAATTTCATTCCTACCAATCATCCTATTAATTGGTGCTATGGTTTGAATGGCTAAAAAATCAGGTGGTGGAGGAGGAAACTCTCCATTCTCAGTTGGTAATAACAAAGCTCAAAAAATGGTGTCAGACAAGAAATTCTCTGATATTGCTGGTAATGAAGAAGTTAAAGAAGAGGTTATGGAAGTTGTTGACTACCTTAAAAATCCTTCTAAATATAAATCTGCTGGTGCAAAAATTCCTAAAGGTATCCTATTAGGTGGGCCTCCAGGTACAGGTAAGACATTACTTGCTAAAGCTACAGCTGGTGAAGCGGGAGTTCCATTCTACTTCATATCAGCCTCAAACTTCGTAGAGATGTTTTGTTCGTGAAATGTTCCGTGAAGCTCGTAAGAATGCTCCATGTATTATATTTATTGATGAACTAGATGCCGTGGGTAGATCTCGTGGTGCTGGTATGGGTGGTGGAAACGATGAACGTGAACAAACACTTAACCAACTTCTAGTTGAAATGGATGGTATGGCAGAACTAACCGTCCTGACGTTCTAGACCCAGCTCTTCAAAGACCTGGACGTTTCGACAGAACAGTTACTGTTGGACTTCCTGATGTTCAAGAGCGTGCTGCAATTCTTGAAGTACATGCTAAAGGTAAAAGAATTGATAAAGCAGTTAACTTTAAACAAGTTGCTAAACGTACACCAGGTTACTCAGGTGCACAATTAGAATCTAAAATTCAGGTGTTATTACTCCAGAACAAATCGATGAAGCTATTGATAGAGTTATGGCAGGACCTGCTAAGAAATCAAGGGTTATCTCTAAAGAAGACTTGACTATGGTTGCTCACCATGAAGCTGGACATGCCGTTATTGGTATTAAAGTTCCAGGTGGACAAAAAGTTCAAAAGATTACTATTATCCCTCGTGGACAA
>NZ_PSZP01000026.1 GCF_004335995.1 Mycoplasma todarodis
AAAAGATTTCTTTTCTGGAAAAAAACAACCTCCAAGAAATAGAATTACAAACTCACAAAAATCAATAAGAACAAATGATATAGAAAATGTTGGGGTTACATCAAGACACCATACACTTTTTGAAATGCTTGGGAACTTTTCAATAGGGGATTATTTCAAACCAGAAGCCATTGAATTCGCATTTGAATTTTTAACAGAAGTTTTAGAAATGGAAAAAGATAAGTTATATATAACTTACTTTAAAGATGATAAGGAAACATATGAAAAATGAATTTCTCTTGGTGTTGAACCTTCACACTTAGTTGCTGGAGATAGAGAAATGAACTTTTGAGATATGGGTATGGGGCCATGTGGTCCGGATACGGAAATTTTCTTTGATAGAGGTTCAAAATACGATGAACGTGGAGTTGAATTAATTGAAAAAGATCTTGATAACGATAGATATATTGAAATTTGAAACATTGTTTTCTCTGAATTTAACAACGATGGAGAAGGAAATTATAATGAGCTTGTTCAAAAAAACATTGATACAGGTGCAGGATTAGAAAGAATCGCTTCAATTTTACAAGATGGACACACAAACTTTGATACTGACTTATTTATGCCTATAATCAAAAAAGTTGAAGAAATGACAGGTAAAAAATATGATGGAATCATTCAAAATTATAGCTGATCATATGAGAGCTGTAGTTAATGCTATACAAGATGGAGCAAAACCATCTAATGTCTCTCGTGGTTATATCATTAGAAGATTAATACGTAGGGCATATCGTTCAGCAATCCAATTGGGTATGAAAGAAACAACTTTCCTATACAAACTAATTGAGGTTGTTAGAGATACTCTACCATTTGCGATAGATGTTGAAGTAGTTTCAAAAATTATTCAAAAAGAAGAAGTTGCTTTCGCAAAAACAATTTCACAAGGTGAAGAATTATTATTTAAATCACTTGTTAAAGGTGAAGACTTCGATTTTGGTATTGCATTTAAATTATTTGAAACATACGGATTCCCTATTGAACTAACTCAAGAAATTTTAGAGGAAAAAGGAATTAAACTTGATATTTCAAAATTTGATGAATACAAAGAAAGACACGCCAATGCTTCGAGAGGGAAAGTTGTATCTGGAATGGATAAACAAATCGCTTCTTTAGCTAAAATTGATAAAAAGATGTCAGAATTTATTGGATATGGTTCAACAGAACTTGCATCGGAAAATATTGAATACGCAAAATCTGAGGTTGTATTAATGTTGGATGAAATTGATTCAATTGAAAGTATAGAGGGTGTCGGATTTGCTATATTTAAGGAAACACCATTTTATGCTACATCAGGGGGACAAAGACACGATAAAGGTGTGATTGTTCAAGGTAACAATGAAATAAAGGTTTTAGATGTATTTAAAGATAAATTTGGAAACCACATTCATAAAGTTGAAGGTACATTAAGAAAAGGTGAAGTTGAACTAAAAGTTGATCACGAAGTTAGAAATGGATTGATGAGAAATCACTCGGGAACACACCTTGTTTTCCGTGCATTGCGTGAAGTATTTGGTGCTGACGTGATTGAACAATTAGGTTCTGATAACAACGAAGAAAGATTAAGATTTGATTTCCCTTCTGATAAAAAACCAACAGAAGCACAAGTTGCAAAAGTTGAAAATTTAGTTAACCAATACATTGGGATGAATGTTGATAGAGAATATATCATTACTGACCTTAAAGGCGCCGAAGAAATCAATGCTATTATGACAATTGATGAAGATTCATACTCAGAAAAAGTTCGTGTAGTTAAATTTGGTGAAATAACAACTGACTTATGTGGAGGAACACATATTCCAAATACAGTGGGCCTTGAAACATTTAAAATAGTTTCTGTTGAGAATAAAGGATCAGGAGTGTTCAGATTAGAAGCTATAACTTCAAATATAACAGTTGATTCATTCATTAAAAAAGAAATGGATAAATTATATACAGAGATAGAAAAGATTTTTGAAAAGAACAAGAAATTAGATAGCGATTATTCAATTAAAGTTACAACTTTAACAATTGAAACAGCTAAAGAACTTATTCAAAAATTAAGAAATGATAATAAGAAACTTTCTAAGAAATCTCAAAAAGTTGAAGTGCCTGATGTAGAACTTGAAAATGGAGTTTACATTGATTTAAATCTTAAAAACCCAGGTCAGGTTAAAGCTATGGCCATTTCATTAAGAACAAAATATCCAGAAGGTACATTTATAATTGGTGCGAACACTGGAAAACTATTAATTGCAGTTGCTTCACAAGTGAAAAATTCAAATGAAATTTTACAACAAATTTTTGCCAAATTAAATGGTAGAGGTGGTGGAGCACCGATGTTCGCTCAAGGTGCTTGTGAATGAAATGAAAATGCAGAAAATATAATTAAAGAGATTGTTAATGGCTAGAAAAATAGGTTTAGACCTTGGTTCAAGATCTTTAGGAATTGCACTTAGCGATCCTTTGAATTTCACTGCACAAGGAAAAGAAAATTTTAGATTTGATGAACGTGATTGAGAAACTGCATTAAATAGGCTATCAGATTACTTTCAGGAATATGATATCGATACTATTGTCTTGGGATATGTAACGTATCCTTCTGGCGACAAATCTGATACTACATATATGATTGAAGAATTCAGGGGATTATTAGAGCAAAAATTTGATGTTCCAATAATTTATATTGATGAAGCTAATACAACTAATAAAGCTCATGAAATAATGATTAAAGCTAACGTTTCCAGAAAAAAACGAAAACAAAGTAAAGATAAATTAGCAGCACAACTAATCCTAGAAGATTATTTAATGAGAATATAATAAGCCTTATGGCTTTTTATTTTGTTAAAATACTTTTATGGAAAATAATACAAATACAAATATCGATGAAGATAGAATCATCGAAATAACATTAGAAGATGGTAAAAAAGTAGATGGTGAAATTCTTTTCACTTTTGAAGCAAATGGAGATGACTTTGTTTTATATGAAGTTCAAGAAGAATTATTCGCTGCTAAAGTTGATGAACAAGGACAATTAAAACCAATTGAAGAAGATGAGTGAGCTTTAGTTGAGAAAGTTTACGAAGAATACCAAGAAACATATGTAGAAGAGGAAGAAGAGGAAGAATAGTGAGTTCTACAACAAGGTATATTTTAATTGCTTCGGTTTTTGTAGTCCTTATAATTGGTTTTACAATTTTTACTGTATTGCAAATTAAAGCTAGAAAACTTAAGAAGAGAATTTTAATAGAAGAAGCTAATTTGGATGAGAATGACCCTATTACTAAAGAGTTAATTGAAAGAACAGAAGTTGGGGAGATGATTTGAGAATTAAAAGATCAAATTAAAAATCCAATAGATGATTTATCAATGGAATATTTCATCACAAATATAATTAGAAACGGTTATAAAAGTGTTTGAATCGAAGGGGAAACAGAAGGATATGAAGCTATAACTCTTGCAAAAAGAACCAAAGCTAATATCTCACTATTAAAAGGTTCAATAAAAGATACTGAGAAATTTAATAAATGATTAAAAGAATTTGATGTCCCAAAAGATAAGATTGAAATTGTTGAGAAAAAATTTATCAAAGACAAATTTGATTTCATTATTTTATCAAAGGAAACAACTAACTTTAACTCTGCCTTTGATAATTCATGGGTGAATGTTAATAAAAATGGAATGTTAATAATTGCTGAATGTAAAAAATTAACTAGGGATCAAAAAGATTTAATTAAATACATGAAACTTATAGGTGTTAGATTTGAACATCAAAAAATACACGAAGGTTTTATCATTGCTGCTAAATAAGTGCTAAAATTTGATAAAATATTACTAATAAAAGTTAATACAAGGAGAATATTATGGAAAAAAACCTAAACATGCTTACTAAAGAAGGTAAAGCTAAATTACAAGATGAAATTAAAAGATTGGTTGAAGTAGAAAGACCTAAAGTTATTGCTGAATTAGCGGAAGCTAGAGCGCAAGGTGACCTTTCTGAGAATGCTGAATTTGACGCAGCTAGAGAGAAACAAGGACAAATCGAAGATCGTATTAGAGAAATTGAATCAATCCTTGAACATTCAAAACTAATTAGAACAAGTTCTAAAAAAGATATGGTTAGAATTGGTTCACAAGTTGAATTAGAAGACCAAAGAACAAACAACAAAAGAATTGTTAAAATCGTTGGTAGACAAGAAGCAAACCCATTTGAAGGTAAAGTTTCAAATGAGTCACCACTTGCAAAAGCTGTTTTAGGTACATCAAAAGGTGATGTTGTAACTGTTGAAGTTGAAAACAAGTACAGAGTAAAAGTTGTAAGTATTAACGAATAATAAAGTGAAAAGTCAGTAATAACTGACATTTTTTCATTTTCATAAGGAGAAAAAAATGGATTCAAGAATAAAAGAAATAATTTATACGAGAGAAGAAATAGAAACAAAGATTAAAGAATTGGCTGATTGAGTTAACGAAGAATATAAAGACTCTAAAGATTTAGTTATTATTGGACTGCTAAAAGGTTCTGTGCCATTTCTTTCAAAACTAATGATGGATGTTACAGTTGATATGTCTATTGATTTTATGACTGTATCTTCATATGGTGGTTCAACATCATCAACAGGTAACGTTAAGATTGTTATGGATCTTAAAAAGGATATTTCTGGAAAAGATATATTAATTGCTGAAGATATTATTGATTCAGGGATTACACTTAAAGCTGTTATGGAAAACCTATCAGCAAGAAAACCAAAATCATTAAAAATAATTACACTAATGGATAAACCAACAGGTAGAAAAGTTGATTTACATGCTGATAAAGTGGGGTTAATTGTTCCTGATGAATTCCTAGTTGGATATGGTTTAGATGTTAAAGAAAAAATGAGAAATTTACCAGTTATAGCTGTTTTCAATAAAGAAAAATTAGATGAGATTTAAATCTCACTTTTTTTATACTCATATTAGCTCTTTTTTTTATACAATTTAAATATATGATAAAAGTAAAAGATCTTTCATTTAAATATTCGGATGCCAAAACAAATGCCTTGACAGATGTTAATTTTTCTATGACAAAAGGGAAATACATAGCAATCGTTGGTCATAACGGATCTGGTAAATCTACTTTATCAAAGCTTCTTGTGGGGTTATACAAGCCAACTAACGGAACTGTTACTATTGATGATATTACAATGTCTAAAAAAACATTGAAACAAATTAGAAATAAGATAGGGATTGTTTTTCAAAATCCAGATAACCAATTTATTGGTTCAACAGTTGAGGATGATATTGCTTTCGGTCTTGAAAATAAAAAATTACAAAGAGAAGAAATGCAAAAGATTGTTCAGGATTTATCAGATAAGGTTGGTATGGGTAAATACCTAGACAGAGAACCACAAACTCTTTCAGGTGGACAAAAACAAAGGGTTGCAATCGCCTCTACTTTAGCATTAGATCCAGAAGTTATTATTTTTGATGAGGTTACTTCAATGTTGGATCCGAAAGGGAAACGTGAAGTTTTAGAGTTAATAAGAGAAATTCAAAAAACTAGAAAAAAAACATTGATTTCAATCACTCATAATATGGATGAAGCTATTTTAGCTGATGAGATATTAGTTTTTTCAAAAGGGAAATTAATAGCAAGTGGTAAACCGGCTGAGATTTTGAATAATGAAGAAATTGTTAATTTAGCTAAAATTGACGCACCATTCATATATAAGCTATCTTCAAAATTAAACGGAATGAAACCAACTTATAATGAGGAAGAATTGTTAGGTGAAATATGCAAATAAAGACTAATAAATTAACACATATATTTGATAAAGGTCAACCTCAAGAATTTACTGCCTTAAAAAATGTAACTGCAACAATAGAACAGGGTATGTCTATTTCTATAATTGGTCATACCGGATCTGGTAAAACAACATATATTGAGCATCTTAATGCCTTAATATTACCTACATCTGGAAGTATCGATCTTAAATTTAAGATTCCTAATACTAGCAAAAAGGATAAGGAACATGAATTCGTTGTTGTTGAAAGAAATATTAAAGCATCAAAGAGAAAAATTAAAAAAATTAAGCAAATAAGAAAAAGAATTGGTATTGTATTCCAGTTTGCTGAATATCAGTTATTCGAAGAAACTATTGAAAAAGATATTATGTTTGGTCCTATCACAATGGGTTCTTCAAAAGAAGAAGCAAAAGAACTTGCATCAAAATATTTGGAATTAGTGGGTTTAGGGAAAGAATATCTTAAAAAATCACCATTTTCACTATCTGGTGGACAAAAAAGAAGGGTTGCTCTTGCGGGTATATTAGCAATGGAACCAGACACGCTTGTTTTTGATGAACCAACGGCGGGATTAGATCCTCAAGGTTCCCAAGAGATTCTTGATATTTTTGATAGACTTCATAAAAACGGGAAGACAATAATTATTGTTACGCACAATTTAGATGATGCTTTAGCGAGAACGGATTATACAATGATGTTTTCTAGAGGGGAATTAATAAAATTCGAGGATTCTTATAAAGTTTTAAAGGATACTGATTACCTTGTAAAGAATCATCTTGAACCACCTAAATTATTGGCTTTAGTAAATAAACTAGAAGCTAAAGGAATTAAACTTCCGAAAGTTAAAACAATTGATGAATTAGCGGAAGCATTAAATAATAGATAAAGAGAGGTTATATGCAATTAACGGTTGGTAAATACATACCTAATGACACATTTGTACATAGACTTGACCCAAGGGTTAAGTTACTTTGCAATATCCTACTGATTGTTATAGTATTTCTGAATCGAAGTTATATAGGATATGGGATAATCATGATTCCTGTTATAACTTGTTATGCTTTTTCAAAAATGCCAATTAGGAAATTATTATCTATGTTAAAACCGGTTATTTTTATAGGTGTTTTCCTATTCATAATAAACATATTTATTGTTAAACCAACCTCAGATCAATGGTTCCACACAGTTACATGGTGAAAGATTAAAATTTCAGGTGAAGCTGTAGATAGAACGGCTTTGATTGCGGTTAGGGTTTATTTCATGATTATTATCACAACCATTCTTACAGCAACTACAAAACCAATAGATTTAACTAGGGGATTGGAAGATCTAATGATGCCTTTGAAGATAATTAAGTTTCCGGTTCATATTATTGCGATGATAATTGCAATCGCTTTAAGGTTTATACCAACATTGCTAGAGGAGTCGCAAAGAATAATGAAAGCTCAAGCATCGAGAGGTGTTGATTTCAAAAATGGTGGTCCAAAAGCAAAAGTTAAATCAACAGTTACTCTTATTATTCCATTATTTGTTACTTCGTTTTCAAAAGCTGAAGATTTAGGAAATGCTATGGAAACTAGAGGGTATGATCCATATGCAAAAAGAACAAGGTATAGAAAATATTCTATAAAATACTTTGACGTTATTACATTATCTATAGTTATAGGAATGCTCGTTTGAGTAATATTAGGTATGTGTGGAATATCTGCATTCCCAATGCCATATTAAAACCATGAGTTGGTTTTTTTATTTATACTTATTTTGATTAAATATTCTCTTTTATTTTATAATTACACTATGTTTAGATTCTTTGTAACAAATAAAATGGGTGAAACACACTTTGAAATATCAGAAGAAACATACAAGCACATGAAAGTGGCGCGTGTTTTAAATGAAAAATTTATCTGTATTTATGAATCAAAATTCTACGTTTGTGAGATGGACGGACAACAAGCTAAAATAATTGAAGTTATCAATGAAGATCATGAACACAATGGTGAAGTTATAGTAGCTGCAGCACTAATAAATATAAAGCGTTTTGAATGAATGGTGCAAAAGGCTGCTGAATTAGGTGCAACAAAAATTATTCCCTTAATTACTGAAAGAATTGAAATTAAAATGAATGATAAGTTTTATAAAAAAATAGAACGTTGAAATCAAATTTCACACAATGCGTGTGAACAATCATTTAGAAATGTCAAAATGATTGTAACTGAGCCAATGAACTTTAAAGATGTGTTGGAAATTGAAATTGAAAATAAATTTATAGCACATGAAAAAACTAATTCAAAGGTAGCATCATCATTACCTACAAATTCCATTTTCTTTGTTGGACCTGAAGGTGGTTTTTCAGAAAGAGAAGTAGCTCTAGCGGAACAAAAAGGATGTGAAAATATCTCATTAGGAAAAAGAATATTAAGAGCTGAAACAGCAAGTATTTTTATGTTAAGTAAGGTTATGTAGAAAATATCTTATTATAGATATTTTTTTAATTCTTAATTCTTTATGTTGATTTAAGCGATGGATATTCAAAAAGAAAAGTGGTTGAAGAATTAAACAATAAAAACAATAAAAACATATTTTTATATAAAAAAGCATTTTTATGAGAAAATTTAAAGGAATAAAAGAACAAATATAATAAGAATAAGTGATATTTTTAATTAATGCACTATTATTTATAATAAATTATGATATATCTTTTTTAATTTTGTTATAATAAATAAGCGTATTACATAGTTGAGTTGCGGTTTTAACAACATCGCAAGTAAAAATTAAAAGTTGACAAAC
>NZ_PSZP01000027.1 GCF_004335995.1 Mycoplasma todarodis
GCACCTGAATCCATTCCGAACTCAGCAGTTAAGCCCGTTAACGTCGACGATAGCCGTAAGGTGAAAATAGAAAGTCGCTTTTTTTTACGCCATTTTTGATCTGGCGTATTTTTTTTGATCCTTTTCTTTGCTTAATAATAGCTATTTTATTGTTGTTTTAAGGGGCTCTTTTATATTCTAAAAATACTTTATGTTATAATGAATAAAATAAACAAATCTTTCACCTTCCTTTTATTAATTTAACTACATAGCAATTAATAGAACAGAAAGTACACAAGCAGAAAAAGGAGGCCAAAATGGCTAATATTAATATATTCGCTCTTGGAGGACAAGACGAAAATGGTAAGAACTGTTACGCAATTGAAGTAAATAACGATACTTTTATTGTTGATGCAGGTATAAAATTACCCGTAGTTTCAAAATTAGGTGTTGACACAATCATCCCTACTTTTGATTACATTACAAAAAATTCAAAGAAAATAAAAGGTGTGTTCATATCTCATGGTCATGATGAAGTGTTCGCCGCACTACCATGATTACTTATGGCAACAAAAGGACTTAAAATTTACGGTTCAAAATTCACAGTTGATGTAATAAAAGAACGTGTTTCTAAATATAAAATAGGACACAATGATTATTCAATTAACATTATTGATAAAGACACAAAATTTGGGGATGTAGTTGTAAAACCATTTGAACTTGCACACTCAATACCAGGAACATTAGGTTACAACTTCTCAACAGAAGATGGTGATATTCTTTATATGACAAACTATGTTGTTGGAGATTTAGGTAAATACGGAAAAACTGATTTAGAAGTTATTAAAAAATCAACATCTGAAAAAGGTATTCTTGCATTACTTGCTGAGTCAGCGAGATCTTCATATATCGGTTCTGCATTTGATAAATCATCTGTTAAACCAGTTGTTTCAGAAACATTCAAAACAACACCAGCAGATCAAAGAATCATTGTTGGAGCATATGATGAGGAGATGTATACATTACAAGAGATTCTTGATCTAGCTATTGAAGCTAATAGACCAGTTATCACTTATGGTAGAGCTTATTCAACATTAATCAAAACATTTGTTAAACAAAACCCAGACGCTAAATTACCAAAATTTATAGATTATAAATTAGCTGAGAAAACTAATAATGCCGTTATCTTAGTAACAGGTACAGGTGAAAGACTTTACCAAAGATTCATCAGAATTTGTGAAGGTAATGATGTATTCTTAAAATTCAGAAAAGAAGATACAGTAATTATGATTGCCCCTCCAATTAATGGTCTTGAAAAAACAGCAGCAAGAACTCTTGATTTAATCTCAAGAAACCTTAGAAGAATTTATGATGTTTCTGAAAAAGATTACTACAAATTCAACCCAGCAAGAGAAGATATTTTCAATACAATAAGTATTTTAAAACCAAGAAACTTCATTCCTATCTCAGGGCTTTTCAGATATTTAAAAAATGCTGAAAGAATTGCTGAAGAAGCACACAAATTTACAAAATCAATTACATTACAAAATGGAAAGATTGCATTATTCAAAGATGGTAAACTTGCATCAACTAATGGAAAAATTAAAGAACATGGAGATACAATCATTGATGGGTTCGGAGTTGGTGACTTATCATACGGTGTAATCGCTGAACGTGAAGAACTTGCACGTGAAGGTGTTCTTACTGTTGCTATCTTAATTGATTACAAATCTAAAAAAGTATTGTCAGATATTAATATCAACACAGTTGGAATTATGATTCCAAAAGGTGGAGATACAGACATTATGGATTTAATTAAATCTAGAATTATTCAAACTATTGAAGAACAAGAAAGATTTGATTATAAATTAATTCAAAACAGAATTAGAAACAGAATTAAAAAATCATTATTTAGAGCAATTAACAAAGAACCAATGGTTGTTGTTACATTTTACGAAGTTTAGAACCGAATGGTTCTTTTTTCTTTATAATTTATCTACAATGAATAATGCTAAACACAATCCCAAAAATGAATATAAGGCTTTAAAGGATAATAAGATACTTGGAATGATTTTATTAATGGTTGCTGTATCTCTACAAATCTTTGCATTTTTAGAGGTTCCATTCCTAAGTAGTATCCACGCTTATACTGTTGGTATGTTATTTGGTGTATTCAATCCATTCTTCTATTTATTCGTAATATTCCACGCAATGAAGATGATTCTTCCAAGTAAATGAAACCTACCTAAATGATTCAAATTAAACACGTACACTTATTGATTTATTGCAATATCAATAATATTTACCATACATGCATGAGGTGCTTATGCTGATTTACATAATAAAGATACAAATAACTTAAATACATTTGGTGGAAGAGCATGAGAGATAGCTATCAAGGAAGATTGATGAGGTAAATTTAAAACTCCTGCTGCGAATGATTCGTATTGAAAACCAAACAGTCAATGAGGTGGATTAATTGGTTTTTCAGTTTGAGCATTCTTTGCAATGTTTAGTTCTCCTATTGGAGCTGGTGTAATTGCAGCTATAGCATTAGTTGTTTCAATATCATTCTTAATAACTGGTTCTACATTCGGACTTTATAAATTTAAGAAAAACAAAAAAAGACAAATTCTTAAAGAGAAAGAAGCACATGGCGACGAGTTGATTGAAGTTAAAGAAGAGCAAGAACCAATCAATGATACAAAACACTTAACTAATACTTCTGAATTCGACTTACCTTTCGAAGATCCGTTTGCTGAAGAAGATGCCCCTTCTCCAAAACCGCAACCCCAACAACAAGCGGCACCTGTTGAACAACCCAAGCCACAACCAAGTGTCCCAGCTAGAAAAGTGATTATGCAACCTAAGCCACAACCAAAAATTAGGCAACCATACATTCATCCTCAATATCCAATTATTAAATCTGAAGAGGTTCTAAATACACCGAAAGATTCAGATACATCACAACTTAAAGAAGAGATTAAGGAAAAAGCTAAAAAGTTACAAGAACTATTCGTTACTTTTAAGATTGATGCCAAAGTTTCGAGAACAGTGGTGGGACCAACTTTAACTAAATACATAATTACTCCAGGACCTGGAATTAACCTTAAGAAATTTGCTCAACTTGAACAAAATATTAAAATGGTTCTTGCAGCTACCGATGTAAGGATGGAATTACCAATACCTGGTGAAGCAGCAATAGGTGTTGAAGTACCTAATGCTAATCCACAAATGGTTTCATTTAAAGAAATTTTCGATGAAATGAATAACGATGAGAAATTTAAAGGAGAACCTTTAGCTGCTGCTTTAGGTAAAACTATAAATGGTCAAACATTAGTAATCCCTGTTAATAAAACTCCACACTTACTTGTAGCTGGAGCAACTGGTTCTGGTAAATCAGTTGGTATAAATGCGATTTTAATGTCTATGATCATGAGAACTTCGCCCGAACACTTGAGACTTGTTTTGGTTGATCCTAAGATGGTTGAATTTATGCCATATAATAAAGTTCCACATTTATTAACTCCTGTAATTACGGATCCAGAAATTGCTTCAAAAGCACTTGATGGACTTGTAGAAGAGATGGAGAGAAGATATTCTACAATGGCTGGTATGTTTGTAAGGAATATTGAAGAATATAATGCAAAAGCAAAAGAGAAATGACCATATATCGTATGTGTTATTGATGAATTAGCTGATCTTATGAATGTTGCGGCTAAAATAGTTGAAACATCAATTCAACGTATTACACAAAAAGCTAGAGCAGCTGGAATACATTTAATAGTTGCTACTCAAAGACCTTCAACAAATGTTGTTACCGGTGTTATTAAAGCTAATATCCCTTCAAGGATTTCATTCTCCGTAACATCTGGTGTAGATTCAAAAGTTATTCTGGATTCAGTTGGAGCAGAAAAACTAATGGGTCGTGGAGATATGCTGATGTCTTTATATGGTAAAGGTATAGAACGTGCACAAGGTGCTTACTTGTCTAATGAAGAGATTGAAGCTATAATTGATAAGGTAAAGGATTATCCTGCACCACCTAGTTTCGATATATTAGGAACTAAAAAAGAAGAGGATGAAGAGTTAGAGTTTGATGAAGAAACAGTAAGAAAGCAAGAACAAAAACAATCTGATGATGATTTCATGGAAGGGATATTTAGATAATGATAAAAGATATGACACTAAAAGAATTCGAAGGAATTAAAAACGAGGGAGTTGTAATCGTAGATTTCTACACTGAATGATGTGGAGATTGCAAAATGATGCAACCCGTTTATGAAAACCTAGCAAACGAATTTAAAGATAAACCAGTTACATTTGCATCTGTTGATGCGGAGAAAGCTGAAGTATTTCAAAAGGCTGAAGGTTACAGCGTAACTAAAGTTCCAACTTTCATTGTATTTAAAGATGGGAAAGAAGTTGCAAGAGGTGTTGAATACCAACCAATGGATAAAATGATTGGATGACTAAACGACGCTTTATAAAGGCCTTAAAATAGTTAATATATACAAAACTGAGAACTATCTCAGTTTTTTTAATTTATATTTCGATTTGTTATCATTTGGTTATGAAAAAGAAAATAAATGTTGTTGCTGCAATTATCAAAAATCAAAATAAATATCTAATTGCTCAAAGACCGAAAACTGGTTTTTTTAAGAATAAATGAGAATTCCCTGGGGCGAAAATTGAAAAGGCTGGAAATGAGGTTTCTTTATTATTGGATGATATTAAAAAGAACTTTAATTTTGATATTGCATTAAATAAACAAATAGTAACAACTAATTACAAACATCCATTTGCATCAATTAATATTACTTTTATAGAATGTGAGTTATTATCTTCGGTTGAAAAAATGGAACTTAAAACACACCAAAAAGCACTTTGGGTAAGTGCGGGTGAGTTTGATAATTATGACTGAGTTGAACCTGATTTAAAAGTTATTGAAATTATTAAAAACACTAAATAAACCATGTTAATGTTAGTTAAAAATACCTTGTAAAGCTTTCACAAAAGATTAAAATGAAAGATATGAGAAAACAAAATACTACAACTGATACAAAACACGATCAAATGATTGTTAGAGCTCTTAAGATCAATAAAATAACAGGATTATTCGCTAGTGCTAAATTAATTGTGTGAATACTTTTTGTGTTTTCAACTGTAAATTTCCCCATTTTTTGATTCAAAATACGTTTTTACTTAGATTCGAAATCCACACCAACTGGATTATGAGTTCTTTTTGCTATAACAAGCACCATTCTAATCGCTTTAATTTGTCAAACAATTTATTTTTCATACAAACATTTAATTACATTTTCAAGAATAATCAAAAGATTTGGCAAAAGCGAAGAAGAATTGGCAATTATCGCAAAACACATTAAAAAACCATTATTGGATAATGATCAAAGAACATTCATTGAATGATTTGCATTAGGAAAAAATAAATGGTGACATTACACTCCATTTCTAGGGATAACAAATTGGTTTGGTTTTGGGGGCGGTTATGCAGGACATGGCGAAGGTATGGAAACAGCTCTTTATATTTTCATTGGGCGAAAAGAAATGCTGGCGATTAGGGAAGAAATAAAAGCGTTGAAAGAATCAAAAATATCGGCAGATAAGTAATTCGTTATCTGCTTATTAAAAAAACAGATAAAGTTCTTTTATAAAAGTGAGGATGTATAATTTTATTATGAAAACAATATTAGCAATATCTGACAATCACGGAAATAAAGAAATAGTAGATAAGATTTTATCTATAGAAGAATATGATTTAGCAATACATATGGGAGATTCTGAGTTTGATAAAAAATGAGCAGAAGCAAGATTTGATTATTGTGTTGAGGGTAATAATGACTACAATAGTCTTCCGCTAGAGATTAATTTTGAATATGAAGGTTTGAAATTTATGATCTTACATGGGCATTCACGAGGTATATATGTCCATAATTGAAATGAATTACCTGTTGAAGTAGCAAAAGCTGAGGGTGTTGATGTTCTTATACATGGACATTCACATATCCCCTATATCAATGATAAACAAGGGGTTTTTACATCGTGTCCAGGTTCTACAACTATACCAAGAAGTATGGAAGGCCCTACCTATGCGGTGTATAAAATAAAAAATGGAAAAATTTATGGTGAAATTAAGTCAATTCCTGTGTTATAATGAATAAGCAAAAAAACTGGCCGAGTAGCTCAGCTGGATAGAGCACGTCCCTTCTAAGGATGTGGTCAGAGGTTCGAATCCTCTCTCGGTCACCATTTTTTTTACGCCTTTTTTACCCCAAAAATGATGAAAAATACCACTTTTATACTCAAAATGGTAAAATTACCTTACTATGAAACAAGACTACTACGCTGAAATTATCAAAGAAATTAAAGAATTGATACAAACAAACCCAACTGAAGCTGCTAAAAAATTAGAAGTTGAATTAAACATGCCATACATACCTGAAAGATATGAAGCAAAATTCATAAATCTTTTAGAAGAATTAAAATTCAAAATTAAACAAGATGCAGTTGTTAATAATGAATTAAGCAGAGACGAGGTGCTTGATATTTTAATGGAAAACGATTCTATTAAAATGCCAATGGCTATGGCTAAATTAAAAGAACTCAATCTTAGATCTATAATCGATGACTTGCATAAGCTGATTGCGAAAGAATCAACACCAAATATGATTAAAACTATTGTTTATGAATATTGTGTAGAACAAGGAATAGATCATAACTTCGATTGAAATGATAAAGTAATCAATCCTAAGATAGTTGGGTCTGTAGTTGCTCTTAAAACCTACCTAAACACTTACATGGGTATTGAAAAGATAATTACAAAGAATCCTTCACTAGAACATGTGGCTAAAACCTTACTGGAACTTTATTCATTGAATACTTTCCCTGATTTCATTGACGAACCAGAGGGGCTGGAAAACGTTATTATTAATATAGCTTATGAATCAATGGGTTTACCTTCGATGGTAACGGTTGATCAAGTTAGAATGAAACATGTTAAAGAATATATAAAATAGATGCATTATTGCAATTGTAAAAAAAGAGATGCCCTCTTTTTTTATTTTTATTTTGTAACAAAAATTAAGTTTTTAATGAGCGATCAATCATGCAATATATTTTTTGCATGTTGTTAAAATTATCCGAAAGAATAAAGCGAGGGCTTAAGTTGTTTGTTTTATGCAATTTTTTTAAAAAATAAAACGCTTTCAAGAACTTAATTCATAACTATTGATTTAATATTTTATAACTCTTTTAAAACCAATTTCCTTAAAATAATCTATAATTTATTTACATAAGCAAACAATAAAAGCTATATAGGAGAATATAACATGGCAAAAAGAGAATTACTAAAAGCAACAGCTGAACTAAAAATTACAGTTAAAGCAAATAAAGTTAAGTGAGAAGAAGCGCAAGCTAAAGCAAAAACAGGTTTAGCAGCTAACCTTAAAGTTGATGGATTTAGAAAAGGTAAAATTCCTGCAAACTTATTAGATAAATACATTTCAGAACCAGAAGTATGACATAAAGCACTTCCAACAATGCTAGATGATCTAGTTAAAGAAGCAGCAAAAGAAATCAAAGAAGATGAAATCATCCTTGATGGACCTTCATACAACGTTGAAAAACTAACAGGAACAGAACTAGAAGTTTCATTCATCTACCCAGTTTACCCAGAAATTAAACTAGCAGATTACAAAAACCTAAAAACAAAATACGTTGAGCCAACACTTGATGATAAAGCAGTTGAAGAAGAACTTAAAAATCTACAAAACATGCATGGAGTACTTGTACCAGTAGAAAGAGAAGCAAAATTAGGAGATACACTTAAATTTGACTTTGAAGGATTCGTTGGAGAGGCAGCATTCCAAGGTGGAAAAGCTGAAGATTACGAATTAGAACTTGGATCAGGACAATTCATCCCAGGATTCGAAGACCAATTAGTTGGAGTTAAAGCTGGAGAAGAAAAAGAAGTTAAAGTTACTTTCCCAGAAGAATACCAC
>NZ_PSZP01000028.1 GCF_004335995.1 Mycoplasma todarodis
GTTGATGTTGATGTGTGCAACAGCGTATTTACCTTCGTAAGCTTTTCTTGTCATTTCTGCCATATTTACTAATCTTGACATTTAATTCTCCTTATTGATTGATATTTTGATTGCTAATTAATTGAATAATTGCAAAAAAATTATAACACCTTTTATAAATCATTAAGTTAAATTGTATTTAAAGGTTATAAAAAAAGTGCTTATGCACTTGATTAGTCTAATGTATCTTTAACTTGTAGTTTAAGAGCTTTTCTTTCTTCGATTGTATATTTTTCAACTAATGTTCATGAACCTTCTTTTGTTCTTAAGAATCTTCCATCAACTGTTAATAATTTATATAGTTCTCCAAGTTTGTTTGTTTCAATTTCAGGAACTGATAAATGTGATTGCTCTTCTTTTCATCTAGGTTTTAGTTCTTTAGCAACTACTGCATAGATTTGTTTTAGTGTTTGTTTGTCTACTTCGCTTAATATTTCATAAGTAATGTCTAACATTGTTCTTGTCATAATGTACTTCCTTTCAAGATGTTTATATATTAAATGATAACTTATTTTTAGTCTTATAGACAAAATGTTTCTTTAGAAACCTTGCCATAAAGAAAAGTTACCTCTTTTATGAGTGGTTTTATCTACTTTTAACTTTTGCAAATTTTTGGATAAGTTTTTTATTTGATTCACTGTTATTGTCATAAACTTCATCAAAGATTCTATCCAATATAAATTGAGTGATATAACCTGCTGTTGAAGGCAATTCATATGGATCTTGGGAATTTGATTGAATAAATTATCCACCAATATGCTCATTGATTAAATCAATTACGTTGGAGTTTGGAGTAGAACCAATTGTATATATTGATTGGTTATGCATTTGCACAGTTGTTAATTTATTAACAGCTCTTTTAACATTTGGGTTCATTCCAGACATAGAAATAAAGATATGGACTGAATTATTTTTTGGCAGGATAAAACCTGTTTCACCAGCAACTTCGAAATCCTGTGCATTAATATTAATCTTATTTAATTTTAATCTAAAGGCTTGTGCTTGTATTTTCGTAAAAGCTTCACCATATATAAAGATAAAGTCAGACTCCAAGATTTTCTTGGCGACCATTTTTATAGCGTCTTTATTAATTGCTTTATCGGTTCTACTTAATGAATAGATCATTTGATGAACTTCTCTTGAAACACCATCATATTTAGAAGTTCTTTCTTTGAGTTCATATTTAAGTTTTCCTTGAAGTTCTTTTCACCCACTATATTGAACCTTTTGGCAAAATCTTGTTATAGCCGCATTGGATACTCCTATAACTTTTGAAATTTGGGTCATGCTCTTCATAAAGTGTTTTGAATTACTTTCTTTATTTATGAAGTTATATATTTTTAAATCTGTGGCAGTAAAATCTTCTTTTTTAATACTCATTCTATCTTTTAACATGTCTACATTATACACGCTCTTTAAAAATATTTTTAATGGGACTTGAAAAAATAAAAATGCTTTTCAAAGGTGGAATAATGGATGTGTTAGAAAAAAATAAAACCGTATTAGAAACGGAAGGAGATTGGAATGAAATTTAAAATATTAAAAACTTCATTTGAAACTCGTGATCAAGTTTTAGAAGCAATTACAAAAGATGCTCTTAAACAAGGTTACGTTTCAAGTGATGAAAAAGTTTTAGAAGCATTTCTTTCTAGAGAAAAAGAAGGGACTACAGGATTTGAAGCTGGTATTTCTATGCCTCATGCAAGAGTTGAAGAAATAAAAGAAACAGTTATTTATATAGCTAGAAATTCAAAAGGTGTAGATTGGCCTTCTCTAGATGGAGAAATGACAACATGTGCAATAGCAATGCTTGTAGAAGGTGGGGATAATGCAGGTGATGAACACATGCAAATATTATCTAAAGTTGCTTCAGCACTTATGCATGAAGAAAATATTGATATCTTTAAAAAAGGGACATTAGCCAAAATAAAAGGTCTTTTTAAAGAAGAGAAAAAAGTAGAGACAAAAACAGAAGGTAAGGTTGATAAGTATGATTTCGTTTGTATTTCAACTTGTCCAACTGGTGTAGCACATACAAATATGGCTGCAGAAGCAATGGAAAAATACGCTTTGGAAAACAACTTATCAGTTAAAGTTGAGAGACAAGGTGCTACAGGACCGGTTAATCAATTAACAAAAGAAGATATAGAAAAAGCTGATTACGTTGTTGTCGCCTCATCACGTTTAGCTGATGGATTAGATCGTTTCGATGGGAAAAAAGTCTTCCACTGTAAAGTTGTAGAACCAATTCGTTCAACTGAAAAAGTTTTCAATAAAGCCAGAAAAGAAGCTAAAGTTCAAAAAGAATCAAGAAAATCTACAGCTAAAAAAGCTATGGGTTCAGGTGGAGCTAGCCCAATGCAAGCTCTTATGAATGGTATTTCATACATGATACCTTTCGTTGTTGCGGGTGGTATATTAATAGCACTTTCACTAGGTTTTGGTGGAACAGTTGTTAATGGTAAAGGATTACAAGTTGCGCCTCACACATTTTGAGATGCACTATTAAATGTTGGGGTTGGTGGATTTAAATTAATGATTCCAATTCTTGCAGGATTTATAGCATCAGCTATCGCAGGTAGATCAGCATTTGCTCCGGCGATGATTGTATCGTTTGTAGTAGGGAATTCCGGTGATCAACTATTTGATTGAAAAGCCATGGAATTTGGTGTTACTGGTGGTCAATTAGGATTCCTTGGAGCAATTGCTGTCGGATTCTTCGTTGGTTACTTCGTTAAATTATGACAAAAAACAATCGGTATGAAAATGCCAAAAGTACTAAAACCTGTTGAACCAATAATCTTTATTCCATTATTGATTACATTCTTAACATGATTAGTATTCTCATTCTTTATTTACGTTCCAATTTACTGATTATCAAGAGGACTAAATGAAGGTGTAACAATTCTTATTAAACACGATTTATTATTCCTAGCTGCATTAATTCTTGGAGCTATGATTGGATTTGACATGGGTGGACCAGTTAACAAAATTGCTTTCCTACTTGGTGGAGCGATGATTGTTCAAGGTAAACCAGAAGTTATGGGTGCAGTTGCCGCTGCTATTGCAGTTCCACCATTAGGTATGGGACTAGCGGTTGTACTTGGTAAGTTATTTAGAAACAAACAATGAGATGAACAAGATAAAGGTAATGCTACATCAGCAATTCTTATGTCTATAGTTGGTATTACTGAAGGAGCTATTCCATTCGCAGTTAAATATCCAAAACAAGCAATCGCTGCAAACATGATCGGTTCAGCAATCGGTGCTGCAGTAGCTGCATTATTTATGATTACAGATAACGCACAACACGGTGGACCAATTGTGTATATAGTTGGTGCTATCGGTAAAGGTGGAGTTACAAACTACGTATGAGGATTATTCTTCCTACTATCAATACTAATTGGTGGTATTACAACTGCTGTATTAATGAATATCTTCATGAAATACAACTTAGGAAAACCTTTCCAATTTATTTGAGGAAAAATTTCAAAAAACAAAAAAACAAAAACAATTCAAAAAGTGAGCTAAGGATCAATTATGAAAAAAATAACACCTATTAAACATGACAAAATTTGAGGATATGAATTATGATTACATTCTCCCCTTGAACAAAGTCGTACAAAATTAGCTAATGGTGAAGAAACTATTGATGGACCTTTAGTTAAAATACTTAAAGCTAACAAGCCACTTTCAGTCCAAGT
Source organism: Mycoplasma todarodis (assembly GCF_004335995.1). Lineage (GTDB taxonomy): Bacteria > Bacillota_I > Bacilli_A > Mycoplasmatales > Metamycoplasmataceae > Mycoplasma_K > Mycoplasma_K todarodis. Next base: position 3,744 of record NZ_PSZP01000028.1, read on the forward strand.
TCATCCAGATGATTACTTGGCTAAAAAACTAGAAAATGAAGAAAACGGTAAATCAGAATGTTGATATGTTCTGGAAGCTACGCCAAAATCAGAGTTTGTTGTTGGTATCAAAACCAAAGATGAAACTAAAATTAAAAAAGCTTTACAAGAAAAACGTTTCTTCGAATTATTAAAAACACACACACCAGTACCTGGGGAATTTATAAATGTTCCAGCTGGATTAGTACATGGTGTAGGACAAGATTCCAAGGTATTGGAGGTTCAACAACCATCTGATACAACCTATAGATTTTACGATTATGATAGACTAGAAAATGGTCAACCGAGAGAGTTACATGTCGAAAAATCAATTATCTCTACAAAAGAATTAAATTGAAAAGTAAAGTCTTCCGAAAAACTTTATAAGAAATACGATATAAACAAATACACAATCTCCGTATTTGAAAAAAATAATCAAAACTTTAAAATTAATAAAAAATCAATATTAGTTGATATAGAAAAAGAAGAAGCATATTATATTGAACCCGGCGAAGAAAACGAAGTTCAGTTCAATAGATTTGCGCTGATTGAATATTAAAATAGCTAAAAGGCTATTTTTTTATTTCTTAAGTATTTCTATTAAATATTTTTTCTTATTTTTTTGACTTATACCACTATATTTTAAAATAAAAATGAATGAATATTCTCAAGAAAAATAAAGACTAAAAATGTTGTTTTTTTATTTTTTAAAAGTAGTAAAATGTCTTTAATAAGTAAATGAAAAATAAATCAAAATAAGGAGGTTCTATGTCAACAAAACAAAAAACATATAAAGGTCTTGCAATAGGAATTTTGTGTAGTATTTTATATGGTTTATATCCAGCATTAATTAATATAGTCCCTTATACAGCAAGTGATGATTCAATATTGTCGGTTATAAGTTTTATTATGGCTTCCGTTGTAGTTATATTCTTCTTTGCAGTTCTAATTGACTTTGTCGTTATTGGACCTAAGAAGTGATTCGGAACTATTAAGAAGTTTATTAAAAGTAAAGATGCATGAAAAATTACACTAACAAACTTATTGGGTACACCGATAGGTATGGGGTTTATGGCAATTGGTATTGCATTAGCTGGTGGATCATTAGGTAAAGCATTTATTGCATTATGCCTTCCTGCAACAGCAATCCTAGAAAGAATATTTTTAAAAAGAAAGTTTAGAAGAATTGCTTTGTTTGGAATTATTATAGTTACACTTTCAATTGCAGCTATGGGTGTTATGGCTGTTAATCCTGCTTCGATGAAAACAAAAGTCTTGATTGGATTAATACTTTGTTTAATTCCAGTTCTTTCTTGATCAGTTCAAGGAATCATAATTTATAGAATAATGGAAAAATCAAAAATTGTAATTACAGTTAAAGAAATCACAACACTTAAATATCTTTCAGCTTTAATATTTCAAGTTGCAGTTGTATTGCCACTATTAACATTATGTGACCTAAGTGCACGTAATACTTATGTTATTGTTGGTGATATGTTTGCTGATTATAAAAAATCACTTATCATCCTAGCAATCTCAGGAGCATTAATTCTTTATTCATACTTATGTTATGTTCAAACAATTAAAACAATGGGAGCAACACTTGGAATTGTTTTTGAAAATTTATCAATAATTTACGTTCCAATATTCATTGCGATATTTTATGCAATTACTAAAGCAATAAACCCAAATGATTCTTCCTTAAGTAATGAAGCGATTCTTCAAGATATGGCTCACATTAAAACGTGGTGATTCTGAACGTTCTCAGTAACTATAATGATAGGAATAGTATTTACTGTAATTGAACCTAAACAAGGTCCAAAAGGTAAACGTAAGAAATGATTTAAACGTAGACTTAAAAGAAGTGAATACGATATGTACGAACATATTTAAAAAGAATAATAAAAAACAAACTCACGTTTGTTTTTTTGTTTTAGAATTACATTCTTTCAGGTGCTGATATTCCAAGAAGTGTTAAACCATTCTTTAGAACTTGTTTAGCAGCTAATACAATTGGTAACATTCCTGCTTCATTTTCTGAACCAACAATTTTATTTGAGTTGTAGTAAGAGTGGAATGCTCTTGCTAAGTCAATTAAGTATTGAGGTAGTAAATGAATTTTTCTTGTTTTAGACATTGTCATAACTAAATCAGGGAATTTAGATAAGACGTCCATTAATTTCTCAGCTCCAATTGTGTATAGGTTTTCAATGTCAGCTTCTTTTTCAGTTTTACCTAGAATTTGATTTGCTCTAGCATGAGCATATTGAATATAGAATACTGGGTTGTCTGATGTTTTTTGAGTTGCTAAGTTAACGTCGAAGTCAAACTTAGAATCACATGAACGGTTAGCCATAAAGAATCTAGTTGCATCTTTACCTGTAAGTTCAATTAATTCTCTTAATGTAAATGATGTTCCCATACGTTTAGACATTTTTAATTCTTGACCATCTTTGATTAAACGAACTAATTGAATAACTAATGTATCTTTTAAAGCTCCATCGGGGTATCCAAGTTGTAACAATGCAACTTCCATACGTTTAATGTAACCGATGTGGTCTGCACCAAAGATATTTACAATATAGTCATAACCTCTTGAAAGTTTAACATCATGATAAGCAATATCTGGTGTTAGGTAAGTATATGAACCATCTGATTTAATAAGAACACGATCTTTGTCGTCTCCATATTTTGTAGTTCTTAATCATGTTGCACCATCTTCTTCAAATTTATCTTGAAGTTTATCTAATGCTTTTGTAATTAAGTTTTGGTCATACATTGATTGTTCTGAAGAGAATTTATCCATAACAACACCTAGTTTTTTAAGGTCTGTATCAATTTCAGCTAAAAGCATTTTCTTAGCTTCTGATTTAAATTCTTCTTTACATTCTTCATAAGGAACATTAAGGTATTTATCTCCTCACATTTCTTTAAGTTGCCCAGCAACTCAAACAATGTCTTGTCCTCTATAAGTATTTTCTGGCATTTCTATTTCTACACCGTGAGCTTGTTGGTATCTTGTTCATGATGCTTCACCAAGAATGTTGATTTGAGCCCCTGCATCGTTAACATAGTATTCTGCATCTACTTTGTTTCCTGCAAATCTTAAAATATTAACTAACACTGAACCTACAACTGCACCACGTGCATGTCCTAGGTGTAAGTAACCTGTTGGGTTAGCAGATACATATTCTACATTTACGTAATCTGTTTGATTACCTTTACCGTAGTCATCTCCTGCTTCAAGGATATCTGTAATAATTGTATTTAACGCTTCTCGCCTCATGAAAAAGTTAATGAAACCTGGTCCTGCTATTTCGATGCTTTCAATTGAATTTGCATCCTTGTCAATTCCTTCAACTATTTTTTGTGCAATGTTTTGTGGAGTGTCCTTTAATACTCTTGCTAGCTTCATTGCGATATTAGTAGAAAAGTCAGCATGCCCTTTTGCGGGAGTTAATTGAACTTCTTCTTCTACATTTAATTTTTTCAGTGAGTCTGTCACTGCGTTTATAATTTTATTCTTCATACATTATAGTTTACTATAATAAGTCTATTTATGCAATAAACCCATTTAAAAAGCATTGTTAAAGTAAGAAATTAGCAAATAAAAAAAGAGGATTACCCCTCAATTTTTAATGTGATGTTATATCTTCCTACAATTTGATCTTGTTGACTTAATGTGTATTGGAATTTAACGTTATTTTCATCAGTACAATCCATTTCTTCTAAATAAGAATCTAGTAATAAAATACCTTGTGGTGTTTCATATTGAATCGCAATAGTTTTGTTTAATTCTAGATTGATTGTACTTGGACCTGCAAAGATATTTGCATATTCAGGTGCGATTTCAATTCTATTCATAACATTCATGTTTGGTTCTTTGAATTCGTAAACTGTGAAACCTTCGTAAGTTGTGATTTCTACAGCTGCTTCAAATGATATTTCTTGTGTATCTCCATTGTGGTTAATGTTAGATACGAAAGTAATTTTCTTAGACATTAGCTAACCTCTTTTCAATTAGTTCTTGACCGAATAAGTAAATTGCTTTAGCTAATTCAGGACCATGTTGTTGGTAAGTTGTTTCTAAACGAATTGGCATGAATAATGATTTA
>NZ_PSZP01000029.1 GCF_004335995.1 Mycoplasma todarodis
TCCCTACTAATAGAACTTTATTCATTACTTATCCTCTGTTTTAGAAGCGTTTTGTCTAGCTTGATAAGCAGCTCTTTCAGCTCTACGAGCTTCCATTGCAGCTTTTCTTTCAGCTTGTTTTTTTCTAAGTCTTGGGTATTTAGAGAATTTGTTTTCTACGAATGGTTTATCGTAACCAGCTTCAGTAGATAGGTTGATTACTAAGTTTCTTCAGATTTCTTTAACAATGTTTGATCTACGGTTTCATTCTTGAATGTTTGAACCTTCTGATTCAACAGTTAGCAGGAAGTATTGTCCTGTCATTGATTTGTTGATTGCATAAGCAAGATCTGTATTTTCTAGTTTTTTCACTTCAGCTGCTCCACCGAAAACTTCTTTTGCTTGGTTTTCGATAATTGCTGAGTCAGCTTTAGGGTCCAGAACTAGCATAATTTCATATTTAGCCATCTGGGCATTTGATGCCAAGGAGTAATTACTTACTCGTAAAGTATTATAACAAGAAAAACACATAATAAACCACTACGTGTATAAAAAAAGCGATTTAACTCGCTAATTATTACTTGTTGTGTTCTTGTATTTTTTTAAGAATTTCCGTTTCAGGAAGATATCCCTTAAAATTAAATACTTCTTTACCTTCTATAAAAGCAAATGTTGTTGGTGTTCCCACTACATTTTCTTGTGAGGCAATTTCTTGGAAATCAGTTATTTTTAAAGCAATTGTAGAAACATCTTTATATCTTTCATCTAAAGATTCTAAAATAGGTTTTAACATATCGCAAGTTCCACAATTTTCAGCAAAAAGGATGACGAAATTCATTTTTGTATCTTTTAAGTGTTCAAGTATTAATCTTCCGTCTTTTTTAGTTTCAGGTTTAGCTTCCATTATTAATTTTGAAGCATCCATCCCACTAATACCTTCAGCGACATTTGTTAAGTTATATCCGTGAGAGAAAAGACTTGTGATAGTGAATTGTGATCTACCACCAGAACCACACATAATGTAATAAGCTTTATCTTTTTCTAAATATTTGGCGTGATTTGCAATTAACTCATCTTTTTGAACATTGATAGCTCCTTTGACGTGTGACATTGCAAATTCTGCAGGTGTTCTTACATCGATTAATTCGATGTTTTCAGCATTTTCTTGTACTCATAATGCAGGTTCGTTTTTCATGATTATTCTCCTTCATTTCGGATTTATTACCGAGCAATAATATTATATAGGAATAACTTTTCCATTCTTATAAATTAAAATATTTTGATTAAAAAATACTAAAAGGCTATTTATTTCATATATAAATGCATTTTTTTATAACTTCTATGTAAAGCGAATATTTTTGAGTGGAATTGTATTTTTTCTTATGCCAAAATCATCAAATACAATCATTTTGAGTTAAAAAAATAAACAGAATTCAATCTGTTTATTAATTCATTTTATTATTAAAAAACCTTTTTAATAACCGCTTTCAATTTGTTTATATTTTTACCTTTTGAAGCTGATGTAATGATGTAATCAACTCCCAATTCGTGGATTTGTTTTAATGTTTTAGAAATTTCTGTTTGCTTAGCTTTATCAGCTTTAGTTCCTATGATGAAATAAGGACGTCCTACAGCTTCTAGATATTCAAACATATCGTAATCATCAGATGTAATTCCTATTTTAGAATCAATTAGACAAAAAGTCATAATTAATTGTTGTCTTTGTCCAAAGTACTCCTCAACCATTTCAGACATTTTTTGTAATTCTTTTTTAGGCATTTTCGCAAATCCATATCCAGGTAAATCGACAATCATTTTACCATCTTCGTTTTGGAAGTAGTTAATCAATTGTGTACGACCTGGTGTATTTGATGTTCTAGCTATTTTTTGATTAGCTAATGCATTAATAAGTGATGACTTACCTACATTTGATCTACCTACGAAACACACTTCTTTTGCGTGTGTATTTAATCAATTCGATTTCTTTGATGCTGATACTATAAATTTTCACATAAACACATTATAACTTATATTAAACAAAAAATAGGCAAGATGCCTATTTTCTTTTTCAACTATTATAGGTTGATGAAGTGATCGAATGTTCTTACGTATTGTGAAACGTATGAGTTTTCGTTATCGTATCATGTAATGATTTTGAATAGTTTTTCTGTCATTTCTTTAGTCATTAATGAATCAAATAGAGTTCCGTGTGTAGCTCCGATGATGTCTGAAGAAACGATTGGGTCAACTACGTAAGCTAGTGAATCTGAAGCAGCAGCTTCCATTGCTTTGTTAATGTCAGCAACAGTTACGTCTTTTTCTAATTCAACTACAAGGTCAACAAGTGATCCTGTGATTGTTGGTACACGTACAGCGATACCATCTAGTTTACCATTTAGTTCTGGAAGAACTTTACCAACAGCAACAGCAGCACCAGTAGTTGTAGGAACGATGTTCATTGCTCCAGCTCTAGCTCTACGTAAGTCGTTGTGTGGTTTATCTTGAGTACCTTGGTCACCTGTGTAAGCGTGAACTGTAGTCATGAATCCTTTTACAAGACCGAATTCTTTGTTTAGAACGTTAGCAACTGGTGCTAAAGCGTTTGTTGTACATGAAGCAGCTGAGATGATTTGGTCATCTGCTGATAGTACTTCTTCGTTTACTGAGTAAACAACTGTTTTTAAGTCACCTTTTGCAGGTGCTGAAATAACAACTTTTTTAGCTCCAGCTTCGATGTGTGCCATTGATGCTTCTTTTGAAACGAAGAATCCTGTTGATTCAACAACACCGTCAACTTTAAGTTCTGCTCATGGAAGATCTTTTGGGTTTCTTTCAGCGTAGATTTTAATTGTTTGGCCGTTAACAATTAGTGAGTCTTCTGTAGCTTCAACTGTTCCGTTGAAGTTTCCGTGTGCTGTATCGTATTTTAGCAGGTGAGCTAAAATAGCTGGTGATGTTAAGTCGTTGATTGCAACGATTTCATAGTTTTTGTTTTCAATCATTTGTCTAAATACTAGACGTCCGATTCTACCAAAACCGTTAATTGCGATTTTTTTCATATTAATTTCCTTTTTTATAAGGCAGTATACTGCAGTCTTGAACTGCATTAAAATTATACAATTATTTCGCAAAAAAGCAAGTATTTCATAATAAAAAAAGTAGATACCTAATATCTACGATTATGCCCGCCTATTGCAACTGGCACCGAAAGTGCTCTAATTCTCTCCATTAACCTAGCTGATTTGGCTTTATCAGGGTATTTTGCACCCTGTGTTCTTGATTCGATTTTCTCTAATTCTTCCATAGAATAGTTAGAAGTAAAGAATGTTGACTTTTTATTATTCATTCTTGTAGAAAGCACCCCTAAAAGAATATCATCTCTAAATCATGCAGATACACTTTCTGCACCTATATCATCTAAAAATAGATAATCAACTGTTCTTAAATCTTCTAAGAATTCTTCGTATCCTGTTTTAAATTTTGATTTAATTATAGAAACTAATTCAGCCACATTAAGGAATGCTACTTTTTGACCTGATTTTGCAAGAGTGTTAGCCATAGCTTGAGCGATAAATGATTTACCGATACCCATCTTACCGTATAAGAAGAATCCTTTAGGATTAATTTCTTCTGAAACTTCTTGTTTGAATTTTTTGAAGAATAAACCAAATTCAATTCGTTCTCTGGTTTGTTCCATATCTTCAAAAGTTATTTTTTCATTAATTGGAGATATTGTTTGAGTGATTATATTGTCATTTATTGATAATTCTTTCCCTCTTTCCGAAAGTATTTTAGTCATAACTAACGAACCATCTGATGCAAGATCAAATGAAGTGATAAATTTTGGTTCAACTTCTAATTCTTGTTCTGCCAAAATCTCTAGAAGAACAATCATTCCGCTTTCAAGTTGTTCTAAATTAATTTTTAATTCTAAAACTCTAGCCGCTACACGAGGTATGGCTAAAGCTTCGTTTATTATTTCTTGTTTTGTCATATTGAATTATGAGAATAAGTCAGAGAATATTTCATCTAAACTTATATCTCCTCCTTCCGATATTATTTCTGAAGTTGGTTGTACATTAACTTCGTGTTTCTTAGAAGCAGAAGCTTTACTTAGTTCTTTTTCAATATCTGATGATGAAGTAATATCTGATTTATAAAAATCATAAGCAATTGTTTCTACATATTTAGCAACAATTTTGTTATTAACTTCATATGAATAGTTTTGAATAACATTTAGTGATTGATTTGAGAATCCTAGCCCTCTTAAAGAATCAAATGTTTTAGCTAATGTTGGACCTGCAAGTTCATTTGTAAGGAATTTTGCAAACATTTCTGCTGATAAACCTTTCATTGCATCTTCTTTATTTTCAAAAGAAGGAATTGAGATTTCTGAAGTCTTTTGTATTTTTGTAGTTAATTCGATTTCAAAGATTTCGTGATATTTAGCTGAAATTTCCACATAACCTGATTTATCTATAGTTTGTGTTCTATTTTCAAATATGATTCTTTCTAATTCAACTTCACCAATAGCGTTTCTTAATTTATTTAATAGTAGTTTGTTATTTTGCATCTTTTTGATATCTAATGGTTTTGAGATTGAAAATAAGAATGTTGATCTCTCTTGTTGTGAGAATGTTCTTATTAATCCAACTGCTTCCAAAGTTTTTCTAGCTGATAATAGATCTTCTTTATTAAATTGAAGAGAATTCATTAATGCTGATAGATGTCTGAAATCGACTTTAAATGTTTCAATTGCCTCATCTACTAAAGAATGATATAAAGATACCGCTTTATTCCCTATTATTGGTAAATATAAAGTCCTTATATTCTTTAAATCATCTTGTGATATATACTCATTAGTTTCTACGATATATTGATTCATTTTTGCCTCCGATTTTAGTGCCCTTTTTAAGTGGTATCAATATTATAGATTTATCGAGAGAGAATGCTATATTTTTTTAAAAATTCTTCTATATTTTTGACGTTTTTAGCATAGATATCCACAGTATCCAAACTCCTGAAACCCCTTTTATTAGTGTCTATTAGCGTATCGGAAAAGTTATCCACATTGTATATTTCATTTTGGTGTGGTTTATCCACTAAATTAATCACCATATCAAATAAATCGACAAAGTTTACAGGAGATCATTTTAATATAGGAATTTCCACAAAATCATACTTATTTTGCTCTAAATGTTGGTAAATAAATGGGTGTACAATCATTTCTATTTTTTTCAAATTTGAAAAATCTTCATTTATTAGTTTTTTTAAGGCGTTTTTGCTAATTTTGTTGTCAGAAATAATGTTTACACCGAATTCATTAACTAAACCCTTAAATACATTTGATTCATTATTATTATATTGTTTCGAAACTCATGCATCAGTTTCATAAGTGGAATATCCATTTTCTCTTAATTTATTAAGGAAAGTTGTTTTTCCTACATTGGGATTTCCTATTATTGCTTTCATAAAAGAATTATATAAAAAAAGGCATAGCCTTCTTAAAATATAATATTTTTATATTTGATTTCATCTTTTTCAGATTCTTCAACATTTTCATCTTCGAAAATATCATCTTCAATTTCCTCTATATCATCAAGAGGTAATTTTTCTTGTGAATCATTAAGATTAATTGTTGGTATATCTAATGGAGGTATTTCTTCTGCCAAAGGAGTTTCAATCGGAATATCAATAGGAACTAATTCTTCCATTGGTAACTCTTCTGCATTCATTCCTGCCTCAGATATTGTTTCTTCAACAACATCATTAGTTTTATATTTAGAAAATTTATTAACTAATGACTTAAGTTCATATTTTTGATAAAAGTCAATAAGTTCTTGTGTAACCCTAAATCTATAAGCAAAGTCATCAAAAGTAAATGGAATCTCAACATCAAACTTCAATGTCGCGATATCCCTACACATCATAGCCATTTCTTTATCGTTGATTAATTTTGTTTGAGTAGCCCCTTTGATTTCATCTATGTTTCTATAAATATTTTCTACAGTACCATATTTGTCAAGTAGTTTGTTGGCACCTTTGATACCAATCCCTTTAACACCAGGAAGATTATCGGAAGAATCTCCAACTAAACCCTTCATGTCTGCAACTTGATTGGGGAAGTGTCCTTGAGTCTCAAAGAAGTTATCATTAGTAATAACATTTAAGTCTCTAACACCTTTGTTATTGAATAAAACTTCAATATTCTCATCAACAAGTTGAAGTAAATCTTTATCTGAAGAAAGAATTTGAACTTTATGCCCAGCCTCACTTGATTGTTTTGCAACAGTGGCAATAATATCATCAGCTTCTCACCCTTCAATTTCAAATCATTTAATGCCCATTTTTTCAATCATTTTTTTGATGATTGGGAATTGTTGTATTAATTCATCTGGTGTTTTTGATCTTCCACCTTTATAATCAGGGAAGATTTCATGTCTTCTTGTTTTCTTTTTAGCATCAAATGCAATCAAAATGTGCGAAGGACTTTCGGTATAAATAATATTTGAAAGCATATTATTCATAGAAAGAACTGCATTTGTTGGTATACCATCCGAAGTTGTTAGAATACCCGCTGGTGAAAATGCGGTAGCAAAGTATCCTCTATATGTAAGTGAATTTCCGTCAATTAATAAAATCTTATTCATTAGTTTCCTTTCATGGCTGAGCAAGTATGTAGTTTTTCTTATCGTTAAACATATTTACTTTAATCTTAGCTATATATACTTTCTTATCTTTTGACTTATGAATAAATTCTCATGTTCTATTAAATACAGTAAATTCAATTTTATTCGAAGAATCGTGCGCAAGTATAACCGCAAATTCTTTTCCGTCTTTATTTCTTTTCTTATAAATCTTATCCACATAAATGGCAACTTCAACAGTATCTTTTGTTTCTAAGTCTTTAATTCTTTCTTCATTTGCATATGGATCCGTGAAGAATACATTGTAATTAAATCCTAAGAATTTATTTTCTGAAATAATTTCATTTTTAATATTTCTTTCACTATGAACCATTTTAGGTTTAGCAATTAAATTAAAATCTAAAACTTTCTCACCATCTTTTTTAAATGTAATCATATCAGCATACCTTATTGCTGAAGGCAGTGTATCAAGAAGCATTTGCATATGTGCAAATTTTCTCAATGCATTTGATTGAATTAGAGAAGTTATTGCAGATTCACCTAATCCAGCTAATTTTACACGAGCTACAAAATCAAAGAAATCTTTAAATTTACCATTTTGATCACGTTCATCTAATAATTTCTTAGATGCAACATTACCAAATCCCTTAATTAATTTAAGTGGCATATAGATTTGTTTCTCTTCATTGAATACTCTTGTTTTTGAATGATTTATTTCTGGAGCATTAACAACTATATCTTTTCTCTTTGCTTCGTTAACATAAGTTAAGACTGCTTTTTGAGAATCAAGAGATGCATTTAATAATGATGTGTAAAACTCTAATGGGAATCTTGCTTTTAAGAAAGCCATTCTATATGAAATAACAGCATATGCTACAGCGTGAGATTTATTGAATCCATACGAAGCAAACGCTTCAATAGAATGATAAACATTATCAATTGATTCTTGAGTTTGACCCTTAGCGAGAGCACCCTCGTTAAATTCTTTTTTCAAACCATCAATAAGAGACATTTTCTTCTTACTTATAGCTCTACGTAAAATATCAGCTTGACCAAATGACATACCAGCAAACTCTTGAGCTATTTGCATGATTTGTTCTTGGTAAATGATAATACCATAAGTTCTTTTGGTAATCTTATCAAATTCAACAGATACACTAGGAACCTTTTCAAGCCCTTTCTTTCTATTTGCATAAGTTTTAATGAATTCCATTGGACCAGGTCTATAAAGTGATAATATCGCTGTTATGTCATCAATACCCTCAACACCAACAGATGCTAAAGTATTTTTCATTCCATATGATTCCAATTGGAAAATACCATTTGTATCAATATCAGAAAGAAGTTTATTTGTTGTTCTATCGTTTAACTTAATTTTTTCTAAAACTAATCTTCTTTGGAAGTTATCATAAACTTCTTTTTGAATATCTTGAATAATAGTTAAATTTCTTAGACCAAGAATATCTATCTTTAACAATCCATTAGCTTCCATATAATCCATTGAATATTGAGTTTGGTTGTAATCATTAATCCCATTAATTGTTGGAACTGAATTAGAAATATCATTTTTAGAAAGAACTACACCAGCCGCATGTGTACCGTGGTTTCTTGGAAGACCTTCGATACTTTTTGCTGCAGAAAATAATTCTTGCATTCTAGGATCTCTATCAATATGAGCTCTAAATGCCGAAACTTTTCTATATGTTGATTCTAAAGTTTCACCTAATCTAATCATTTTAGAAAGAACATCAACTTCTCTTGGAGTAATCCCCATAGCTCTAGCTGAATCTCTTAAGGCCATTTTGGCACCTAATTTTGAAAACGTAATAATTAATGCAGTTTTATTTGCACCATATTTCTCAAACATATATTTAACAACTTCATCACGTCTACTATCTTGTATATCAATATCAATATCTGGCATAGTGATACGTTCTGGATTAAGGAATCTCTCAAAAATAAGATCGAATTTAATTGGATCAATATCAGTGATTCCTAAAATATAAGAAACTAAAGAACCTGCAGCCGAACCACGCCCAGGTCCAACAGCGATATCTTGTTCTTTTGCTCATTTAATTAAATCTCAGATGATTAGAAAATAATCAGAGTACCCTAATTTTTCTATTATCCCAACTTCATATCTAATTCTTTTTATATATTCCATATTTTGAGAATTTTCTTTTAACCTTTTTCCAAGGTTATCTTGAATTACTTGTTTTAAGTAGGCGGGAGAAGTATAGTGCTCTGGAGTTGGGAAAGTAGGTAATATATTTTTAACTTCTGGGAAAACTACATTACATTCTTTCGCAATTATAATTGCTTGTTCCATCATTAATGAACTAACACCCATTGGATTGTAGTTATATGGTTTCATTTTAAATTCTTTTTGTTCTGAATTTTTAATGTAATTCAATATTGTTAAAGCTTTATTATCTTCTTCCTTCAAAGTCCTAGCTTCAAAGATGGCGACACCTTTTGGATGCTCACCTTGTTCAATTCCAACAAAATAATTATGAAGAACAAGTTCCTCACCTTTTGTGGCATAGTGTCCAAGTGTTGGGTGGTCAATTATAAATAAATCCTTTACAGGGATATCACTTAGTTTTATTTCATTATTACGAACTCTCTTAGAAGAAAGTCTAACTAAATCTAAATATCCATTGTAGTTTTTAGCAAGAAGAACTAATCTATAATCCTCAACATCAAGGTCTAAACCTATGATGGGTTTTATTCCATTCTTTTTACATTTATCAACAAATTCAACAACACCATACATTACGTTATGATCAGTGATTGCTAAGGTATCCATTTTATTATTTTTCGCATATTCTATTAATGAATCTATCTTAATTGTTGATTCCAATAAAGAGTATTCAGTGTTTGTGTGTAAGTTTACATATCTAGACATACTTATATTTTAACAAATATAAAAAAGAATGGAGTTATAACTCTATTCTTTCAATTTCCATTTGTTCCATACATTCGTCTTCTAGTTCAAGTAAGTTCCCAAATTCTTCTTCTAATTTGTAAGCTTCTTTTGGTGTTGGTTTAGTTACTGGCGCTTTTGGAGCGAATAGTTCACATGTTTCAGATGCTTGAACAATTGAGATTTCATATGTTCCGATTTTAATTCCTTTGTTAATTGTTTCGATCTTATCAGCTGTTAAAATTGGTCTTAAAACTGGAAGTGTAGCTTGTTCCTGGATTGTATGAATTGATTCAAGTGTTTGAGAAGCAACTTGTCCAATGTTTTCACCATTAGCAATAGCTAGGTATCCTCTTGATTCAGCAATCTTTGAAGCTATTCTATAGAATGATCTTCTCATTAATGTGATTTTATATGATTGTTTTGAAGTTAATCCAATTGTATGCATTAAATCTGTGTAAGTTAACCTATAGATATATGACTTACCTTGATATTTATTAAGTAGGTTTACGATTTCAGAAATCTTTTCTCTCGTTTTGTTATCTGTAAAAGGAGGAGTGATGAATGAAAGGTAATCAACACGTAATCCACGTTTCATTAATTCATAAGCTGCAACAGGTGAATCAATACCACCAGAGATTAGGTGTAGAACTCTACCGTTTATACCAACTGGGTATCCACCTAAACCTTGAACTCTTTCACAAAATACATATGATTTACCATTTCTAACTTCAACCTCGATCTTAAGGTCTGGTTTTTTAACGTTAACTGTTAAATCAGTATTACTTAAAATGTGTCCACCTAATAATCCATTAAGTTCTTGTGAAGTTTTTTCAAATTTCTTTCAATGTCTTCTTGCTGCAATTTTAAATGTTTTTGCTTCTGGGAATTTTTGAGCAAGTTTTAAGGCTGCATCTTCAATAGCACCCATCTCTGTTTCAACAGTTACAACTGGTGAATAAGATGAAATACCAAAAATTCTTTGTAGACCTTCCATATTTTCTTCTGAATATTCTAAGAACATTCTGTCGAAAAGAACTTCAGGTTCAACTCCCATAAGTTTTTTCATATTTTTTTCTAATTGTCTAACAAAAGACATTTTGTTTTTACCTTTGGTAGAAAGTTCACCAAATCTAATTAATATTGTTCCGTACATTTTTTCTCCTTTTGGTTGATGATTCTAATAAATCCTCAACAGCATCTATTGTTATTCTTAATGATGATGCGTATTTACCTGCCA
>NZ_PSZP01000030.1 GCF_004335995.1 Mycoplasma todarodis
TATATACTAGTATATATATGCTAATAATGGTATAATAGTTTAGATTAAACAAGGAGGTTCGGAAATGACAGAAGAACAAATCAACGAATTACGTGAAGGAATTGTTAATTCAATTAGTACAGTACCAGGTCTTGTGGGACTTGTTAATAAAGAGTCACAAGCACAAACTTTAAGAGTTTTAACAGAAACAAATTATGGAAAAGGGATAGATATAATCCCTACTTCTAAAGGTGTGGAGATTAAAATATTTATTATTGCTTCATTAAACGTTAGAACAGAAATAGTTGCTAGAGAATTATCTTCTGCAGTCGAATCTTATTTTAAGGCAAACAATCATAAAATATCAAAAATAAACATTTACATTAAGGGAGTTAAATAATGAAAACATTAAACGGTACAACATTAAAGGAAGTTTTAACATCAGGTGTTAACGCTATCCGTAATGACGCGAATAGAATAGATGCACTTAACGTTTTCCCAGTTCCGGATGGGGACACAGGGTCAAACATGTCAGCTACAGCTAAATATGCTGCTGAAGAAATTGCAACATTAGAAACAAAATCAATCTCAGAAATTTCAGCAAAATTTGCTAGGGGAATGCTTTTAGGAGCTAGAGGTAACTCAGGAGTTATTCTTTCTCAAATCTTAAAAGGATTTTCAGTAGGATTCAAAGGATTAGAAGAAGCAAATGGTTTTGACATCGTTAGAGCATTTGGTGAAGCTAAGGAATATGCATATAAATCAGTTATGAAACCTGTTGAAGGTACAATCCTTACTGTTATTAGAGAAACTGCAACTTCTTTAGAAGCTAAAGTAACACCTTCTATGACAGTTGTTGAAATATTCTCATTAGCTGCAAGAGAAGCGAGAAAATCTGTAAATAATACACCTAACTTATTACCAGTTCTTAAAGAAGTTGGTGTTGTTGATTCAGGTGGTGAAGGATTATTCCAATTCTTAAATGCTATGGCTCAACACCTAGAAGGTAAACCAACTGTATTTTCAGAACCAACTGGAGAAGCTATCCTTCTTTCAGAAGAAACATTTGATGGTGAATTCGGCTATTGTACAGAAGCAATGATTAGTTTAAAATCTAAAAACACTTTCAGAAAAGAAAAATTCGAACAAGGTTTAAATAAATTAGGTAATTCAGCTGTGGTTGTTGTTGATGAAGAAATTCTTAAAGTTCACATTCATGCTCTTAAACCAGGAACAGTTCTTAACTTTATTCAAAAATTCGGTGAATTCTTTAAAATTAAAGTAGAAAACATGACTGAGCAAGCTACTGAAAACAAAGCTGCTTCAAAAACACAAACATCTAACGCTAATGGCAATAATAAATCAGTGAACATTGGTGTTGTATCATGTAACGTTGGTCAAGGAATCATTAATGATATGAAAGAATATGGAGCTGACTTCATTATTGAAGGTGGACAAACAATGAATCCATCAGCATCTGACATTATCAAAGCGATTAATGCTGTTGATACAGATAAAGTTATTATCCTTCCTAATAACTCAAACATCATCCTTGCTGCACAACAAGCTGCACAAACAATAACAGATAAAAAAGTTGTTATTGTGCCTACAAAAACTCAAATGCAAGGTATTTCAGCGATTATAAACTTTGATCGTGAAGGTTCATTAGAGTCTAACAAAGAAGAAATGACAGAAGCTATTTCAGCTACAAAAACTGTTCAAGTTACTAAAGCTTCAAGAACTACAAGAATTGAAGGAGTAAAAGTAATCGAAGGAGAATATTTATCAATTGCTGATAAAACTATCCTTGGTACAAACCCTTCTTCTGTAAAAGCTGCCATTAAAGCACTAAAATCTGTAATAGATGAAGATGCGGAAATTGTAACAATTTACTTTGGGGATGACTCAACAAAGAGTGATGCTTCAGAAATTGCTAGTTATTTAGAAAATAACTTTGATGTTGAAATTGAAATTAAAACCGGTGATCAACCAGTATACAACTTCTTAATTGCAGTTGAATAAGAGAGGGAGTAAATATGACAACAATAGCCTTTGACGTAATGGGAAATGACAACGGGGTAAAACCCGCTGTTGTTGCTTCATTGCGTTTTATTAAGAAAAACCCAGATTATAAAGTAATTCTTGTGGGTGATAAAAAACAAATCGATGAAGTTCTTAAGGAAACACATGAAAGAATTGAAATATTAGATATTCCTATTGTCGCCGATCCAAAGAGGGGTGCGATGATTGTTAGAGATAAAACTACTTCTATGTATAAAGCAATTGAATTAGTTAAAAAAGGTGAAGCGCAAGTAGTGCTATCCGCAGGGTCTTCAGCTGGATATATTGCTTATGCAACACTTTCTCTTAAGAGACTTGAAGGAGTTTCAAGACCTGCATTTATGCCTGTTTTCCCAACAAATCAACCAGGTAAAAGATTTATCATGATGGATGTTGGGGCGACATTAGAAGTTGATGGAAATCTATTATATCAATGAGCAAAAATTGGTAAGGTTTTCTCAGAACATGTGATGGGCGTTAAAAATCCTAAAGTTTCAATTGTTAATGTTGGTGCTGAAAAAGGAAAGGGATTGCCATTCCACAATGACGCATATAACTTAATGGAAGAAGATAAAAATATTAACTTCCAAGGTTTTGTAGAGGCTAGAGAATTACTTTCTTATGCAACTGATGTTGCTGTTGTAGATGGTTATGCGGGTAACATGATCCTTAAATCAATGGAAGGTACCGGATTAACTATTGGTAGAACTCTTAAAAAAGAAATTAAAAAGAATCCTATTAGAATTTTGGGTGCATTGTTTGCTAGAGGAGCATTAAAGAACTTAAAAAGTACTTTAGATTTCCGTACAGTTGGGGCAGCGTGAGTTATTGGTGTTGATGGAATAGTTATAAAATCACACGGATCATCTGATGAAAAAGCATTTGCTGGAGCTTTTGGGCAAATTCAAGAAGCAATCAATAACGATGCAATGAATAAAATTAGAGAAGCAATCAAAAAATAATAAGGAGAGAAAATATGAAAGAAATCTTAGAACAATTTGGTATTGAACCTAATGATATCGATCTTTATTATCAAGCGTTTACACATCAAACGTTTGCTAATGAACATCGGTACAATTTAACGTACCAAAGATTAGAATTTGTTGGTGATGCATTGATAGATGCAGCTGTAGGTGTGTATTTATTTACGAAGCACAAAAAAATGGATGAAGGGGATATGACATTATTAAGAGCAAAGGTTGTTAATAAAGAGTCATTCGCTAAATTATCTAGAAGATTAAATCTTGGACAATTATTAAGAGTTGGAAATGGAGCTAATGATTTAAAAGATAATGACTCAATTCTCGCAGATTTATTTGAATCATTCACAGCAGCTATTTATTTAGATCAAGGAAGAGAAGTATTTCAAGCATTCTTGGATGCAACTGTATTTGAAGAAATAAGGAAGAATGTTTCATCTGAATTAAAAGATCCAAAAACATTACTTCAAGAATTCTTACAAACAGAATCTAGGGAAGCAATTCAATATCAAACACATAAAGACGGAGCACATTTTTATGCGAAAGTAAAACATGATGGACACTACTTTGGTTCGGGTAAGGGTATATCTAAAAAAGAGGCGGAACAAAATGCGGCCAAATCAGCATTGAAAATTTTAAAAGGAGCAGAATAATGAGATTAATAAAAGTAATTGCGCATGGTTTTAAATCATTCGCCGATAAAACAGAATTAAATTTTGATGGTGGTGTTGTTGGTATTGTTGGACCAAATGGTTCAGGTAAATCAAATATTAATGATGCTATTAAATGGGTTCTTGGTGAACAATCATCAAAATCATTACGTGGAGATTCAATGGAAGATGTTATTTTTGCTGGTTCAAAAACAGTTCCTGCAATGAATTTTGCAGAAGTAACACTAACATTTGATAACAGTGAAGGAAGAGTTTCATTACCTCACAAAAAAATATCAATTACACGTAAATTAACACGTGGTAAAGGTGGGAATCAATACTTCATCAATGGAGATATTGCCAGACTTAGAGACATTAAAGAAATCGCAATGGAAACAGGGATGTCAAAATCTTCACTTGCTATTATTTCACAAGGAACAATCTCAGATATCGCACAAGCAACTCCTGAAGAAAGACGTGGAATTTTTGAAGAAGCTGCCGGTATTTCTAAATATAAATCAAGAAAAAAAGAAGCTATTAAAAAATTAGATAACACTACTGAAGCACTTGAAAAAGTTCAAACTGTTGTTTATGAACTTGAACGTCAATTGAAACCACTTAAAAAACAAGCTGAAAAAGCTAAACTTTACCTAGAAAAAACAGAAGAACTTAAAGATGTTGAAGTTGGGTTGATTGTTGAAGATGTTGCATATTTTAGAGAACAACTAGAAGAACTAAATGAAAAACTTTCTGATGTTATCGATACAAAAGATGATTTAGAAACAAGGATTTCAAACTCTGAAAAAGATATCGAACAAAAAACTTCTTATAAATTAAATCTTGAGAACGAAGTTCTTAAATTAAACACAAGATTCCAAGAAGTTTCAGAATCAATTAGAGATCTTGAATTGAAAGATTCAATTACATCACAAAGACGTCAAATGATTATTGATGGTCAAGTTCAAACTTCAGAAGCTGCTAAAACAGAAGCTATGAAAGAACAATTAGAAGAACTTTCAACAAAATTATCACAATACAAAGCATGAATTTCACGTGCTGAAGAAGATGTTAGATCTAAAAAGGCTGATGCTGCTGAAAAAGAAATGAGAATAACAAAACTTCAAAGTAAAAAAGAACTTGATGCAACAAAATTATTTAAAATTAAAACAAAAATTGATATTCTTGAAGATCACAAAAACAACAAAACTAATTTATTCCAAGGAACAAAAACAATTGTTCAAAATAAAAGTACATTCCCAGGTGTAAAAGGTATTGTTGCTGATTCTTTAGAAGTTCCTGAAGAATACACAACTGCTGTTGAAACAATATTACAAAATGCATTGCAACATATTGTTGTTGACAACTCAAAAACAGCTGTTGAATGTGTTAACTTCCTTAAAAGAAATAGAGGGGGACGGGCTACATTTATTCCTTTAGCTTCAATCCAACCTAAAGCAATAAGAGAAGATCATAAATTAGCTCTTGATACTCAACCAGGATTTATTGGAATTGCAGCAGAATTGGTAAATTCAAAACCACAATATAATATCCTTAAGAAATTCTTATTAGGAAATATAATTGTTGTTGATTCAATTGAAAACGCAACGCAAATTTCTAAATTACTACAACAACGTTACATGGTTGTTACAAAAGGTGGGGACATTATCCGTGTTGGTGGTGTTATTGCCGGTGGACAAGCAGGTAAAACAAGAGACCTTTTAGGTGTTGATAAACAAATTGAAAAATTAAAATCAGCTCAACCACTTATTCAAAAAGAAGTTGAACAAATAACAAGTGAAATTTCAACATTGTCAAATATTATTTCAGAAGATAGAGCTATTATCGGAGAATTATATGTTGAAGTTGCTAAAACAAAAGAAAAAGAATCAAATGTTAAAGAACAATACTTATATTTAAAAGATAAATATGAAGTTGCTGCTAACAAGAAATTCGACATTTCTAAAACACAAGAGATTTCTCTTGGTTCTGTGGAAAACTTCGAAGCAGAGAAATCGCAACTTTCTGCAACGTTAAAAGCCAAACGTGAAAAGATTATGGCTATTAATAATGAACTTACACAAAATACATTAATGAAAACAGAACTTGAAAAATCATTACGTCAAATAATCAAAGATTCATCTGAAAACATGACTAAGAAAAATCAAGCGGAATTTTACGTTAACACAGCAATGAAACGTCTTGCTGAAGAATACGCAATGACAATTGAAGCCGCTGCGGAAGAATTCACACTTAAATTAGAAAGAGAAGAAGCAAGAGATTTTGTTTCTCGTATGAGAAAAGAGATTGCTGAAATTGGACATGTTAACCTTGATTCAATTAAATCATATGAAGAAGTTAATGAAAGATATACAAAACTAAAAACTTCTGAAGAAGAATTATTCTCTGCACAACAAACAATCCTTTCAGCCATTAATGAAATGGATAAAATCATAATCACTAAATTAGATACAACTGTTAAAGCAACAAGAGAAGAATTCCAAAAGGTATTCGAAACAATGTTTGGTGGAGGAACTGCTGAAATTAAGTATACAGATCCAGAAAACTTATTAGAAACAGGTATTGATGTTATTGCACAACCTCCTGGAAAATCTGTTAGAAATCTTAAACTATTCTCAGGTGGAGAAAAAGCTATTATTGCAATCTCACTTCTATTTGCGATTCTAAAATCTAAACCTCTTCCATTATGTATACTTGATGAGGTTGAAGCTGCATTGGATGAAGCTAATGTATTGAGATATGCTCAATTCCTACAGTCACTAAAAGGTTCTACACAATTCATTGTTGTTACACACCGTGTTGGTACAATGGAAAATGTTGATCACTTATTTGGGGCAACTATGCAAAACAGAGGGGTTACTTCATTCTTCTCAGTTAAATTAGATACAGCAAAAGAATTAATTGAAAGCTAATGCTTTCTTTTTTTATTAATTTTATATAATGGATATATGAAAAAAGCAATTTACCCGGGTTCTTTTGATCCATTCCACGAAGGTCACTTATCGATATACAATAAAGCGATAAAACTATTTGATGAAGTGATAATTTATGTGACTAATAATGATGAAAAAACACACCAAGAAATTTTGGAGAAAAGAAAAGAAAATATTTTGAGTGAAATTCCAAATTGTAAAATAATTGCTGACACTAAGCTAACTTCTTTAATCGCACAAGAAAATGACTCATTTTATATTGTCAGAGGTTTAAGGACTTTTGATGAAGTTGAGTATGAATTATTCTTAGCTTCGATTAATAAAAGATTAAATCAAGAAGTTGAAACTATTATTATTTTTTCTGATGATGAAATGAAAAACATTTCATCTTCAAAGATTAGAGAAATAAAAAATAAATATAAAGATGATTTTCAAGCATTAACACACAAAAAATAAGACTACATACTCTCATGGGTCATTTTTTTGTTCTAAATAAGGACTATTTTTATATAATTTATTTATGGCATTAAGAAACACATTACAAATATACTTTATTACGAATAAACAGAGAGAAGAATATGAATCGCTATCTGATATTTGAAGAGCCTACTTCAATATCAAAACTTACTACATTTCAGAAAAAAACGCCGCATCATTAATTGGGAAAAAAGTTGATTTTCTATTTATAGATAACGACGTTAAAAAATCTACAATTACACGAGAATATTTAAACGAAATTAGAAAGTTCAACCCATATTTTAAAAATGTATGATTCCACGATATTTTCTTTAAAGATAGAACATATGAATTTTTAAAATCTGGAGCAGACGATATCATTTACTTTGAAGCTGAATTCGAATACATGAAATGAAAAACCATTGCACTATTGAGACGTAGATGAGAGACACACTCAAACGACAATGTTGTATTTCACAGAGGACTTATTGTTAACAACCTTAACAATGAATGTTTCCTTAACGACAAGCACATAGAACTATCAAAAAAGGAGTTTCAAGTTCTAAAAGTAATCGTGGAAGCAGAACCAGATGAGTTTGTTCAAAGACAACACATCTATAAAACAGTATGAAAACATGATGATAATGATCCAACAAGAGTTGTTCAACAAATCATCCAAAACCTTAAACGTAAAATTAAAACACGTTAGTGTTTTTTTGTTTATTTTCTTTATAATCTATGTATGTTATATTATGATTTACACGGACTAAATGAAGAAGAAGCTATTCAAGAAATTGAAATGGCTATACTTTCTTTTGAAATGAATATCTATGAAGATGAAATGGAAATAGTTACAGGTCATGGAACTGGAAGAATCAAAGCAGTTGTTGAAGATATATTATATGAATACAACCTTCCTTGACATCATAGAAATAATAATACTGGAGCTTATATAGTAACTAAAAGATAAAAAAATCCCTTCTGGGATTTTTTATTATTTAGTTTGTTTTGCTTTTTGTTTAATCATTTTGTTTGTAACAACTCTTCTTTTAAGAGGTTTATCAGTAACTTTATTCATTTTAACTTCTGAAGTTGCTTCATATCCATTAGCTTCTTCAAAGATTTTAGTGATGTTTTGGATTTTACCGATAACTGTAATCTTATCATTTTCCCTCATAACCAAATTACCTTGAGGAAGGATAACTTTTGAATTTCTGTTTAATGAAACTACAGAAACCCCCATGTTAACAAATCTCATATCTTTAAGTTCTTGATCGAATCATGAAGCGTTTTTAACGATAGTTGTCCCGATTGCATAACCATCACCAACTTCTTGAAGACCTTCAGAATATTTAATGAATGATGAGTTAGTTGCGATGATAGCTGTACGAATTCCCGCTTCAGCTTCAGGTCTAACAATAATATCAACACCGATTTGTCTAAGAACACGTTCATGTCTAATTGACTTAGCTTTCGCGATAATATGTTTAACCCCAATTTCAAGAAGGGCAGCTATAATCTCAATATTATCTGAGATACCAACGATAACTGTATCAAACTTCTCAAGACCTAATCCTCTTAATCCTTCGATATCAGCACCATCAGCAACGGCAACTGAGTTGGCCATTCTTGATACTTCCATAATATTCTTTTCATCAGCATCGATAGCTAGAACATATCTGTTCATACTTACCAATTGCTCAACAACCGCAGTCCCGAAACGTCCAGTACCAATAACGGCTATATCTTTTTTATTTGCTTTTTTACTCATTGTATTCTCCTTTAAACTATGGTAGTTTTAAAACTTTTATTAAATATATTATATGGGATTTTGATTTTTTACTATAATTTATATATGCTTTTCAAAAACAAGAACAAAATAAAGAAACAAAAACGTAAAAATTTGTCTCATCATAACTATGCCAGCCCATGGTATGAAAGAGTTATTTTTAAGTTTAAGAACCTTTCTTTCATAAAACATATTTTAATATTCTATTTATTTATTACATTTATAGGTTCAGGAATATTAATGCTTCCGTTTTCACATAATGGATCAATAAATTATGTGGATGCACTATTTACATCAGCTTCAGCTTTCTCTGATACTGGATTAGTAACCCTTCAAACCTCATCAACATGAACAATGTTTGGACAAGCGGTTATAGCGATCTTGATCCTCGTGGGTGGTATTGGTTGATTCGCCTTAAAGATATTCTTATTTAATATTTTATTTGGTAGATCAATTTCACTAACATCTAGAGCAGCACTATCTGCAGAACGTGGAAATGTTCGTATAGGTGAAACTAGACAACTTATTAAAGTATCTGTTATTGCAATCTTTACAATGATGACAATAGCTGGTTTAATTCTTTCTCTATATTTCTTCTATGCTAATTCATTCTTTGTAGGAGTTGTAGGACCAAATGGTTCTGATATGGGTATGAACCCACACGGTGATTGAGCACTTTCAATTAGATATGGTGTGTTCCACTCAATCTCAGCAATTAACAATGCTGGTTTCGATATTATGGGTGGGCATTCAATCGCTCCTTATTTCTCAGATTACTTTGTACAAGTTATATTTATATTATTATTTGTATTCGGTGGTATTGGATATCCTGTTATTTATGATGTGTGACAATATTTTGTTGCAAAAAGAAAAGGCGAGAGATTTAGGTTCTCGTTATTCACAAAGATTTCTTGTGTGACTTATTTAACGATTTCTATAGTTGGTATAGCAATTACGTTCTTAATTGAGGTGACGGCTAAATCAACACCAAATAATCCATCGTTCTGAAGTTCGACAGAATTGTTATTTGATGGTCAAAGATCCGGAATGGGTCAAAAGATGACTACAAGTAATAAAGTAATGGCTATTATATTTAATACACTATCTACACGTAATGCAGGATTTGGTACAGTTAACTTCCACCATTTCACATCTGCTACACTTATTGTTCATTCATGTATGATGTTCATTGGTTCAGCACCATCATCTACAGCTGGAGGTATAAGAACAACTACATTTGCCATTGTTGTTATGGCGTTCTGGGCAAAAATTAGAGGGAAATCTTCAGTTAGAGCCTTTAATAGACGTATTGCGCCTGATACGGTGTGAAATGCTTATGTTGTCACCACAATGTCCATAATAATGGTTATAGGGGTAACATTGGTAGCTACAACATCATTCAACACGCACGGAGGGGATATCCCATTCGGGGCTAACTATAAAAACCAATTAGATGCTCAATATGACTTCACTGACTTATTCTTTGAAGTTTCATCCGCCTTTGGTACTACCGGTCTTTCTACTGGTCTAACCTCTAAATTAAATGTTGCTTCTAAGATTACATTAATCCTTGTTATGTTTATCGGACAACTTGGAGTTTCATCAACAATCTTTGCCTTTGGTAATAAAAAACAAAGATCAAGACACTATAAATATATTGAAGAAGATATTACAATTGGATAAAAACACCCGCTTGCAGGTGTTTTTTTCTTCGCTGAAAGTATTGATAAAGAAAAAGATTCTCTATATATAAAGGTTGTTTTACTCCAAAATGCCTATATATAGATAAAAATATATATAAATAATTAAAATTAAGAAAAATAGTTTTCGTAAAAAATATAACTGTTTTTCCTATAAAAACAATATATAAAGGGCTTTCAGCAAATATTAATTAAAAAAGTTTTGGTTTTTTTATTGTAAATATGTTCGATATATGCTTAAAAAACACCTAAAAATTAACTTTTTCGGTTTTTCTCAAAAAAAAATAAAAAAAGTTGGTGAAAGTTGTTTTTTTTCACTTATAATAATTAAGCACATTCATCAATGTTGCCGATTTAGCTCAGTGGTAGAGCAGCTGGCTGTTAACCAGTTGGTCACAAGTTCAAATCTGAAGTGGTTAACACACATGGTTTTCATCCATGCATTCACGGGTTCGAGTCCCGTACGGGTCACCATTTTGGAACATTAGCTCAGTTGGGAGAGCATCGCCCTTACAAGGCGAGGGTCGTGGGTTCGAGCCCCTCATGTTCCACCATTCGCTGGTTTAGCTCAGTTGGTAGAGCAACGGTCTTGTAAACCGTAGGTCGTAGGTTCGACTCCTATAACCAGCACCATACGCGCCCTTAGCTCAGTCGGTAGAGCAAATGGCTTTTAACCATTGGGTCAGAAGTTCGAATCTTCTAGGGCGTACCAAATGTCCACGGACACCATTCGATACCCTGCGCGGGTGGCGGAATTGGCAGACGCGCTAGTTTTAGGCACTAGTACTTTACAGTGTGAGGGTTCAAGTCCCTCTCCGCGCACCATATCATCCCAATAACAAGAATTAAAACACAACAAATAAAAAGGCTTAATAAATAGATTAAAATTCACATAAATACTTTATTTATGATAAAATACTTAAGAATTAAACCCACATTGGGAAATTCATCAATCACTATAGATGATTCGCTAGGGTGTGCTCGAGAAGGGTGCTTAGCGTTAGAAACTATAGGCAGAACAACAAACACTAAGGAGACACAAATGTCAGAAAACCAAAAAGTAGAAGCAAAAAAAGAAATTGTTTCTAAACAAAAACTTCTAGAAGCTGGAACATACTTCGGTCACAGAACAGCTCAATGAAACCCAAAAATG
>NZ_PSZP01000005.1 GCF_004335995.1 Mycoplasma todarodis
TACCTTCAACACCGATAAATCCAAAACCTTTAGTTTCATTAAAGAATTTTACTTTTCCTGTCATAATATATATCTCCTTCCATATGCTTACACACTTCTAGGAGCGTATACATAAATATATTATATAGTGTTATTTGATGTTTGTAACCACAATAAAATAAAAAATAGCATTCAAGATGCCCTATTGATCATATATATTCATACAATGTTACGCATATTAAAAAATTGCAAAGGAAAAACCTGCTCGCCAAAGACAGGTTTTTGAAGCACTCAATCAAGCCAATAATTGAATGCATAATATTTATTCTGAGAGAGAATACACTCTATAATGAAGAAAAACACCTTTATTATTCAAGACCTTTTTCATAACGTGATAATGCATCGCCAAATAAACATTAGCACCATTACAGAATGTTTTATATTAAATTATTAATACACGTAATTTTTCAATTACATTATTATTATACACATTTTATTAATCATTTTGAACATAATAAGCAAAAAAATCATTTTTTTGTTGTTTTTTACATTTTAAGGGTCATAAAACACAATTAAATACTCATAATTTCTTGCTATTGCTTACTTTCCTGTATATACAGTTTTCGACAAAGAAAATGAAAATATTTTCAAATTATGTTCTTAAATGGTAATGAACGAGCATAGTTTCAAAGTGAAAACATTATTTTTTTTCAAAATAAATGGAATATAAATGATTTTATGTTTTTTACATTAATATTAATTGTTAAACCCGCAAAATAAAATACTTAGCAGGAGTGTTCGTTTGTTTTAAACATAATATATCCGCCTTTGAGTGTCATTGTTCATTTTCAACATTTATATATTTTCTCCCTTCAAATCTAACATTCAAATTAGCTATTTTCTTGCTTTTTTCAAAATTGCAAAGAAAAGATGCCATTATGACATCATTGTTTTCTTATCTTTAATAGTGAAAGTTTTCATAGAATAGTCTATTTCATAGTAATTCTTAGCAATTAATTCTCCAGAAATGATTGCTTTAGCTAGTATTGACTCTATGTTTCTCTTAATATATCTCTTAATTGGTCTAGCTCCAAATGCAGGATCGTATGAATTATTAGCGATAGCATCTATAGCTTTTTGAGAAAATGTCAGTCTAATCTTCTGATCGCCTACTCTTTTTATTAGTTTTTGGAGTTCTAATTCCACGATTTCAGTAATAACCTTCTTATTTAATGAGTTGAAAGGAGTAATCTCATCAATTCTGTTGATAAACTCAGGACGAAGATACTTCATTAGTATTTCTTTAGGTTTAATACGTTTTTTATCGAGCATCTCTTGTGCTCCTAAGTTTGTTGTCATTATTACTATTGTATTTTTGAAGTTAACAAGTTTACCTTTTGAATCTGTAACTTGTCCATCATCTAGTATTTGTAAAAGTATATTCAATACATCTGGGTGTGCTTTTTCAATTTCATCAAAAAGGACTATTGAATATGGTTTTCTTCTTACTGCTTCTGTTAATTGTCCGCCATCACCATAACCAACATATCCCGGAGGGGAACCGATCAATCTTGCTACGGTGTGTTTTTCCATATATTCTGACATATCTATTCTAATCATTGCTTTTTCAGTGTCAAATAAGTTTCTAGCAAGTGCTCTCGCTACTTCTGTCTTACCTACACCAGTTGGACCCATAAATATAAATGAACCGATAGGTCTATTTGGATCGTTTATATTAGCTTTGGATCTAAGGATTGCATCAGTTACTAACTCAAGAGCTTCATCTTGACCTTTTACTGATTCTCCCAATGATTCTTTTAGTTTTAATAACTTTTCTTTTTGTGACTCTAGTAAGTTGTTAAGAGGGATACCAGTTCATTTAGACACAATGCCTGCTATCTCTTCTGAATTAACAACTTCTTTAACTAAGGTATTATTATTTTCTTGTATATTTATTTGTGCTTGTTTTAGTTTATTTTCTATTTCAGGAATTCTTGAATACATTATTTCGGAGGCTTTCTCGAATTTACCCTCTACTTGGAATCTGTTCAATTCTGCTTTTGCTGTTGCTAAATCTTCCTTTAGCGTTTGTACACTAAGTACAACATCTTTTTCTTGTTTTCATTTATTAGTTAATTCTTCTTGATTTTCATTAGCTTTATTAAGTTCCACTTCTATTTTTGCTAATCTTTCTTTAACTGAATCGGTATCTTCTTTTGAAAGAGCTGCCTTTTCCATTTCTAATCTCGCAATTAATTGTTTAACTTTTTCTAATTCTTCTGGCATTGAATTCATCTCAGTTTGAATTGCAGCTGCCGCTTCATCAATTAAGTCAATTGCTTTATCTGGTAAAAATCTATCAGAAATGTATCTTGAAGATAATTTTACTGCTGCTATTAAGGCATCATCCTTAATAGTTACACCATGGAAAGTTTCTAGTCTTTCTTTTAATCCTCTTAATATTGAAATTGAGTCTTCTACTGTTGGTTCGTTAACAGGTATCTTTTGCATTCTTCTTTCTAATGCTGGGTCTGATTCGATGTATTTACGGTGTTCATCAAGGGTTGTGGCACCAATTAAATGCATCTCTCCTCTTGCAAGCATAGGTTTAATGATTTGAGCGGCATCCATACCACCTTCAGCATTTTTACCCATACCTATTAAAGTATGAATTTCATCTATAAAGATAATGATCTTACCATCAGAATCTTTAACCTTTTTCATCAATGATTTCATTCTTTGTTCGAATTGTCCCTGGTAACTTGCGCCAGCTATCATAGATGGTAAATCTATTTCATACAATTCTTTATCTTTAAGATTTTCTGGAACTTCTCCATTTGCTATCTTTTGAGCAAGACCCTCTACTATCGCCGTTTTACCAACTCCAGGTTCTCCTACTAGAACTGGGTTGTTTTTTGTCTTACGTGTGAGGATACGAATAATACGTCTAATCTCTTCATCACGTCCTATAACAGGGTCTAATTTATTTTTTATGGCCTCATCAATTAAGTTCCGCCCAAACTCTTTTAATGGGTCTTTCTGTGATTGATCTGGTGTGAAATTAAAGTTCATTTTATCCTCCTTGTTTTAGAACATCTTGGAATGTCCTAATCAAATTATAACACATTATTAGCACTCTACACTTGCGAGTGCTAATAATATGAAAACCATTAAAATATTGACTAATAGCATAAAAAAATACCATTAAAGGTAATTTTTATCATAATATTCTATCTTTTTTTAGAGGCTTTATATTGTTTTTTAGCTTCTTTTATTTCAACCTTAGCCGTTTTAATTTGTTCCTTTGAAGTTGGTTCTTTTGGAGTGTTTGTTTCTGTTGTATCTTGTTTCTCCACTTTTTCTTCTGGAACTTTTGTTTCCGCTGGTTTTTGTGTTTCTGGTTTTGTGTTTACTTCTTCTTTCTTTTCGATTACCCCAGTTGGTCTTGACTCAGTTTTTAAAATTCTTTTGGCTCTTTCTTTGATGGTTTTATATTCATCTTTTGTTAAGAAGCCATTTTCATTTAATGCATCTATTTGTAATATTGATTCTGATTTTGAGATTCTAGTTATAGTAATTGTCTTGAATGCAAGTAATACTAATACAAAGTTAGTTAAACATCCAAAGTTAATCAATCATGGTCATATTGATCACACATGAGCAATATCAAGTATTGACATTACAACCATTATTACCGAAACAATCAATGTTGAGATGAATGATATCACTACAATTCTTTTGGCTTTCTTATTTAATTTTAATGCGAAGAATGTAATTGAAAGTGCAAGTATAAATACAGAAATTGCAATTAATATCCCTCCCACAGCTGTCGAACCTTGTTCTCCAACATGGATCAATTGATTGGCTTCATCAACGTTTCCTTTTGTTCCATATCCCTTACCGGCGATAAATACAAATACTGCTCCAAACAATATAAGTATCATAGCTAAAATTCATAAAATGAAGTTAGTTATTATTAGTAATTTTGTTTTTTTATTCATGGAGACATTATAACTTAAATGGTCTTATAATATTAATATGAAAATAACTACACTAGAGGTCATTGCACAAAGTATTGAAGATGTTATAGCAATAAACAAATCAAAGGCACATCGTATTGAATTATGTGCGAATTTAGAAGTTGGTGGATACACTCCAAACTTAGAATTAATTAAGGAAGCAACAAGTATTTCTAATATACCAGTTATGGTTATCGTTCGTAATCATTCCGATACTTTTGAAATCACAAAAGAACAATTAGATTTAATTATCAAACAGGTGAAGGAGATAAATAAAACTAAAGCACACGGAATAGTGTTTGGGGCAACATTAAATAATGAAGTTAATAGACAAGCATTAGAGTTGATTAAATCAGCATTGAATGATAAAGAAATTACGTTCCACAAAGCCTTTGACGAAATAAATAACAAGGAACAGGAATCAAGATATTTAAAAGAACAAGGTGTTTCAAGAATATTAACTTCAGGTAGAGAAGGTAACCCTGAAGAATTCATCGAAGAATTACTTCAAACTCAATCTTCAGGAATTGAAGTGTTGATAGGTGGTGGAGTTACTTTAAAAAATAAAGATTTATTAGTTAAAAATGGTTTTACCAACATTCATATTGGGCGTGCAGCAAGACAAAATAATTCTTGAGATCATTCAATAGATATTAATAAGATTAATGAATTCCTAAAATAAGAACTTTAAAGATACTTACGTATTTTTTTATTTATTTTTTTATAGAGTTATAATACTTTTATAAAACAAGGAGGTTGTATGACATTTTATATTATCATGTTCGCAGTTTGAGCCATTGTAGCTATTGTTTCAGTTATCATTGAATTCAACACTGTTCAACAAGTCGGTTTTGCGAGTTGTATTGGTGCCTTAGTCGCCTTAATAGTACACTCAGTAAAAAGTGATATGTATTGACCAGAGTTTGTAGCTTACGGTGCAACATGAGCAGTTTCATGAGTTGTGTTATTCTTCGTTATGTTAAAGTTCAAACATAAAATCCACGATACAGAAGATGGATTCTTAGACTTTATCGGTAAAGAAGTTGTAGCCAACAAAGGAAATGAAGATGAAACTTACGGAGAGATAAGTTTTGGAGATAAGATCTTTAGATTTAAATCACATGAAAAAATCAAAAAAGGTGATGTAGTAATTATCGAATCAATAAAGGGTGTTACTATGACCGTAAAGAAAAAAGGAGATAAGTAATGGGAATAGCTATTGGAATAGTGATTGGTGTATTAGTACTACTTGTACTGATATTCGTAGCAATGGGAGTTAAGATTGTCCCACAAACACATGTTTATGTTGTTGAAAGATTAGGTTCATTTAAAAGAACACTTAAGAATGGTGTTACATGAGTCTTCCCAATCTTAGATAGAATCGTTTTAAAAGAAACATTAAAAGAAAGAGTGTTGGATTTCCCAGCGCAAGACGTTATTACAAAGGATAACGTTACAATGAAAATTGATACTGTTGTTTATATGCAAATAACAGATCCAAAATTATATGCATATGGTGTTGAAAACCCAGTTGGAGCTGTAGAAAACTTAACAGCAACAACATTACGTAACTTAATTGGTGATCTTGAATTAGACCAAACTCTAACATCAAGAGATACAATCAATGAAAAACTTAGAGCAATACTAGATGATGCAACAGATTCATGAGGTATTAAAATCCTACGTGTTGAACTTAAAAATATTCTTCCACCTGAAGATATTAGACGTGCGATGGAAAAACAAATGCGTGCTGAACGTGGTAAACGTGAAAAAATCTTAGATGCTGAAGGGGTTAAAGAAGCAGATATCCTTAATGCTGAAGGTAAGAAAAGATCGGCTATTCTTAGAGCTGAAGGGGTTAAAGAAAAAATGATCCTTGAAGCTGAAGGTAGAAAGCGTGCAATTGAGTTAATTAATGAATCAAGCCCTACACAAGCCTCATTATTACTTAAATCATATGAAGCATTAGTTGATGCATCAAATTCAGATTCTTCAACAATTATTCTTCCATCTGATTTAACAAACGTTGCTTCAATGGCAGCTACATTCAAAGCAACAAATGTTGCTCCAAAAACAACTGCTAAGAAAACTGCAGCAAAGAAAAAATCAAACGCTAAAATTTCTAAATTATTAGAAGAGCTAGATAAATAAAAACAGCATCTTATGATGTTGTTTTTTTATTTACTTTTGAACCTTTTTAACTACTTCAATTCATCCGCCATAACGATCTGTTTGGATTTTCATGTTCCCATAAATATCTCCACCCAACACAAATTGCTTTGTAATTGAATATCTAATTCCATTAACTTCACCTTTGGTTTCGTCACCAATTGCTTCAATTGATTTTTTAGAAAGAAGCATTCTATTTTCAGGAATTCTCACTCCACCTTTTGACTTAGGTCAAATATATGTTCCTGTTGGCTCACCTTCATTACCGAAGCAATCTATGTTTTCAAATCTATCTCAACTTCATGTCTTTTTCACGATTACTCCTTTGTCATCTTCATTAATTCTAATGTGTGTTTTGCATCACTTAAACCACGGTGATCTTCTTTAGTTGCTAAATCTAAATCAATTATTAGAGATTCTAATTTATAAGTTTTTCTATCAGGTCATTTTTGTTTGAATAATTTAATAGTATCGAATCATTCTGTTTCGATGTAATCGATTGAATGTTTCATAAGGTTTGTTCTAATAAACCCTTTATCAAATGGTGCATAATGCGCATAAACATTTAAATCACCAGCGAACTCTTTCAATAACTTTAATGCCATACTTAGTGGAATTCCACTCTCTTCAAGCATTCCTTTTGTTATACCTGTTAACCTAGTTATGAATGGCGGAACATTACGTTCAATGTCGATAAGATATTCGAATGTATCAATCACCTCTAATGTCTTCCCATCAACCTTGATTGCTGCAATTTCTATAATATCCTCTGTTTTAGGTGATAAACCTGTTGTTTCTATATCTAGAACTAAAAAATCTTTTCCATTATTAATCATATTTGACCCCTTTATTATTTAACCCAATTATAAACAAAAGTATAACTTAACTCACATATAATAAAAAACAGAGCTGAGCCCTGTTTTCTCTATTCTCTCGAAGTATTTAAAAAGCAATTTTTATAAACTAATAAGGAGTTATCAATTTCTAGATGTGTTTTGAAGGCTTAATTCAAAATTAAAATACTTTTATAAATACGAATTTATCGTGTCAATCATTAATAATATATCGACACATTATTAATTATACACAATTTTGTATATACAAGTATATTAAGTAATAGCTTATATATCTCCTAGTAATTCTTCCATAAATTCTTCATTCAGTTCTTGTGTCACTATTTCCTTTTGCTCGGGAATCTTTGTTTCTATATCATCTTCTCTGATGATTGGATCATTGTGCATAACTTCTTCAACTTCAATAATATCTTCAACACTTTGTTGCACAAGAGTGTTTGAATTTAATAATTCATCCATGAATGAATCATCAAGTGATTGATTATGAAGTTTAACTTCCTTGTTAATCTTCTTCAATTTTTTAGTTGTTGGTTTTTTAGGTTGAACAACAACCGTTTCTTCCAAGCCTACAGAATCCAATAATTGTTTAGCATAATTGTCATCATATTTTTGATTATGAAGTTTTGTTGATTTGTTAACAGGTTGCTTTTTAGGTTTATTGTGGTGTTTTTTATTATTTTTAGCGTTTACAGGTTGCACCATTTCCACTTTTTTAATTTGTACTTTTGGTTCTTCATTAAGACCTATTGCTTTTAATAATTCCTCAGCATATTTTTCATCAAGCTTTTGTGAATATATTTCTTTATCAGGTTGCTTGTGACGTTTAATTCTTTTGGGATGCTTAGCTTTTTTATCTTTGGTAGAGTTTGCTTTCTCATGTTTCCCTAAACCAAATTTAGTTTCAAATTCATTAAAGAATTCTTCAGATGATTTACCACCAAAAAATGAATCTTTAAGTATATCTTCAACTTCGTGAAGTTTTGATTCTTTAGTATATTCTTTTTTCATAAACTCAACAAATCTACTTGTTGAATTAATGAATGCAGTTATCAATAAATAATTCTTTTCATCACCAGTTCTAGTAAACGCTAAAGTCATATCCACTTCTCCGAATGGTATGTTAGCAATAAAGATTCTTTCATTCTTATAAGTAACGAAGGTCTTTGTTGTTCCGTAAATCATAGACCTTATAAATTGAGAGTACTCAGCTTTCTCTTTATTAAGTTCCAATCTTTCATTTAATCTCATTAACGCATGATCTGTTATGAAAACTGTTCTATCTGTAAATAATTCTTTTGATTCTATTCTTAATTGATTTGAAGGTTTGACTTGTTCTGTGAATTTATTGATTATGTGGCTTGTAAGTTTAACTTGATTAAGTGTCATGGTATTATTATAACCTTTAAAATGCCGGCTTATGAAAATGTCGAAATAAAAAGCCCCTTTGCCAGAGACTTATAATTAATATTTGTAAGTTTTTTATCCTCAGAATGCCAACCCCTTGGAAAAAAACTAAATTTGTATACGTTTAAAGAAATGAACGATAATACATTTTCATCTGTACTATCTAATTTTATCTGTGTGGGACGAGAATACCCACCCTTTACTTTATTCGAGAGAATATATCAAGTAAGGGAGAATAACTTGTTTATTGGAGGATAAGTTATTCTTTGCGATAAATAATATCGCTATAGGAAGTGTTGCCAATTATCTAAGAGTGTACTGTTAATTTGCCGAAAATCAGTACATTGTTCCATGCTTCCCTCATGAAACCCTTCCTCCTAAACCAATTATACATTTAAAATGAGTTATATTTTTGCAACCAAAATGACAAATAACCCATATTTAGTGAATATTGGAGCTTTTACAAAATATAAAGACACCACTTTTTTTAAGGCCACCCTTTAAAAATTAAAAAACCGAACGATAAAAAAATAAGAATTAAAAAAATTGTAAAAAATAAAGCAAGAAAAGTATTTCGAAATCTAAAAATACCCAATATGAAATCACTGTAAAAACTTAAAATTACGAGCAATAGGACAATGAATTAATTTTATTGAAATGTTAAAAATATCTAAGAAAAAACACTTGTATACTCATGTGTTAGTTTTTTATATCTTTTAAAAAAAGAGTTCAAAAACTCAAATACATACTAAAAAAACACATTTTTTGCCAAAAATCGCACTTTTTACAAAATGAGCATTAATTTTGTATTCTTCCAATACTAAAATCCATAATATAATTTACTTGTCCTAATAGATTTAAGGGATATTCGGATACAAAAGAAAAACTCACATTTTAAATATCGTCACATTTAACTTTCATAGATTTAATGCAGTTTTTCTCAAATAAATACATCACCCTTTAAGGATGTATTTATACTCAAATCTATATATGATTAATTAATGATCATTATAAATTCGAGGCTTCCAATCCGCTCTTCTTTACAAAATGCTGTATTAAAGAGAGTGATCGGGAGATATAGGTCAAAAAATTATATTGAACTTATTTAATACAAGTAATTCGCCAACCGCTGGAATTGTTAACACCTAACTCAAGAAATAACCTAACATATTTCTTTATATATTAAAATGTTCCCATTTTGTATTTTGTTAGAAGCGCCAAATCAACAAAATATAGAAGGAATTTCGTAAGCGAATTACCTGTCCAGTACACATTCAATACCTTATTTTATTTAAAAAAATAATTAAAAAGAGAACATTCATATGATGTTCTCTTTTATTCTGCCTTGATATCATGCAAATTCAGACATTAAAAGCATTCTGAGAGCTTTTTACCCTGTGAATGTAAATATACTCATACCTTTTAACGATTGGTCTCTAATAAGTCATAAACATAATTAAAAAACACAAGTTTATTCTTGTGTTTCTTCTTGTTCTGTAACGTATTCGAATGTTGAATGATTATTATGGAATTGTCTAGCATATATAAATCACTTAACTCCAATAAAGACATTTAAGAATGTTCCAGCTCCATTGATTATCATTTGAACTTCTAATCCATTATCTGTATCAGTAAGAACTTCATGTATATCTGATTGTCCTAATGCCGTTACCTCTGTTGAAGTTATATCGATGATTTTCTTTCCATGTTTTCTTATTGCTAAGAATAATGCTCTCTCTATTTTTGACATCTTACTTCATATAATGTGTTTGAATAATAATTGCGCAAATCAAATTGCTGCAGTTACTATGGCTGTTATGGCTCATTTACCCATTCCTTGATCTTTAAATACTAAAGCAACAATTGCAAATACTAAAGCTACATTAAACATAATGGCTTCAATTAAGAAATTAGTTGCATACACTCATACTTTTGTTGTTATTTTTTTCATTTTCATAAATGTATTATATTCCTTTGTATGTTTGAAAAAACAAAAGAACTCAAACGAGTTCCTTCATCATTTTATTTAAAGTCTCTACCTAAGTATTTAAATACTACCAATCCAGCAAATGCGATTGCAATTAAACTTCATACAACATAAACCACGATTGGACTAACTCAAGGTGTTTCAGTATAGTAATTCAACACTTTGTTAGAATCATATAATCCAACTTTAACTAATGTTTCAGGTTTTTGTCATAAAGCTTGATCAAATGTTGCGGGTGCATCTTTGAATTTTCTAGCTAATAAATAATTGAATGCTGGTACTCTTTCAAGAATATTATTAGATTCATTTGTTCATTTGAATCCAGATTGTTTTACATTAAGTGTTAAACCAGCAATTGCTTTTTCATATGTATCTCATGTTTTACTATTGTTTCATATAGAAGCATCGCTATAGATTTTATTAGCATCTTCTATATTTTTTCTCATTACTGTACCACTAGTTTTTTGACTTCTGTAACCTTCAGGTTTGAAGTAAAGTAAACTGTAGTCTTTACCACCAATAGTAATTTGCATTGCATTTTTAGCAAAGTCTTTATCAGTTTGTTTTTCTCAGCTTGTTACATTGATTAATGATGTATTTTTTGTTTGGAATACTGAGTAAAATTTAATTAGTTGTTGATAAACATCTGCATAAGCAGCATATTTGTATCAACCATCATTTTGTTCTTCGATTGCTTCTTTAATAGTCTTATCATCTTTGTCATATACTCTACCACTTGTATATGTTGTTGTTCCATCCATCTTAATCGCAATTACATTTTCCTGTCTTGCACCTGAAGATATTTGTCCGTTACCCAATGGTGAAAGAATGAAAGAAGTAATTGAAAATACGAAAGGGATTAATATTGCAGTTACAAGTGTAGCGATCTTACCGAATGAAGATGCTATAAATGTAATGATTGAAGACATTATTATTGTTATAACTAAGTTACCTATAAATAATGAACCTGCAAAATTAAATTTTTGTGCTGTACTTGCATTGTGATCAGCTGCACCTAAAATAATTCCCAATATAAATATAAATACAGAGAAGAATATTATATGAACATATAAAGCCATGAATTTGGCAACTATAATTTTTATCCTTCTAATTGGCTTGGCAACTATGATTAATTCTGTTCCATCTTCTTCTCCATCTTTAAAGATTGTGATTGCTTTTGTCGCAACATATAGAGGACCAAATACAAATGGAAATAAATAGAAGTATGCAAGCAAACCATCAATGACTGCTGCATCTGATTTGTTGTTAGCTATTTGAATTCCTAATGTTCCACCAAAAATTAATGCTAGTCCAAGCGGTATTAAAATTGTTGATAATTTTCTAAAACTTGAACGTAAAAGATATCTTGTATATTTAAACATTTTTACCTCCCTTAGAAGGTTCTTGAACTTCGTCATCTACAGAACCAAGAGATACGTATTTTTTGTAAACTTCCTCTAATGTGTTCTGGTTATTCTTGAATGTATTTACCACCAATCTAGAACTTGCTAATAAACTCATTAACTGTTTAGCTTCTATTTTTTTATTCAACTTAACAATACATCCATTGGTTGTTTTTGAATAGTTGAATTTGTGTTTCTTAAGGAATTTAATTAATGCATTGTTATCAGTTGTTTGAATCATGTATTCTAAATCAGAATCCCCAATAGCTTCTTCTAATTTACCCGTGAAAACTACCTTCCCTCCATCGATTATTGTTAATGAATTCACATATTTATCAAGTTCAGTCAAAATATGTGAAGATATAAGAATAGCAACACCTTTTTCTTGTAATTTCTTAAGTGTGTCAAAGAAGTCTATCCTTGCTTTTGGATCCAAGTTAGCAGCTGGTTCATCCATGATTATTATTTCAGGATTGTGAACCAATGCTTGTGCAAGTAAGACCTTTTTCTTTTGACCTGAAGAAAAGGTATTTGGATTTCTATTCTTTAATTTTTCTAGTCCTATTTCTTTTAAAACATTATTAGCAAAATCCTTGGATTCTCGCATTGATAAGCCCGATAAATAAGACATGTACACAATATATTTATAAGTTGAATATCCTTTTGGAAACTTAGCTGCTTCAGGAATATATCCAACTTTTGATTTAGCTTCTTCACTCAAGTGATCTAACCCAAAAATCTTAATATCACCTTGGAATTTAGCATACGCCCCAATTAATGATTTAATGGTTGTTGTTTTCCCAGAACCATTGGCACCTATGAAACCATGAAACTCTCCTGGATACACATTGAAACTCGCTCCAGATACGGCCGCTTTCTTAGCACCCTTGTATTTCTTAGTGAATTTTTTAACTTCTAACGCTGGTGTGTTTTGACCCATATTGCCTCCTTAATAAATAACGATAAAATCTTGTCCTGAATGAGCTAACATACTATTCGTCATACATTGTTTATTAATTATCAATTCAGGAAAACTGTTTTTTATTTTAGTAATTATCTTTCCTGCATATGACTCATCTATATTTGAGTAGATTATGTTTGCCACCTTCTTTTCTTTGATAACATTCTTCACTAAAGATGTTCCGTTTAAGGATACTTTTTCCTTTACTCACTGACCACCTTTTCATTTCATTTTGATTTTCACATTGGATGTTTTAATTAACATCGCAATTAAAGAATGCACTCTACCTTTGAGATTTAAAGTTTTGGCATTTAACACCACTCCCGTCATCTCGACTTTATCATTTAATTCTTTTATTCTTGTTTCTATTTCTTTGAGTGAATTACCGTTATTAATGATATCTTTCACATCATCCTTGTTTGTAAAGAATGCCGTTCCTTCAACAATTAAAATGTTTTCTGAATTGTTTTGATTTGTATAAGTATTTCATTGTCCACTCATCGATTTTGGAATAGTAAAGATAATAGTTTTTTGATTATCATCTTTTATGTATTCTTCTTTTAATTTTTCAAATGAAAGATACGCTGTTTTGTTATCTTTATTTGAAATTATTTCTCTGATTAATTCTTTATTATTCGTATCTTCCTTCCCATTTATAAAGACAGGGAAAGAAGTGAATCATTGTTCTTCTTGAACAACAGAACTATCCACCAATATTTTCATCCATTCACCCCCTTTTCATGCCTTTTAAACCAATGAAAGGAATTATTCTTGGTGTCTTATTAACATAAATCAGGTATTCAGGATTATTCTTAAATGTTCTTCACATCCCTTTTTCTAACATTGGAAGTCCCGAAACTTTATAAAGCATCATCATTATGAATAAAGGACCTAAAATAGAAATTCAAACTAATGAACTGCTTGTTGCTAGAACAACGAATACAAAGTTAAATATTCAAAATGTGTATTCACCAAAATAGTTTGGGTGCCTTGAAATTTTTCAAAGACCTTTTTGAATAAATTGACCTTTATTTCTTTGTAAAAATGTAAATTTCTGAGCATCAGCAATTGTTTCAAATGTTAAAGCTAAAACAGTTCCTATAATACCAATCAATGAAAATAAATTAAATTCATTTTTTCCTAAAAGTACTACAAAGTAAGAAGGCAATGAAACAATAAATACTGTAACAGCTTGGATTATTCAAAAGAAAAAGAATTTGTAAAAATTGTTCCTCATTTTATCAAATCTATGATCAACCTTTTCTTTGAGTATCCTTATAAATAAAAATGTTCCAAGTCTAATAGATCATGCTCCCACTATTATTAATGAGATTATTGAATTTATCCCAAAACTATCGCTTAATAACATCGCAGCAAGCAAGGTTATAGGAAAAGTACTGGCATAAGTTATGTCTGTAAATAAATCTTTTTGTATCATAAAGGCGAGTACAAAAAACGTCATATTAATGGCTAAAGAAATCGAAAATATAATAAATAATTCTAGTGCAATGTTCATATTGCCTCCTTTATTTGGTGCAATACCTACATATTAATTATATCACTTGTGTATACATATATACTATGTACTTTTATTGTGAAACACATTTAATAGCTTTAAAATGAGTAATATATTAAGTTTTTTTTGCAAATTATAAAAAAACACAAGTTAGAAAGAGTAAATAAAAAAACAACATTATTCGTTGTTTTTCTTTTCTTTAACTTTCACAAAACCTAATTTAGCTAACGTTGTATTTAATGTCGCTGATTTTGGTATTTTGAATTCTTCGTGATTCTCCATATTCATCAATATGCGCTCTTCTTTATATTCATGGAACATAACCACATATCCGTTAGTTATTTTTACTGTTTCTTTATAGTTTATTCTTGAATCAAGAATTATTCCTGAATCGACCAGTGTAACAACAAACTCCCTATAAATATCAGTACCTTCAATGAATAATATGTCATACAGTTCTCTTCAGGTCATTTCTTTTTCTTCAAAATCTTTTGCAAGTGTTCTAATTAATAGAATGTAAAATGGTATGGTTTTATGTTCGTTCATTATACGTTCCCCTTTACATCGAATTTACTTAAAATATCCTCGAAGGTATATGGTAATTTCACATCTTCATTAAATATCGGCGCATATCTGTAAGCGTTAACATTCATAATCATAATCATTTTTTGTCTTGTTCTTGAAAGTGCGACATTCAATCTTTTTATTTCTTGTAATTGTGTTTTAAATTTAGCATTTTTAGGAAGTCTTTTTCCTTCTCTTGCATATGTCGTATTCAAGAATACTATATCAGCTTCGAGTCCTTGTAATTGATCGACAGTCCCATGAGTAAATGAAGCAAATTTCTTTTCTCAATATTTGATTCTTGAGTTTTGTTTTCTAAAGAAGTGTTTATATTGGTCTTTATAAACAAACATAACCATTACATCAAGCGTAGATGCATCCTTTACATTCCTTGAAATAAAACTCAATTGTTCCATCAATACTTCTATTTCTTTATCATTAACTTTAGACATTTTAGAAAGAGTTGTGTCAATTCTATGAGTACCTTTATTATCAAGTAAAATCAAGTTTGCTTTGTTGTACATTTCAACTAACTTCATTTCTTTTTTAGAATTCCTAAATACAATGGGTTTCATAACATCAACTTTGGATTCTATTTGATTATCATAAGCAATAGGATTGTAAAGATTTAATACATATTGTGGTGACCTGTATGTGGTCCTAAACATTAATTTATTATTGTCTTTTGAATACAATCTTTTGAATACCGATTCAAAGAATAACTGATCAAAGATATTTCTTTCTTTTTCATTCAATTCTTCATAAAAACCACCATAACTCGATTTGTTAATTGGGATTGGTGCAAGTTGCATATCATCACCAACTAATATGATTTGTTTTGCATAAAGTGCATATCTTAAAACATCAACAATTGTAGATTTTGAAACCTCATCCATAATTAGGATTGATTCATCAAATCTATATCCCTTTTCAAGTTTCTTTTCTAATTTAGCACTTGTTATTGTTCCAGCAAAAAGTGAGGGATGAGAAAACCCTTTTGGTGTAGATAAAAATCTTTTGGGTCCTGCTTTGGCTCCAAATTCTTTTTTAAGTAAGTATTGTAAATCACCCTTTTCTGGAGCAAATTGTTTCAATCTTTCTCTGATGTTTCTAACAAGTAATGCGTCACGATCTGAATATTCTCTATTGTTATCTCCATATGAAGATTTTTCTAATATCATTCCAGAATAATTCTTAGATGCGGGTGTGTGAGATAAGTTATTAATAACATTATTTAAAGCTGCGTGAGTCCTTGAAGCTAAAATAACTTTTTCTCCTCTTTCATAAACAAAATGCTTGATTAATTGTGTGATAGTTCTTGTCTTACCTGTTCCAGGAGGACCTTTAACTAACAACATATCATTGTGAGATGCTGCTGCTTTAAAGATGATTTGTTTTGATTCATCTAGGTTAGCCATGTATTCTGACTTTACCTCTTTTTCAATATAAATTTGAGGTGCTGATTTCAACCCTAATAATATTTCTAAAACTGATTGATTGACAATAGAACCACTTCTGATACCACTCGCAATACTATTTAATGTTTCCACTTCAAAGTATCTATTAATATCACATTTATAAAGTATGTAATCTTGGAAGTGCGCGTCTATATTTTTTCAATCTTTAGGGAATTTACCTGAAATCTTTATCAATTGTTCTTCAACGGAAACAACCTCTATTTTTGGTTTAACAAATGCATACTTTAAAAGCCCACATTTCCTTGGGTGTGATAAAGCTAATTTCTTAACTTCAATATCCTCCAATAATTGCTCGGGATCATTAATGTAATCTATTTGACTAACTTGTATCGTTAGTTCTATTTCCCTTAGGAATATTTCATCCAAAGGAATATCAACTTCAGGATCTTCCATAGTAACATCCTCAATTTTATGTATTATTCCAACTCCTGTATGGAATCAGTAAGTAATATTTTGTATGTGAGTTGCGTACTTCGATATTATGCTCGCTGTAGTTGCTCTTTCAAGTTCGTGGTTTATCATTTAGTAATTATATAACTTTATTTAACTAAATTTAAGTTTATGAAATATCGTTTTAAAAAAAAGATGCACATTTAATGTGAATCTTTTGGCTTTTTAAATTAATTCTTTCACCATTTTTTTGATGTTTGTAGAATTAAATCCATGTTTTTCATAAATGACATCACCCGGAGCTGAATGCCCAAAATCTTTTGCTAAATGAGCGTTGATTTTGTTGTATTTTGATAATCTAAATCAGTATGAATCTGATGATGCTTCAATAGCAAGCATAGGAGCTCTATCTAATAATAACGCTCTAGCTAATTCATCATCATTAACTAAACCTTGAAGATTAGGGACTGAAATAACTCTTACATTAATTCCTTCTTCTTTTAATTCTTCATAAACTCTTACAGCTAATTCAACTTCTGATCCAGTAGCTAACAATGTAGCTTGGAAATTCACTGAATCTTTGATGATGTATGCAGACTTAAATTCATTTGATTTTAATGTATTGAATGATTTAATTGGTTGACGACAAGCAATTATAGACACTTGTTCATTCTTCGCAGTTAATGCATATTGGAATGCACCTTTCATTTCTGATTCATCACAAGGTCTAATAACTGTCATATTAGGCATAGAACGTAACATAGGTATTTGATCTATTGGTTGGTGTGTTGGACCATCTCCTCCAACTTGATATGAATCATGAGTAAATACATGAACAGAAGGAATCTTCATTAGTGATCCTAGTCTCATTGCAGGTTTCATATAATCTGCAAATGTTAAGAATGTTGCATCAACAGTTCTCAATCCACTCGCAAGGTGAATTCCATTATTAATGGCACCCATTGCAAATTCTCTAATTCCGTATTTGATGTTTTTGCCACCATCTTTTACATCTTTTGAAAATCCTACTTTGGTTGCAGCTTTTAAAT
This sequence comes from Mycoplasma todarodis, assembly GCF_004335995.1. GTDB lineage: Bacteria > Bacillota_I > Bacilli_A > Mycoplasmatales > Metamycoplasmataceae > Mycoplasma_K > Mycoplasma_K todarodis. The sequence goes on from NZ_PSZP01000005.1 coordinate 17,774, forward strand.
CAGCTGAACCACCAATAAAGTTAGCAGTTTCTTTTTCTAAATACTCCATGATTGGAGCGATGTAATTTCTTGTTGCAACATCACTTTCTGTGAATTCCACTTGAGATAAATCTATATGATTTTCATCATTATAGATATCTAATAATTCTTTATAAACATCAGGGTATTTTATTTGATATTCTTCTACCAATACGTTTCATGCTTTGTATTGAGCATTTTTTGGTTCTCATAGTTTTTCTGCACTTTCATAAACATCAGCATCATATTCAAATGGAGTTTCATTTTTAAGTCCTCATTTTCTTTTGAATTCTGCTGTTTGTGTTTCACTCAATGTTCCGTTGTGACCATTACTTTGATTTTCAAATGGTGTTCCAGGTGCAATAACTGTATGCACTTGAATGAATGAAGGTTTGTCAGATAATTTTGCTAATGCAATAGCATTTGAAATGTTCTCTGGAGTTGGATCTGTAACTTCAAAAGTATCGAATTTTTGAGATTTGAAGAAATCAATAATATTTATATTATTAACTTCCTCTGTTCTTGAATCGATTTGCACTGCATTGTAATCTTGAATGATGATTAATTTATCTAATTGCATTGTTCCTGCTAATTGAATAGCTTCAAGAGCAACACCTTCTTGTAGACAACCATCACCATGTAAAGCAAACACATTGTGATCAATTATTGGTAAGTTAGTTCTGTTGTACTTTTTAGAAAGATATCTTTCTGATATTGCCATACCAACTGCCATAGCAACACCTTGTCCTAGTGGTCCTGTTGTAGCATCAACATAATCAAACATATCTATCTCAGGATGCGAAGGAGTTTTTGAACCATATACTTTATGGTTTTTCATATCCTCTACGCTTAAAAGCCCCATAAAATGCATGATTGAGTATTGTGACATTGAGGCATGTCCTGCTGATAAGACAAACTTGTCCCTATTCATTCATTTTGGATCTTCCTTTACGAATTTTAGGTTTTCACCAATTATTGAATATGTGATTGGTGCAGAACCAATAGCCATACCAATATGACCTTGTCCAGCTCTATTTATAGAGTCTAATGCGATTGAACGCATTGAATTAATTATTTTGTTTTTCATTATTTCTCCAATTTTATTTTTATATTTTTACCTGTTGCGATAGACTCATGTTTACGAATTGATTTTTGTATTGCTTTCGCAAATTCATATGCTAATATTTTGTCTCCGACAGTTGTACGCCCACCACGTTGTATATGCCCTAATATATTAGGTCTTGTTGGGATTCCAAATTTAGAAATCTCATCTGCATATTCTTGAATAGAATATTTCATTTTTTCCATAACTAGGATAGTTGCTGTACCTTTTTCGTCATAGATTTTTTTGACTTCTTTTGCAAATTCCTTAGGTGTTTTTAAGGGGTTATTTGTTACAGCTAAATCTGCATGAGATAACTTAAGTGATAACTCTGTTAGATCAGGACAATTCCTCCCCATAATTTCTACTAATGAGACATATCCATGTGCATTCACAGAATAGTAAATACGATTAATCGATTCAACAACTGTATTTAATGCTGTACTAAATCCTAAAGTTTGTATCGTATAGTCTACATCATTGTCTACTGTTAAAGGAACAAATGATATGTTCACTCCATTTCTGGAAAGTGTTTTTGCCAATTCATATGAACCATTACCACCCAGAAGAACCACGTGCTCGAATTGCTTTGCATTTTCGATAGTTTGTGCGAGTATTTCTTCGTTACCAACAATCTCTGGGAAACGCCCACAACCAATGATTGATGTTGGTATATCCAATAAATAATTTATGTTTTTAACATCAATCTTTTTAATATCATTCTTCCATAAACTTCTTGCTCCATAAGGTGAATAATGGAACTCGATATCTTTAGTTGAAAAAGATTGTCACAGATGATAAATAAAATCATTTATTCCTGGCGCATCTCCTCCTGACGCTATCAATAATATTTTTTTCATTTTTTCCTTCTTTCGTTTTTACTTTTTTAAAAAAGTGTCTTGTTTGTGTTAAGCATATTTGTTTAATTCATTTAGCTTTTCAACATCATTAAATAAGTTGATGCTTGCTCGTTCATTTTCTTTTTTTAACGGTTTCTCTTCAACTCTATTTTTTAAATATTCTTTAATTTCAGAGGAATAACATACACCCCTATTTTCAAAGTTAATTATTTCTGATGATTTGTTCTGTACCGGACATACAACTTCAACAATATATTCCTTTCCAAACCTTCACTTCAGATATTCTTCAATTTCTCTATATCATGAGTAATCAACGTTCTTAACATCCTTGATTTTCCGCCCTTTAACAATGTATGGAACGTCACCGGTGAAGATAATTTGATCAGCTCTTTTTACAGAAATAATATTGGTAATGATAAATATGTGTTTTCCTTTTATAATCAGCGCCGGTATTATTGATACCCCTTTTACAGCGAATTGATTTTTAAATGATATATTGTGAACTAATAGTTCCTTCCCTGTATCAAGATGAGTTTCAATGAATTTATTAGTTTGACTTGAAACCTCATCGTTATTTTCATGTGAACCTTTATTATTTTTAAAAAACATAAACACCACAAATCCAATAATCAACATTGCAACTAATCCAATCAACACCCAAACAATGACTGAAATATAATTTAAACTTGTTAGCATAACACCTCCTTGGAACTCAATTATATTCCTTTGAAAAATGAAAATCAATCCCGTCTATATGGCTTTTATTTCCTGTGTTTTTCGCCTTAAAAAATAAAAAATTCAAACTTATTAAAGCTTGAAAAAAGAGTTCTAATTTTATTGGTTAACAAAATACTTTACGAATAAAATTAACTTCTAAAGTAGATGTGAATTCATTAGATGATTAAACTTAGTGATTTAAAGCTAAATTTAAGTATTGTATTTATTTTATTTTTATGTGATTTGAATATATAATTTAAAAAAATGAAAGAGAGAAAATAACAAATGAATTCACAAACAAACTTCGTCAATAAAGGAAAAATAAAAAATAGAATAACCATCTTCACAATACTTGGATTAATACTTTTATCAGGGCCAATATTAATATCAATGGTTAATTTAGGTATTGTATGAGATACAGCTCGTGTAATAATGTTAGCTCTTACGAGTATAGGTGCTTTATTCTTATTTTTTGGTTTTATAAATGCAAGAATATATGCAAATAAAATTAAGGATAAAGTTTCTCTTACTATATTAAGAGCAACTCTAGTAGTGTTGATTTTCATAATGTCAGTGCTAAATTTATTCACTTTAGGTTTAAACTATGCGCTTTTACTTAAATACTATTACCACACTAATGTATTTGCTTTATTAGAGATATTAACAATAGTTGTTTCATTCCTTGCTGTCATTATCTTTTTAGGTAGTGCGGGAAATGATACTCCTTACTTCGCAAACTCAGAATCAGAAATTAAGAAAAAAAGAATTGTTAAAGGTGCTTCAAGCGGTTTTGTTGTTGGTTTTGCATTCTTGATAGTTATTATCATTAAATTTGCAACCTCAATGGATAAAATGAACTTCTACTATGACCACGCTTCAAGAAATGGGTATATAAATGGTAGCAATATAACAATAAGTTTTCTATCTATATTTGGTGCAATGTGATTTTCACTTTACATCCATTCACTAATATCAGCATCATCAATAGCTTCAAAAATAGATCACAATAATAGTTTTAACCAAAGCGGACTAGGTAATTTAAAAGCATCAGCAATATTTAATGTTTTTGGAATTCCATTTTATATGGCTGCAAAACAATGAGGTAAAACAACATCTTTCTCAAACAACTCTATTACACACATGGATGAAATTCCAGAAATGATGTCTTCTATTAATGATTTAAATCATGAAAATAGCGGTTATAGAAAATACACAGATGACGATGGAGCAAACGTTGAAGAAAAAGTTGAAAGATACGATACTGGAAACGGAACTAAAGTAGTTAAGACAGTTAGAAAATCTTCAAACACAACAAACACTATAAGCAAATCTTCTTCAACAACCAATTCAAATCCTTCATTTGATCTTAAGGACTTTGGTATTGATGGAGACTTCGCAGAACAAATAAACAAACAACTAAGTGATTTCGGAAGTGATTTTAATTCTTCATTTAATCATGAAAGTGAAAATGAATACGATGCAGAAGATCGTTTAAAAGAAAAAATTAAAAAGCTTAGAGACTTAAAAGATGAAAGAATCATCACAGAAGAAGAATTCAAAGAACAACAACGTATATTAGTTTCTAAATATACAGAATCTCTTTAGAATCTCATAATAAAAAAGACCATACCAGGTCTTTTTTTATATTAGTTGTCTAATAATAATCTTGCTAAGAATCATACTAATTGGATAAAATCAATCAATAGAGATAATCCAAATAATATTCCATATCTTAAGACTATACTCTTATCGGGATTCTCACTGATGTTAAGTATTTCATCTAAACGAGAAATTCTTCAAAAGTCAAACCCAACATATAAAGTAAATATTCCATATCCGATTATTGAATAAATCTTTCACATTAATTTAATACCAGGAATGAAAATCATAATAATACCTGCAACCATCAATCCAATTAAACTAAATAATAAGAATCTACCTATTTTAGAGAAATCAAATCATTGTTTATATCCAATAACACCCATTATAAACATTGTTATCGAAGGGATAAGTAATAGTAATAATATTTTTCATGTTTGGTCTGCGAAGGCAAATCTTATTAATAATATTGAAAGTGAGAAACCTTCAATAACTGCAAATGCAATATACATCATTATTAATGTCTGCACACTTGCCTTTCTTACCATGAAAGTAAGAGCAAGCATAAGACCAATAGCAAATATTGATAATAAGATCACAAATGGTCTAGAAGAAAATAGTGTAATTGATACTTCTTGCATTTGTGGAATTAATCCAAATATTGTAGCTACCCCAAGCATTGCAACCAACCCAATAGCAAATCACATAAGTGATGCATTAAGTACTGTTGTTCTACCTGTAGCAAAACTCCTTGTTCTGTTCATCATATTTTCTCCTTTCTTGTATATGGTTATTATATAACATTATTTAAATAATGTATTTTGTGCCATCAGCCAAAAAAAGAATAAGTCAAAGACTTATCCTTACTTATTTCCAACCATTTTAAAGAGTTTCGTTGTATTCATCAGTAAAAGACTTGAATAATTGAACGATGTGCTTGTACACGGCGTTTTCATCTTCTTCATCGTAATCAATAACCATTGTTTCTTTATCAGGTGTAGCAGATGCTAACTTAATTAAGAAGTTATTAATACCTTGGTTATTTCAATCTTGTGAAGTTTCAGATACTTCTAATACTTCTTTTCCAAATGAAACAAGTATTTCATTTTTTTCTTCTGTTGATTTGTTATTAATTTTTATTGTCATTTTGTTCTCCTTCAATTACTTTATATCTTTTCTTCAGATAAACCACTCCACCTTCTAGGTAATGAGCTGCATCCGATTCTCCAGTTTTTGTTTTAACGATTGTTCCTTCTGAATATTGTTCCTGTTCATTATTTAAATCAGCAACAATTGTAGCTTCCGGATTACTTAAGATTCCAATGTTAGCATTATGCGTAACTATAAATACTTGTTCATCTTTTTTATTTATTAATTCAAGAATGTCACTTGCTATTGTATGGTTATCTAAATTATCTTCTGGTTGATCTAAGAATAGATCTTGACCTTTTGATTTATTGAATTTATATTCAATACCATAAATAGATCTTTGACCTAGAGACATGTGTTCATATACACGTCCATTAGCTAATACAATAACTTCTTCTTGAACAATCTTTGAAAGTTTATTAAGAAGTTTATTTCTATCTAATGGCTTAACGCCTTTTTTAATGATTGCTTCTAATCATTTTGTTATATCTGCTACAGAACTTCCTGGTGTATGTAGAACTGTCTTTAATAATGCATATACATCACCATCTTTAAGAATTACTTCTTCTGGCATTTTGTACGATAACAATGCATTATCTTTTGTTACATTTTTAAATTCAATAACAACTTCTTCTTGAACCAATGATTCAAAGGTTTTCTTTTGTTGTTGAATTTCTCTAGCCATTGTTCTGAAGTGTTCATTTGAATTAATTACAAATGATTTAATTCCTTCAATTTCAAAATCTTGATTTTTAATTGAGTCAACTTCTTTTTTATATGATTTTTCAAATATCATTGACATTAATTTGATTTTATCCAATTTACTTAATTGCTTATTTATGCCTTGGATAATATTATTATTTATTTTAATCAATGCTTCAATTGATTTATTGAAATTATCTATGAATTCTTGATCAATTAATTTTTGATTTCATTCTTTTTGAAGAAGCTTTTTATTTATCATATTCTGGTTTTGATAATTTCTTAGTGCCTCTTCAAGAGAATTCTTTTCTTTTGATAAGTCGGTATTTAAATACATAGTTGAATAGTTCAATTTAAGCATTAAATCATTTTCTGTATTTGACACCTCTTTAACTATAAAAGAGTTAGTTCAGTTAATATCACTTTTGTTATTTCTTTTAGCTAATGCATTCATACCATAATAGAATGAATCTATCTTTTGTAGAAATTCTTCTACTGCTTCTGAATTTTCACACTCTTCTTTTGCAAATTCAACTTTTGCCTTTTCAATTTCTTTCCTGTTATTAAGATTCTTTTTAATAGGATCATCTTGATATATAACGTCGTTTCTTTCTGCGAAAAGTTTTTCTTTATCCTTTGCGGTAATTTTTCTTAAACTATTACTATGGATTTCTTCTCCGTTGAACTTAATCACTTTAATAAACTCAAGGTTGAAAGCCGCAAGTGCTTCAATAACGTTCTTTGATATATATGATTCTTTTAAACCAGCAACCAAATCAAATAATGTTGACTTACCCCCACCCTTGGGTCCGATGATTATATTCGTCTTTGAACCGAAGTTAATTTTAACTATTTCATCAGCCAAAGAATCTGTTTTCTTAAATATTAATTCTTTAATCATTTATGCCCTTTCTTTAGAGTAAACTCTATGGAGTTCTAAAAACTCTTTTAATTCATCAAAACATGGTTTTTCTAAATTCATATCAGTAATTAAAAAACCTTGTTGTGGATAATTAGTTCATACATGAGTATCAGAGAATGATACTGTTGAACTAATTAGTCCTTTCTTTAAAATAGAAACATAATTAGGATGTTTCATATTAGTTACTTCGAATGCGTCGTATTTCAAATCTAATAAATCATCATATTTAAAATGATCTGATTTTCCAATATGAGGTATTCTAAGTGTTTCAAAATCTTTGAATAATGCATTAGCACTTTCAATAGATATTCCCCGCTTCGGCAATTCTTTCCTTGCTATACTACTTATCTTTTTTAATTGTTCATCTGTTAAATCTTCTCTAAAAACGTAGATTAGATTAGCAATGACCCCATTCTTCCTAACCACATTCGCTTCTATTGCTGGAAGAAAGACCATTCCACCTGTTTTACCCAGTTTTCTGACCTCTTTATAGAATTCATAGTCAAATGTATTGTGGTCTGAAAAAGCTGCTAACTTAATACCGTTAGAGTGTAGTGTCTTAATTGTTGTATAAGTATTATTTCATTTAATGGCATCACCATTATTTTCCGATGCTGGAGAATGTAAATGAAGATCTATCTTCATAATTCCTCCTTTAAAATTTGTTTACCTTCTCGGTAAGCGAGCAACCATCATCAAGATGTAATATTGAAATTAGCTTGCACTTTAATTCAAGATTAATCTGCTATTTAATATTGCATATAAATTATACAAGGTCATTGTTAGTATTAGGACATTATTATCAAAATTAAAAAATGTATTTATATTAGAGCTACGTTTTTCACTTCGTTTTACTAAGGGGTATAATTTAATTGTATGGAAAAAGAAAAATTAGAATTACTTATTAAAGAAATGAAAGCCGAGATAAAAGAGGAATTAAGAGAGGAAATTCTTCAGGAACTAAACAGAAAGATTAAACCTACTAAAGGTGAGAACTTTGACTTCAATGCTTATAAAGATCAAGTTGTTGCTGATGATATTAGAAAAGCTGAAGAATTCATTGATACAAATCACTGATATTGATATATTCCTATTATTGGTTATTTCATATATATGTATCACATGAACCAAGCACTAACAAGTATAGATAGAGGGGTTTTAAGAAAGAAAATTAATAAAGCAAGTCTTCCATGATTGTGAGTCGATATCCCCTTCGCATACTTTGTGCCTATAATGATATTATTTAACTATTGACCTTGAAGAACAAGAGCCGTTTTCAGAAAAGCTATTGAAATGACAAAGGGAAATATCGAATAAAAAAATGCCTTCTTGGGCATTTTTATTTTATTCAAGAGATATTTTCAGGTTTAACATCTCCAATTAATCCTTTGAATTTTGGATTTTTCTTAACTTTTCTTTGTAAGTCTTTTATGATTTCTGCTGGTTTGTAAGTATACATTTCTTTACCAAATATTTTAGTGATGTCACCATTATTTTTGTTGATGTGTTCCATAACAAGGTTATTGATGTATTCTTCTATTTTCCGGAAACGATTTACATTTTGTTTAAAATTATATTCGTTTTCTTTTTTTATTTCCAATAGTGCTTCAGGCATGCTTAAAGATTTCGATAAAGTTTTTCTTGTTAATATATTTTTTGAAAATCTTATACCAAGGAATCTTTTTGAAATAACATATTTTGTAAGGAGTGTTTCATCTTTTGTTGTCGCTTCATCTCCCTTTGCTTTATTGGAGTTTATTTGATCGATAATTTTGTCTAAATCACCATGTGCATCCTTTATTGTTATTTCTTTATCTTCAGATGAACCCATAATTTTTCCAGAAAAAGGATCACGAACGAAATAACCAGTAACACGTCCTTTTGGAGGTTGTGTAGAAAGAGTTGTTTTAATTGCTATTCCTTTTAATGTATTCTTAATTTCTTCTACCTTATAACTTCTTGGTAGCCCTTCTAAAATATCTTTCCCACCATTTGTTCAAGTGATATTTTGAATGAAATTTCTAGTTTTACTAATAAGACCATTTACTTTTGTTTGAATTCATTTTTGTATAGCTATTTCCATTTGACCAAAGGCGTAACATTCTTTCGTAGTTAACTTGCGCTTTTCTTTTTCAGTTAACAAGTAATCATAATACCTAACATCAGGTATGTCAGTTGTCAGATTTTCAAACATACTTGTTGCATTAGAAAACAAAGTAAATCCACGCCTAGAAAGTCAAATTTGTAATTTCATAGTTTCTTCAGCTAGTTGTTGTGTCAAGCTGAAACCAAAAGTATCCTCATGAGCATCTTGTTGTTCCATTGCAAGTTCTTGTCCAACTTTTAATTCAAAGTTTGATTTTCCTTTTCAATTGGGGATGTTCTCATCACCGCAAGAAACTGCAACAGCAATTGGCGCTGTTGTTAGTGCTATTAATGATGTTCCTAAAAATGCTTTTTTAATTTTCATTTTCGACCCCTTTTGATATTTGCTTAATTATAACATTTTGTAGTTTTATTGCAAAACCAAATAAATATTAAAGTTCATTTTTTAGAGTAATAGGACAAAAAAACAACAATGGTTAGTTGTTGTTTAAATTTTAGAAAATATTCAAGCAAGTTCTTCTATTGCTAACCCAATTCTATTATCTAAATCCCTAATTGGGTGATCTGCAGGCATTTCTTTAGCATCAATAACATCTCCTGGTTTAATACCCTCTTCTTTACGAGCAATACCTTTTTTACCCTCAGTAGTCTCGTATATGGAATACTCTTTATGATCTTCTAAGTGTTTTTTAATTTTTTGCGACATATTACCCTCCTAATATAATTATAAAACTTTCACACAAAATAAAAAAACAAGCAGTTTTTAAAACTCCTCGTTTTCAGTACAAATCAAAATATGATCATTTGCAATTTTCATTTGTTTTGTATTTGTAGTTCAGTTTGCACCTTTACCTCTCGCGTTTAAAATTCTTTTACCGCAAGACATAGTAATTTGATTATTGAATTTATTAATTGATTCAACTTTACATTTAACGATTTTATGTTTCTTAGCCATTATTACCAACTTTCTTATTCCTATTATATAGTTTTATTTATTTTCTATTGTAGGAAGTTCTTTTATCTTTCCTTCTTTAACCAATTTTTTAACAAGGTTATTTTGTTTTTTCTGTATCGTTGGATAGTGAGTTGTCATAGCAATATTAAACTCTTTATGTGTTGAAGCTAATTTGTTAGAAAATTTGTTTACACTTTCTAAAATACTTACCATTTGATCATAAATCATTTCATCTTTATGAACTCTTTCATAAATTTTGATGATGTTCGCTATTGATCAAGTTATTTGAACAAATGACGATGGAGAAGTAATGTACACTTTATGTTCTTCAATAACTTCTTTAAAGAATGATGGAAACTCATTATAAAGTTTCATATAAATCTCATCATTTTGCAATACTAATAATCCATAATCTGCAGTATTGCTTTTACCTAAGTATTTAGTTATTGTTTTAACTTGTGCTAGTACTTTGTTTTTGTATTTTTGATCTACAATAATTTTATTTGTATCCGGATCAATTTCTGTTTCTAATACTTTTGAATCAATTGGAATTCATTTTTCATCTTCGTTACCTGATTGAATCGCGAATTCAACAACGTTTTTACCAACTGTAAGGTTCTCTACTCAAATATTGTTGTCAAGACCTGACTTTTGTAAAAGCGTCTTTAATTGTAGTTCTCCTAATTCACCTTTACCCTTATTTCCAGATGATGCGAAAAACGTTTTTTCAATCTTGTTTAATGGAATCAATTTATCATTGATTTGTTTTTTATAGTATTCAAGATTTGTTCTTTCATCTCTTATCCTATCTTTTAGAACTTCTATCTCTTGTAATTTCTCACTAATAGAAATATTTGATTCTTGTTCTTTTTGTTTAGCTACTTCAAAATCATGAGTTTGTAATTCAAGTTTTCTTGAAATCTCATTCTTTTCATTTTTAACTTCTGTCAAAAATACATTAAGTTCATCTTTTTGTTTAGTGATCTCTTCCAATCTTTGCTCAGTCATTCTAAGTTGTGTTTTCATTACAGCCATTTCTTTATCATTAGAATTATTCGATGTTATGTGTTCTTCTAATTTTTTTCAACTCATAAACAGTCTTGCAAATCAATTAATTTTTATCATATTATTTCTCCTATATCGCATTTAATGTGAACCTAATTATATAAAAGTAAATAGTAAAATACACATAATTAAAAAGTAAGGGTAAAATAGATGTATGAAAATAAAAAGTTGAGATTTTAAAACACATAGAGATTGCTTCGGAAATAAGGGTCCCACTACGGTTGACCATATCTACCCAAAGAGCAAGGGTGGAATTCGTTCAAGAAGGAATTCTCAATTACTTTCTAAAAAATCTAATTTACGTAAAGCGGATAAGTTGGAAGGTAAGATTAATAAAATACCTTTCAGAATAATAAAACAACTAGACAAGAACCAAAAGGTTCAGGGAGTAATGAGAATTCAAATCGATGAAGAATGATACGATGTTGAAAGAGTTCTTTTAGACTAATGCTAAGGCATTTTTTTATTAAAAAAATAACCGTTTAAAACGATTATTTATTTTCTTTAACTTCTTTATTAAGTAGCACTTTTGCAAGTCCGGCTGGTTTATAAGACGGACCTATTCAATCTGCCATTTCAATTAATTTAGGATTTGAATTTGCCATAGCAACAAGCATAGTTTTATCCTTACATGTTGAATCATTCATTGAATCACCAATGTGTGCAGTTTTCATTGGATCTACACCCAATAACTTAGCAACAGCAACATTAGCTTGACCTTTTGTTGCTTCTCCTGATGTAACCTCAATTGTGTAACCATTACCAGATGTAACAATTGAAAGTGAAGGGAATTGCTCACTTAGCTCTTCGTTTAATTTTGAGATTTTCTTTTTACCAGCACCAGAGAATACTAATTTAGTAAATTCTTTTGTGTGCTCAAAATCATATTTTCTATGTGTTTTGAAACCAACGTGTCTTGTAATCATTCCATATGGGAATCTTGCCCCATAGAATATCCCATCATCATTTGGTTTAATCATCATTTTGTTTTTCATCATGATTTTTAATATACGTTCTGCGATTGGACCTGGGAAGTTATGTTTCTCGATGATATTTCCTTCTATATCAACGATTTGTGCCCCATTTTGACAAACAGCATATTTTAGACCTAATTCTTGTATAAGTGGAAGTGCATTTTTGACGTGTCTTCCTGTTGAAATAATAACTGGCGTTTTTTTATTTATTTCAATGATTGCTTTCTTGTTTTCTTCAGAGATTGCGTGGTGTCCATCAACTTTTGTGTCGAATGCAGTACCGTCCAAATCAATGAAAAATGCTTTTGGATTAAATTTCATATACAAATTATAAAGAAAAAGAGGCTTAGCCTCTAACTTTTTCTTCAAATTCTTCTCTAGGCATGTATCCTGATGCTTCACCAGTCTTTGTACCTTCTTTATAAAAGAACATTGTTGGTAGTCCTGAAACGTTATTTGCAACGGCTCATTCTCTATGTTCATCAGCGTCAATTTTGTAAATTGAAATGTCTGTTTTTTCTGAGTTAATTTGATCTCATACTGTTGATGTCATCATTTGACATGGTCCACATCATGAAGCAGCTACGGCGATTACTGTAAAAGTATTTTCTTTAACTTTAACTTCAATGTCTTCTGGTTTAATAAATTCTGTCATTTTCTCTCCTTTTTAAAACGTTTAGTATGCCTTAGCAAAGACAACAAAACGATTTGTTAATTGCCCTGTAATTATACACTTTCTACGTCCTGGTTTTTCAAATTTAAATGGTAAACATCTTGTTGATGCTAATGTTTCTCTTTTAATCATTTCTTCATCTTTATCATTACCTGCAAAAGGTACAATAACGAATTTTAGATTCTTGTCATCTTTAAAGATTGATTTAAATTCTTCATATGATTCTGTATAAATTGTTTTTTCTTCTAATCTAGCTTTTGCAGAAGTTAAAAGATTATTATGAATGTCATCTAGAAGCGGTTTAATTTGTTTCTTCACTTCATCAATAGGCATTTGGATTTTTTCCAAAGTATCTCTTCTTACAAGTGTAACTATTCCTTCTTCAAGATCTCTTGGTCCAACTTCAATTCTAAGTGGTGTTCCTTGAATTTCTGATTGTCCAGCTTTGAATCCTGGTCCTTTTGAAGATGCATCTAAGTTAACTCTTCATTTACGACCTAATGTTTTTTGAAGTTCAACTGCGGCAGTATGAACATTTTCATGTTTGTGTCCAAAAACTTCAATAATATCAATTTGTGTTGGGGCTACTCTAGGTGGAATAATAATTCCTCTATCGTCACCGTGTGTCATGATGATAGCACCAATTAATCTTGTTGATACTCCTCATGATGTTTGGTAAGCAAGTTCTTGCTTATTGTCTTTATTTTGGAAAGAAATGTTGAATGCTTTCGCAAAGTTTTGTCCAAGGTAATGTGAAGTACCTGATTGTAAAGCTTTACCATCTTTCATCATTGCTTCAATTGTATAAGTTGTAACTGCTCCAGCAAATTTTTCTTTAGGAGTTTTTTTACCAACGATTGTAGGGATTGCAAGGTATTTTTCTAAGAATTTTGCATACTCTTTAATCATTGTTCTTGAAAGTTTTCTAGCTTCAATAGCTGTAGCATGAGTTGTGTGTCCTTCTTGTCATAGGAATTCAGATGTTCTTAAGAATGGGTTTGTTGTTTTTTCTCATCTTAAAACATTAGCTCATTGGTTGTACATGATTGGTAAATCATTGTATGAATTAACTTCTTTTGCGAATAATTCACCAAATAGAACTTCTGAAGTAGGTCTAATTACTGAATATTCATTTAATTCTTTATCTCCAACTTTTGTTATTGTTGCAAGTTCAGGTGCAAATCCTTTAACGTGGTCTTTTTCTTTTTCGATATATGATAATGGTATTAAAACAGGTAAATAAACGTTTTTTACTCCTTTTGATCTAATTACCTTGTTAAATTCCATTTGTATGTTTTCTCAAATTCCGTATGAATTTGGTTTAAATACAATCGTCCCTTTTACTGGACCATATTCCATCAGTTGTCCTTGTTTAACAACGTCTGTATATCATCTAGAAAAGTCTTCATTTTGTGGTGTTATTTTGTCTAATTTTTTCATAAGTATTAAGATTATACAACAACTTTTAGCAAATGTTAAAAAAGTGTGAAAAAAAGTTAAATTTCTTAGAAATGGGTTGTTTTCTCATAAAAATCAAGTTATTATTATGTTTATTTTTTTGTTTTATTACAATTCAAAGGCAATAAAAAAAAGACTATTGTTTAGTCTTTTATTTATAGTCGTAATAGAACTCTAGTCCTATAACTTTTCTTTGTTTTGAATCAAGCTTCAACGAAGGTAATTCATAAATCATTTTTGTACCTTTTTTAGCAGCCACTTCTCTGATTACTGATAACTTAACGTATGTCTCAGAGTTGTGTGCAACTTTTGATAGTTCTCTATCAATTACTATAAATTTAGGAGCAACTCTTGTTAAAGCCGTCATGTCCTTAACATCAGCTTTACGTATTCTAATACCACATAGAATACCTCTTTCTTGTAATTGCATAATAATAGCAAAAAGAAGCTTTTGAGGGGTCTTGTCATTATATTCAACCATATAGATTATTTTATTATTAACAATCTTCCTAGAGTTGTCAATTAGTCATTGAGCATTAACATCCATAATACCTGGACTAGAACTTATCTCTGAAGTTATCTTTTCAGCATGCGAATTCATCATCTTAATACGCATAACTTCATTTGTCAGAACCATTGCTATAAACCTTGAAGGTGTCCCTTTAATGTCAGGGAATATATATTTAATGATAGATCTTTTACCACCGAATTTTCTAACTCTCGTTTCCATAGTTTCCATAGATTTAGCTTTTATTGTTTGTTCGATTGTTATATAAGCATGCTTGTATTTTTGGAAAACTTGGATATCATCTTCAGCATAAGTTGATTGTGTGTTTAGTTTTAATGATTTTCAAATAATATAATCCAATTTAATTAATAAATCAGCATTTTTCTTAGGTGAATCAATTCTCTTTGTGAATAATGTTCCGGAATGATCAAAGTATTTTTTAGCACCCTTTTTCTTAAGTACTTTTTGGATTTGAGGATTTCTTTTCTGTATTTTCTTCTTAACTTGAATTAAACTTTGTGTAGGCATAACTAATACTAATTTATTTTCATAAAGGAAATATTTCATATCACTGATACCAATTGCTTTTTTCATTTGATTGAAGAAAGTATTTTTTATTTCTGGTGTTGTTTCTCTCATGCAGAAAACTCAGAACCCAATAAATTTAGCGTCAAATTTAGACATTGATTTTTTGCTAACTTTATCAGGGAAAGTCATTTTTGTTTCAGGGTTAGGTAATCAAAACTTAATTTCACCACCAATAAAAGAATTTTCACACTTGAATAATGTTGTTTTCATTTCAAAATTCTTTTTACCTTTTCACTCTAGTTTCTTAAGAATTTTATTTTTTCTAGTTTGAATTTTCGGTTGATGATTTCTCACTGGCCGAACTTCAAAACTCACTTTAACATCTTTTTCATTTTCAATATCATGCATTGCATTTCTATACTTTTTATTTGTTTCTTTATCAAAGAAGGTCATAAATTTATCAAGATCTGTTCATTTAGTTGTATAGAACGATGATATTTTTTGTGAGTTCGGAATCTTAGTTCCACTTAAAGCGGGGTGTTTTATGTTTCTAATTTTTCTTTTCTTATAATCGATTTCGAACATTATTTTACCACTATCGTTTGCTATAAGTTCTTTATTGAATAAGAAATACAAGATTGCTATTAACAATCCAGTAAACAATATAGTTATTATTACGATAATGGCTATAAACATATTATTCCTCGTCTTCCTCTATTATTTCTTGTACGCTTGATAGCGATTTATGATTTTTCATTAATGTTTTTGTTCCATGTGGATCTTCAAAAGCAATTTCTGCCATTTCTCCATCAATCTCAGTGATTACACCGATACCAAATACTTTATGTTTAACTTGTGAACCCACTTCGTATTCAACATCTTCTATCTTAGCGTAATGTGTTTCCATTTGTTTAGGTATGAATATCTCCTTGGTGAAGTCTCTTATTCTAACACCCATTTCTGTAATGAATCTTGAAGGCACTTTCATGAATCTATGATCAATTGAGTAACCTTTTGAATCTGAAAGGAAAAGTCTTTTTCTTGCACGAGTTATAGCAACATAAGCTAATCTTCTTTCTTCTTCAATAGCAGCTCCACCGGCAGCGATAGCTTTTGATGAAGGGAACACTTGTTCTGATAATCCAATTAAGAATACATTATCAAATTCAAGTCCTTTCGAAGTATGAATTGTCATTAGAGTAATATATGAAGAACCTGAACTTAATTCATCTTGTGCAGACACAAGTGCAACTTCTTGTAGGTATTCTTCTAATGTCTTACCTGGGTTTGCTTCTTCTCATTTACCAATCATGTTTATTAATTCTTTAATGTTGGCAATACGGTTTAATTCATTTATTTGAGTTAATGAATCCATGTAACCAACTTCAATTAAGAATTTTTCAAGAACTAATTTAATTGTGTTTGATTTTAAAGCGGCTCTATATTTAGCAAATAGGTTAAATAGTTTACCTAGTGAATTTCTTTGTGATGCTGTAACTGGAATTTCTCCATAGTGAGCAAGAATCGCGTCATGTGTTGTTTTACCTTTTGAATCAGCAAACTTAGCAATCTTTTCAACAGTTGTTTTACCAATCTTACGAGAAGGAACGTTTATAACTCTTTGTAAACCAACCTCATCTCCATTAGCGATAACTTTTAAGTAAGCAATAGCATCTTTAACTTCTTGTCTTTCGAAGAATTTAACATCTCCAAAGATTTTATAAGGAACATTACCATTGATTAATGCTTGTTCCATTGTTCTTGAAAGGTAATTTGATCTATAGAATATAACCATATCCTTAAGTTGAACTTTTTGTCTTCTAAGCTCATCAATTCTTTGAACTACTCATTTAGCTTCAGCTTCTGGTGAGTATGCATGGTTGAATATTATTTTTTCACCCGCATCATTATTAGAGATAAGTTTTTTAGGAAGTCTGTTTTCGTTGTGCTCAATTAATTCATTTGCAGCATTAAGAATTGATTGAGTTGAACGATAATTTTCTTCTAACTTAATTGTTTTAGATTTTGTAAAGTCTTTATCGAAGTTAATGATTAATTCAACTTTTGCTCCACGTCATGTATAGATTGTTTGATCTGGGTCACCAACAATTGTGATGTTATCGTGGTGTGCAAGAACTTTAACAATTTCATATTGTATTCATGAAGTATCTTGAAACTCATCAACAAGAACATAATCAAATTTTGCTTTTCATTTTTCAGCAACTCTTTGATCAGTAATGAATAATTTATGAACGAAAATCAATAAGTCATCAAAGTCAAGTGATTTTGAAGCAAATGTTGATTCTTTATACCCCTTATAAATCAATGCTTGATATTTATCCCCTTCAGTCTCAGCTGAAGCAAGAAGTTCCTCAGGGTCCATCATGTTTGCTTTAGCTTTAGAAATATAATCAATCATGTGTGAATAAGACATTGTTTTTGAAGAAACATTATACTTAGCGTAAATTGGTTTTAAGATTTGTCTTTGATCAATGTTATCAATGATATTAAAGTTTCTTGGGTATCCAAGAGATGTAATATCTTGACGAAGAATTCTCACACACATTGAGTGGTATGTAGAAAGTAATGCTTTATGTGCAGCTTCTTCACCAATTATGGCAGCAACACGTTCTTTCATCTCTCCTGCTGCTTTATTTGTAAATGTAACCGCAAGAATTCTTGATGGATCTACATTCTTTTCTTCTATAAGGTATGCAATTTTATGTGTAAGGACTCTTGTCTTACCAGATCCAGCACCAGCAATAAGCCTAAGTGGACCTTCTGAATGCATAACCGCTTTCTTTTGATTTGTATTTAAACCTTCTAATATTTTACTCATTATTTCTCCTTCATGTTGATTCATTCAACACTATTATTTTCTATGTTAACTGGTTCTATGATTTTTGTTTGTTCTTCAATTTCTTTATCAATCTTTTTGTTTGAACTCACAACAGCAGCATGTGCTCACCTATCATGTCATCCTCTTTTATCTTTATTTGGAATTACTGTTATACCTAATCACATTTGAATGAATCAAATAAGTCCGGAAATAGAACCTATGAATGTCATCCTTGTTTTTTCAAAAGCAGTTAGTTGATCTAAGGGGTTTGTGTAACCCTTAACTCTAGCAGCCGAATCTATCAATGTGTGATTTATTATAGCCATACCAAGTAAAGCAATAGTTACTCATGCAACACCAAACGCCATTTCACGTTTTAATATTGCTTTATATATATTTCTTCCGTCAGTGGCAATGACTTTTATTCTTAAGAGTTTCATACCAAGTGTTCAACCTTTAGTTGCTAATGGTATCGCAATCATAAAAATACCTATACAAAGTATTGTTATTAAAGCTCATACATAAAACATTCATGGACTAGCAAATGTTGCTGGACCATTCTTGTGAGGTGTAGCAAGAATAAAAAGCAAACCGATTGAGATTACGGCAATAAAGAAAAAATCTATAGCTCTAGAAATTAATCTTTTAAATAATCCAATTGGTTTATTAACTTTCATGCTGCTCCTATCTAAAATCTTTTATTGACTTTTTAAGTTCTGTTTTTGTTCTTTTTGCAGAAAGTCAAATAGCTTCCCTGTCATTTTTTAATAAGTATTTATTTGTAATCAATACTGTTTTAAGATCTTTGTCATACATTTTTGAAATTTGTTCAAATAACTTATTAAACATAACATTATTTTTATAAGCGATTGTAAATATTGGCAGGAATATTGCAACACTATATAAAGTTGCATATGTAATCTCTTGTAAATATTCTGAATTAACCATTTCTGCTTGTGCAATATTTTTAATTAATTGTCTTGAAAGTCTCATTGGGTTAAATGAAACTGATTCTTTTGCAACATAAGTTTTAATAATTCTTTTATTAACAGTTGCGAATGTTTTTGCATGTTTATTTAAGAATTGGTATAGAAGTTCAATTGAGAATCTTGTGTTTAATTCTGCGCCAGCATATTGACTAGCTGCATCCACTAATAATTCTGTTTTATATATTTTATTAAGTGCGAATGGCATTGTCTTAGCAATAACGATTGGTTTCTTTTCAATCTCAACCATTGTTGGTGCTTTAATTCTTAAATCAGAATTTCATCTTGTAACACCTCTAAATGTTGCTGGGAATTCAAGAATGTCTGGTGAACCAATTTTTTTCAGTGAAGTTATGATTTCATCAACACCTTCAAATCTTTTAATTTCATCTGATGTTGAAATGAAAAGTGTGTATTCTCCTGATGCCATTTTAATTCCATCTAAATTAGACTTTGTTCTTCCTTGACGTTTTGTATTGTATGCAATCTTCATTTTATTTTTAAACTTTTTAGATCATTTTTGTAATTTTTCCATTTGCCCAAAAACATTAGTGTCCACTACAACAATAAGTTCAAAATTCTTATTTTTTTGTGTGTACATTCTTTCGAAGAATGGGTCTATTTCTTCTGGTCTTCTATAAATAGTTGTGATAATTGATAGTATTAAAAAACAACCCTATAGGGTTGGTTCTTTTTTCTAATTACATCATTAATTTACCAGGTGTTCTTGGGAAAGCAATTGCATCTCTAATGTTCTCTACACCAGTTACATACATAACTAATCTTTCAAACCCAAGTCCAAATCCAGCTGACATTCCTTGACCAAATCTTCTTAAGTCTAAGTATCATTGTAGATCTTCTTGGTCGATACCCATTTCATTAATACGAGTAACTAATTTGTCGTAATCACATTCTCTTTGAGACCCACCAATTAACTCACCAATTCCAGGTACTAGTAAGTCGAATGCAGCAACAGTTTTTCCATCTTCGTTTTGGAACATGTAAAATGCTTTTATATCTTTTGGATAGTTAGTAACTGCAACAGGTCCTTTTACAAATTCTTCTGCGATGTATTTTTCGTGTTCTGTAGCTAAATCAATTCCAAAGTGAATATCTTTTTCATCAAATCTATCAGAAACTTTTTGAAGTTCCTTAATTACATCTGCATAATCCATAACTGTTAGTTTTTGTCCGATGTATGATTGTAGTTTTTCATTCAATCCTGGAGCAACAAACTTTTCTAGGAAAGTAAATTCTTCCTCATGTTTTTCAATTGTTTTTGTAATAACTGTTTTTAACATTTCATCAGCAATTCTAATTATTTCTTGCAAGTCAGCAAAGGCAACTTCTGGTTCTACCATTCAAAATTCTGCAGCGTGTCTTTGTGTGTGTGAATTTTCAGCACGGAATGTTGGTGCGAATGTATAAACTCCACCAAATCCATTTGCGTAAGCTTCTGCGTGTAGTTGTCCTGTAACTCCAAGTGTGGCTTTTTTTCCGAAGAATAAATCTTTTGATTCATCATCAACAACGAATGCTTCTCCAGCTCCTTCTCCATCATTTCCAGTGATAATTGGTGAAGGTGCTAATAAATAACCTTTATCAGCAAAATGAGCATGTATTTCTTGTGCAAGTGTTGATCTAACTCTCATTGTGGCACGGAATAAGTTTGTTCTATGTCTTAAGTGTGGAATTTCTCTTAAAACTTCTCTTGAAATACCATTTTTTTGTAATGGGAAATCTTCATCAGTGTTCTTAAGAATCTCGAAGTTTTCAGCTACTAATTCAGCAACTTGTTTGCCTTCTGGTGTATGTAATAATGTACCTTTAATGATTACAGAAGCACCCATCCTTGCTTTATCTACAAGTTCTAAATCCAGTTCCATTTCTGCTTTTGCAACTACCTGCAGGTTAGCAAATGTTGAACCATCATTTACAGCGATAAATCTTATTTTCTTGTTCCCTCTATTAGCTGTAATTCATCCTTTAATTTCTTGTTTTGTTTCATGTAATGAAGCAATATCTTTTAATAATTTTTTTATAGTCATGACTAAATTATATAGCAACTAAATAATGTTGCCATCCTTTCTTTTTTTAATTTTATGAATTTAAAAACACACCCTTTTTAGAATGTGTTCTTTATTAATTAAAGTTCCACATTCAATAATAAATTGACGTAGAACAAATGATCTACGTTTTAACAATTATTATTATTTAATGCGAAAGTGTTTTTCTTCATAACTGAATAATTATACTATCAAAAATAAAAAATAAGACATTGAGTCTTATAGTTTATCTTGGATTTGGCTATAAATTGTTGAAACAGAAGTTCCTTCAATTGTAGCTTGAATTATTTTTGATAAGAATGTATCTAATGAAACAACTTTTAATTTATCAGATTTAATGTCATATACACTTGCGATTGAATCGGTAATTAATACGTGTTCAATTGCATCTGATTCTTCGAAGTGTTTGAAACCTTTTGAGAAAATACCGTGTGTTGCAGCGATAAGAATCTTTTTAGCACCTTGACGTTTAAGTTCTTCGGCAGCTTTAATGATTGTTCCACCTGTATCGATCATGTCATCGATAATAACACAGTTTTTACCTTTAACATCTCCTAGTATTCCTGAAATAACTGATTGGTTAGGTCCTGTTCTACGTTTATCAACAATAGCAACTTGAACTGTATCAGCAACTAGTTCAGCTAGAACTCTAGCTCTAACAGCTCCACCATGGTCTGGTGAAACAACTGAGAATTTTCCTGTTTTCTTAATTTCTGGAGCGAATACAAATTGTCCTTTTAAGTCATCAAGAGGAATATCAAAGAACCCTTGGATTGATGGGTTGTGTAGGTCAACTGCGATAATTTTTGTAGCTCCTGCTGTTTGTAGTAAATCAGCGAATAATTTAGCACCAATTGGTTGTCTACCTTTTGCTTTTCTATCTTGTCTTGAGTATCCGTAGTAAGTGTTAACAACAGTAATGTGTCTTGCTGAAGCTCTTTTTAGAGAATCTATGAATAAAAGTAATTCCATAATATTGTCATTTACTGGTGTTGATGTTGATGCAATGATGAATACATCTTTATTTCTAAATGTGTCTTTTGATTGAACTAATACTTCTCCATCTGAGAATTTTGTTTTTTCTATTTGTGATAATTCAATACCAAGTATTGATGATATTTTACCACCAAGAACTTCTGAGTTCTCCATGGCAAATATTCTTGTTTCATTGTTATTTTTCATTTTGTTCCTTTGTAACTTGTCTGGCTCTACCAAAAGCCATTTGTTTTGTTTCTACATTCTTTGTGATTGTTGAACCAGCTGCAATTACAGCTTCGTCCCCTATTTTTATAGGAGCAACAAATACTGCATTTACACCGATTTTTACATTTTTACCAATGATAGTTTCGTATTTGTTACCGTCATGTCAAGAGTTCGCAGTCACAATACCAGAACCAATTTGTGTACCCTCTCCAATTGTGGCATCAGATACAAATGCTCTATGATATGCTGAAGCCCCTTCATGGAATGTTGAGTTTGAAATTTCTGAGTGTGGACCAATTACGTTTTTTCCAAGAAGAATAACATTGTTTCTTAGTAATGTGTATTGTCCAATGTTAGAACCTTCTCCAACAACTGATTCTTTTACAATTACTCCTTGATATAGTCTTGCACCTTTTTGTATTGTAGATTTTGCATCAATACTTACAAGAGGTTCAATAAAGCAACCCTCTTCAATTTTTGCACCTTCTTCAATAAAGGTATTTTCTATATCTGTAAATGTTACTCCTGGGTAAACCGAAGCGTCTCTTATTCATTTTTTAATCATAAAATTATTATACATAATTTGGTCTATTTTGTATTTAAAAAACACCCCAAAGGTGTTTATTTAGTGAACTTTAAAAAAGCTTCTTCAAATTGTTTGTTTGTTAGTTCTTGAGGTCTCACAGATTCTTTTAAACCCATTTCTAAGATTAATTCTTTTGCTGCTTCTGGACCCATAATTAATTTTCAATTATTAAATAGCGTTTTACGTCTTTGAGTAAATGATTTTTTAACAAATTCTAAAAAGGCTTTATTGTCTAAATCCTGAGTTTTATTAAATGTTAAAGACACTATCGCTGAATTAACTCTCGGTGCAGGAGAAAATGAAGATGGTTTAACTACAAATTCTTTTTTCACTGTTGCATAGTAATTTGTTGAGATTGTTAATTTACCATATTGTTTTGAACCAACAGGAGCACTCAATCTATCAGCAACTTCATCTTGAATCATGATAACTGCTTTATCGAACTTTTCAACATTCTCAAATAATCTAAAAAGTATGTCCGAAGTAATATAGTAAGGAAGGTTTGCCACAAGAGTTTTTTTACCTTCTCATTCTAAAGGTTGCTTTAAGAAATCTCCATCTATTAATTCAAAATTTTCATCCTTTATTTCTCCATTTAAGACCGTAATCATATCTTTATCAATTTCATAAGCTGTTAGTTTTTTAGCTTCAGGAAGCAAGAACACAGTTAATGAACCCATACCTGGTCCAACTTCAACGACGTCTTTACCTTTGATATCAGCAACTTCAATGATGTGTTCAAGAACATTTTGATCAATTAAAAAGTTTTGTCCAAATCTTTTTTTAGCGTGGACTTGTAATTCATATTTAGTTTGTAATTCTTTAATTTTGTTTAGTGTTAACATATTGTTTTAATTATAAAGAAAAAACCATTAATATGGTTTAAACATTGAATACCTTTTTAACATTTTGTTCAATCGCTTCAACAACATCTTCTAATCTTTCTTCTCTTAGTTCTGCAATGTGTTTAATTGTATCAATTACATAGGCAGGTTGATTCTTTTTACCTCTATGTGGAATTGGTGCTAAGTAAGGAGAATCAGTTTCTGAAAGCAATCTATCTAAAGGAACCTTTTTAGCTGCTTCTTTAAAGTCTTTAGCATTTTTAAATGTCACAATCCCTGAGAAAGAAATGTAACATCCTAAATCAAGGTAATCTTGAAGTGATTCTTCACCATAAGCATATGAATGCATAATTATTTTAAGATCCTTGTATTTTTCTTTTCCAATAACTTTTAATGTTTCTTCATTTGCATCACGAGAATGAATTACTACAGGAACACCTTTTTCCATAGCTAATTCCATTTGAGCTTCTAAAGATTCTAGTTGTGTTTCTTTAGAAGGATTGTCTTCTCAGTGGAAGTCTAATCCTATTTCTCCAATTGCTATAACTTCTTTTGTAAAGTGTTTCCTTACAAATTCCGCATCCGCTGCTCCTGTTGAATCATTAGGATGAATCCCAATTATAGGATGTATATTTTCATATTGTTTTGCTAGTTCTAATGTTTCTGGTATTGTTTTTTCTTCACAACCAACAACAAACATTTTATTAACGCCATTATCAAAGGCGTTTTGTAATATTTCTTGGTAGTCTTCAAATTCTGATGGCACTACGTGCATATGTGTATCTATATATTTCATAATCAAATTATAAAGAAAATAATAAAAAACACCCAAGGTGTTTATTTTCCAAGACAAAAGTTCTTAAACATTGAATCCAATAAGTCTTCTTGATCGGCTTTACCAAGTATATTTGCTAAATCATCTCAAGCTTTTTGAATATCAATAATAACAGTGTCCGGTCCAAGTTGCATTTCTAATCCATTTATTGCATCTTGAATAGAGATTAATGCTGCTTTAATCAATGAAAGTTGTCTAGTGTTATAAACTATTCTTTCATCGTTTAAATCAATATCTTTAAATTTATCTTCAATTGCATTAAATAATTCAGTAACTTTATTCTCTTTAGCAGAAATTGAAATACCCTCACGTTTTGCTAAATCATTTTTATTTCACACTTTTAAGTATGGTCTTCCTTTTGAAGCAGCTTCTATTTCTTCATCATCCTTTGTTTCTCCAATTTTTGAATCAATAAGATGGATGACTAAATCAGCATTCGAAATCTCAGTAATAGATTTTTCAATACCCATTTTTTCTACTTTATCTTCAGTATTGTGAATACCTGCTGTATCTTTCAATTTCAATAGAACTTGTCCAATTTGAAGTGTTCCTTCAACAATATCTCTTGTTGTACCTGGTATATCGGTAACGATAGCTTTTTCTTCTTGTAATAGTGCATTTAACAATGAAGACTTACCTGCATTAGGTTTACCAACAATAGCAACGGAAACACCTTCGTAAATAGCTCTTGAACTATTTGAAACGTTTACTACATTTGTTATTTCCTTTTCAATTTCTTTTAAGGCAGGTAATAAATTTTCTGTTGTTAATTGTTCAACATCATCATATTCAGGATAATCAATATTAACTTCACATGTTGCGATGATATTAAGCATTTTCTTTTTAAGACCTTCTATTAGTTTTGAAGTTCTCCCATCGAATTTTTTAACAGATAGTTTAGTTTGTGCTTCAGATTTAGCGTGGATCAAATCATTTATCGCCTCAGCTTTAACAAGGTCCATCTTACCATTCATAAATGAACGTCTTGAAAACTCTCCATTTTCAGCTATTCTTGCTCCATTAGCAAGGATTAAACCTAATATTTTATTTGTATTAACTACACCACCATGAGCATTGATTTCAACCGTATCTTCTCCAACAAAAGTATTTGGACCTTTGAATCATGCAACTAAAACTTCATCAACAACTTCTTTTTGATCCATTATCTTACCAAAAGTTAATGTTTTATCCTTTCCTACTTTACCTGTGAAAATTTTAGAAACGATTTCAAAAGCCTCAGGACCTGAAACCCTGATAATTGATATAGCCTGGTTTACATTACCAGATGATATTGCTGTTATTGTGTCATACATAATATAGTTATTATAAACTAAGAGTAATATAAAACCTTAAAAACTTAAAAGTCAGTAAAAAATAGCAAGAAAAATATTTATTTATTTAGCAAATGCTTTAATATTATGTATAGGGAGGTGGTTATGGAAAACAGAACATTAGGCGTTTGAGTTACCGCTATAATCAACATTTTTATTTCTATCTTTATTCTTGCCGGGATTTTCCTTATGGCATGAAATCTATATCACTTTTTAACAAAAATTTTAGGGTTAGCTTATGCAAAGGAAATTAGTGAATATGTAAATGGTTTCACTCATTATTTTAAAAATAAAAAGAGTGTAGGTCCACAAGACATTGAAAATTTACAAAAGTTAGTTAATGCTTTAAATGCAAATCTTGGCGATCACAAAATTACACTATCACACAGTCTATCACCACAGGAAAATTTCCAACACGTGAATGATGCGATTCAGGATTTAATTAAAAACGAAGAAACACAACACACATTCTTTAAAGCGATAATTCAATTAGTTAAAGATAAGAATGAAGTCCTAAATGGAATTCAACCAATAAATGATAAGCATGTTGAATTTGCCAAAAGTTTATTCGAATTCTCAGATTATGTTTCATTTAAGAAAATTGCTGCATTAGCACTCAAAGATACTGTAGATAAAAAAGGAATTGTTAATTTACTAGTTGAAGGTATGTTCAAATGATTTACACAAACAAGTGGTTGATTCTTTATCGGATTATTAATGTTTGCTGTTGGTTGACTATCAGCAACAGTTGCTTCAATAACTACAAAAATCGTAAGGAAAAAGAGAGACTTGAAGGGTGGAGGTTGACTTATTTTCTGAGCATGATTCATGCCTCTATTTGGTTTTATATTCTATCCAATAATTTCTTTTTCATATATATTACGAAAGAAAGCTTAAAAAATATTATAATAAAAGGGCAACACATATGCCCGAGTGATGGAATGGTAGACATGAGAGATTCAAACCCTCTTGCTTTACAGCGTGCTGGTTCAAGTCCAGTCTCGGGTACCATATCAACAATAGTTGCCCATTAAAAAATGACCCAAGGTCATTTTTTCTTTTTAATGATCTAATCCATCAGCACCTTTTGAATTATGATCGTATGTAAATTCCATAATATCATTGTCATTTAAATAAGTGCTTGAAACACCCATTGATGCAAACTTATGATTAAAGTAAAGCATCATGAAATAATCTTGGTAATTTCATTGTCTGTTGGTACCGTGTAATCAATGAGTACTTTCTGCTTGATTTTTTGTCTTCTTGAATTTAAATGTGTTCATAAAACGCCCAAATTGTTCATGTTCGAAATATCTGAATTTAAACCTTTTTGATGCATCCATTAAATCCGTTAATTTTTTATGATCATTAGCGATATCAATGATTTCAGTATAGAAATGGTGATTCGCTATTACAACAAGAGCTATTTGTTTTCCAGGCTTTTTAACCATAGTTTCATGAATTAAGTTGTAATCCGTTTGTTGTAGAATCCCCTCACCTTTACCTTTAAATGGAACTCCCTTTATATCTGTTTTATCAGTTCTATTGCCATCTAAGTTATAAATTGATTTTGTGGGTTTAATAACCTGTTTAGGCTTGGGAGTTATTTTGGGTTTAAGGGTTTGTTTTGGTTTAGTAACTATCTTAGGTTTGGTTGTTACCTTTGGCTTTGAGATTGTCTTTGGTTTGATGACTGTCTTTGGTTCTGCGATTGTCTTTGGTTCTGTGGTTGTCTTTGGTTTAACTTTTTTGACACTATTGTTATTTTTACTATCGCTTGAATTATCGTGTTTGTTTTCTTTTGAACAAGAGACTGCTATCGTTGTAGGAATCACCATCACTGCGGCTATTAAAGCCAAATTTATTGTTATTTTATTTTTCATTATTTGAAGAAAACTTCTTTCCTTGCAACAATGTCATATCTTCATGGATAAGCATGTCTATTTTCATACCTTGCTCAAGTATTTTGAGAACCTAAAGCAAATGGACCGTATGTAACATCTTTTTTATGATCAACAGTTCCAAATTTTCATAATGCCGCAACCATAGCAACATCACCAGAATTATGGAAAGTAACTTTAAATAATCTTTTGCTTATTCTTTCATAAGTTCAAAATCCACTTTTATTAAACTTAGGGAAAAACTTTCTTCTTTTTGCAAAATCGATTTTAGATGCTTTAGGTGCTTTAGCATTGTTGGCAATAATTGTTGAATCTTCTTCGTAAACACCTTCATCATTAGTTTTTGCTTTGTATCCATAATATTTTGCGATCTTTTCAAAAGTTTCTTTACGCATTCATTTACTTGCTTTGTATAAAGCTTGTTGAATTTTAAATGCAGGCGTACCATGAAATGAATAGCTAACTAATGAATTATCATCCGTATCAATTCATGCAGGCATATACCCTTCATCTGTGTTTTTTGAATCATTAGGAATCATAGTAAGTTTAGGAACTTCACCATCTATTTTTTTCTGCATCATATTTAATCCCAATATTTCTTTATTTCATTCAACTACTTTTGGGTGGTATTTAGCAACTACTCCAGTATCATAAAATCAAAGGTTTTTAAGGAAATCAGCAGGTTTAATACCATCCGAGTCATCTTCATTATATTTGACAACGAATGAATCACCATCACCAAATTGCATTGTTTGTTGTTGTGTTCCTGCTCAACCAGTATGTTTACCGAGTTCCATAATATTTTTAGAGCTATCTAATGGTGTTCATTTAACATCCTTACCAATATGACCTTTTCCAAGTCTACCGTTGTAAAATTCTCTAGTTAGGTATAACCCCTCTGCTTTTTCGGTTGTTTCTTCTTTAAAGGAAACCTCTAAACTAAAATGGTTTAGCCTTTTATCCTGTTGAAGAAATTTTTTAACCTCTTTTATAGAATTTATTTTTTTACCTTGTTCATTAATTAATTCACTAAGTTTTTCCATTCCTTCAAGAGGACCGTTTGTTAATAATGTTTTTTTGTAGTACGGATCTGATAATTCTTTCTTCATTTTTGCGATTCATTCATAAGTAATTACATAGTTGTAGTATTTTTGGAATTCTTTGAATTCATTAGCTTTGATTGTGATTGTTTTTCCTTCATCATCAATCAACACATCTTTTCCCTCGTTGATAATCTTTTGATTTTTTTCTTCTCTCTCTTTTAAGAATTCATCACTTTTAAATTTATCTATTTTAAATCCTTTATCTTGAGTATGCAACAATAAGTCAACACTTGTTCCATATCAAATGTGTGTCATCATAAAATAATTAAACGTCTTATCATTTTCAACATTCATATTATTTGTAGCTGTTTTTCAACTTTGCATAAACATTTGGTAATTCACCAATTGTGTTACAGGAACCTTTGTTAAGTTTGTTTTTTGTTTTGGTTGTTTCTTCAATGTTGGTTTTGATTGTTTCTTTGCTGTTGGTTTTGATTGTTTCTTTGGTGTTGGAGTAACTTTTTCTGGTTCTTCTTTTCCTCCGATTTGGTGATCACCTTTGTTATTAATTTGTTTATTTTTTTTCGGGTGTGCAACTCCCTTTTCATTCGTTTTACCACATGAAATAATTGTTGCTATGGGTGTTGCTAAAGCAGCCACCGTTACGAGACTCATTCCTATTTTCTTTTTAATCATTCTTTTCTCCTTTTTTGTATTAAAAACGCACAACTTATTATTAAGTTGTTGCGTCAAAAAAGAGAGGTAACAACTTCATCCTTAGTAAAGTATTTTATTTTATTATTAAATAAGTTTTCCGGCTTCACGGTTGCTAGGACAGCTGACTTAGTCATTCCTTGTACATTTAATAGGTTATATGTAATTGTGCATTTAAATTATATAACTCTGCATTTTTTTAGAGTGGTATGTTTTTATAATATTGAGCTTATTATCAAAATAAAAAAATGGCGAACCATTTTAAAATTATATTTTCGATAATATTTCATATCCATCTTTTGTTACAAGGATATCATCTTCAATTCTATAACCACCAAGACCTTCAATATAAATACCTGGTTCAACTGTTATTACATTTCCAACTTCAAGGGGATCTTTATTATATTTAGATGCATCAGGGAACTCGTGCATATCAATTCCTAGTCCATGACCGGTTCCATGACCGAATTTATCTCCATATCCTTTTTCAGTAATGTAATCCCTTGCAATTGCATCAATTGTTGCTCCTGATACACCTGGTTTAACAGCCGCAATGGCTAATTGTTGAGCTTTCCTTACGATATTTGCAATCTCTTTCATTTTGGGATCTACTTCTTTACTAACTGGTATTGTTCTTGTTATATCACACATATAACCTTTAAAAGTAACCCCAAAATCAACTACAACATATTCACCTTCGATAAGTTTTTTATCTCCGGGTACCGAGTGTGCTTTCGCTCCATTTGGCCCCGAACCCACAATTGTTTCGAACCCCATTTTGTCAGCACCATTAAATTTACAACGTGCTTCTAGAAGAT
Organism: Mycoplasma todarodis; assembly: GCF_004335995.1. Taxonomy (GTDB): domain Bacteria; phylum Bacillota_I; class Bacilli_A; order Mycoplasmatales; family Metamycoplasmataceae; genus Mycoplasma_K; species Mycoplasma_K todarodis. The sequence continues at coordinate 48,277 of NZ_PSZP01000005.1, forward strand.
TGGCAATTTCTTTTTCAGTTATACCCGGCTTAATTTCATCCATAATTTCTTCCAATGACGTTAAAGCTATTTGAGAAGCTTTTCTTATTCTTGAAATCTCATCTTTATTTTTGACATTCCTTCAAGTTTGGCTTTGCAAGGGAATTAGTTGAGCATTTGGAAATAATTCTTGAAGTTCAATGAATTCTGAATACGGAATATAATCAGCTTCAAACCCAATTCTTTTATATTCATTCCCACTAACAACTTCTTTAATTGGTGTCTTGTTTGTTAGGAATACATCCACATTTTTTGCACTTTCTTTGGCAGTTATGATATATCTTGAATCCACAAACAATCTTGCATCTTTATTATCAATTATGAGAGTTCCATCTGATGAATGAACGTTTGCATATCAAAATCTATTTTGATGTGATCAAACATAAATTGCATCCAATTTCTCTTCTTTCATAATATCTTTTATCACTTCTATTTTTTTATCTTTTATCATACAAGAATTATAATTCTAGAATGGGTAAAGAATATTTTTTCCATTAGGGGGAAAATAAGTTTTTAAACCCTTCACATGAAATAATTAATGTGTATATATTAAGGAGAGTAAATTATGAATAAAGATAAAACTTGAAAAATTTTAAAAGACTACATGGAAACTGACGGGCTTTCAAGATTCGAAGAAAAAGTAGCTAAAAAACTGAGAAATTCAATAGATGAGAAAGCATTTGAAATAACAAGAGATAGAATGGGTTCAATGTTAATTAGGAAAGGGGAAGAAAACGGACCTAAAATAGTTTTTGCTGCACATATGGATGAAGTTGGTTACCTTGTTCAAGACATACAAAAGAATGGGCAGATCAGACTTTCAATGGTTGGTGGAATATGAGGTCACTCAATAGTAGGTTCTGAAGGTAAGATAGTGTCTTCTGGAGGCAAGGAATTCAAAGGTATTTTTGGACATACTTCAACACACTTAAATACAGATGAAAAAGAAAAGAAAGTAATGGAACTAAAAGAAATGTATATCGATTGTGGTTTCACTTCTAAAAAGCAAGCTGAAAAAGCGGGTATAGAGATAGGTGATCCAATTTACCTTGTAGCTAACTCATTTAGAATGGGGGAAGACAAGGAATTTGCAAACGGTAAAGCAATGGATAACAGAGCAGGATTAACAGCTTTAACCATGGCAATAAAAGAACTTGAAAAAGAAAACATAAAGTCAAATGCTTATTTTGTAGGTACAGTTCAAGAGGAAGTTGGAACAAGGGGTGCAAAAACATCAATTTCAATAATTAAGCCTTCGGTTGCTTTTGCAGTAGATACTTGTCCTTCACACGATACCTATGGAGCACAAGAAGGGACACCTGAATTAGGTAAAGGTGTTGCTATTCTTATCAAGGACGGAAGAACTATGATGGATCCTAAATTAGTTAAATATGTAATGAATATTGCTAAAAAGAATGATATCAAGTGTTATAAATATGTCGCTCAAGGTGGTGGAACCGATGCGGGTGAACTTCAATATGGTGAAGGTGGAGTTGCGACCATAACACTTTCAATACCTCAAAGATATTTACACTCCCCAAATGGAATGAGTCACTTAGATGACATTATTGCTACATCTAAATTGATAGTTGCAATCGCAAAAGATTTCGACTCTGAAACGCTAGATAAGATAAGTTACAAATAAATAATAAAAATACTAGAATTACTAGTATTTTTTATATTAATTTTTTAGAGATATTTTGAATCTCGTTAAATCTTTTTAATAAATCATTTTTGTCTTTAGATTTTGCGTTTATATAAACCTTAATAATTGGTTCTGTACCCGAAGGTCTTACAGCAATTCACGATTCATCTTCGAACATTATTTTTATCATATTCCCTTTAACTTCTTCAGCTTCTTTGTTGTTGAAATCAACAATTTCTTTAACACCTTTTATTTTTCTTGCTTTTTTCATAAGTTCACTAATTGAGAAGGTTATTTCTGGTTTGATTTTTATAGGGTTCATCTTCATTTTTGTGAAGTAATGTTCTTTTTGTATTTCTTCATAAACATCCAATAATGTTTTACCTTGTTTTTTATAAAAATCAGCTATTTTTGCTATTAGAACAATTGATTGAATTGCATCTTTATCTCTACCTATTTTAGATGTATATAAACTTCCATACGACTCTTCAAATCCAAACAAGAATTTATTACCTTCAGCCTCTATCTTATTTGCAAAATTACCAATTCACTTAAAACCAGTTGCGAGTTCAATGACGTTTATATTGTGTTTCCTTGCAATAGCTTTTGGTAGATCGGTTGATACAAATGAATACAACATATATCACTCTTTTTTAAGTTTTACTTCTTTTATTCTTTTTGCTAAAAAATCAAAGACAATTGTTCCAGTTTCATTTCCATCCAGCAAAATATATTCACCATCTTTAAGTACTCCCACACCCACTCTATCAGCATCAGGATCTGTAACCATTATTAAATCTGTTTTGTTTTGTTGACCTACTTTTTTCACACCTTCAAATGCAAGTGCGTGCTCTGGATTACAAGACTTTGTATTTTCAAAAGAAATTGATTTAAAATTTTGGGTTTTATCTTCATAGAATTCATAACCAAGTGTTTTTAGTAATTTAGGAACTATTTTATATCCTGTTCCGTGTAATGGTGAGTATGCAATTTTAATTGTTGGTTTCGCTTGCGGTCCAACTGTTTTTAAAATCCTTTTTAAATAACTATTAATTATTTTCTGAGGAACCTTTTCTAATTCTTTAATTTCAATGGGATTTTCATGTTCGTACTCCCATGTATGTGACTCACTTTGAACCTTATCTGCAAAAGTTGGCAATATTTGACATCCTGTTGAATCGTATGCTTTGTAACCATTATATTCTTTGGGATTATGCGAAGCTGTGATCATAACTCCAAAATCACACTTCATTTTTCTAATTGCGTACGACACAAGTGGTGTAGGACTTATATCTTCGAATATAAATGTTTTTATACCAAAAAATTCAAATACACTTCCTGCAACTTCGGCGAATTCTAATGACATATTTCTATTGTCGTAACCGATAACACATTTCTTATCTTCATTTCCTTTTTCAAGAATAACTTTTGCCAATGCAAAAGAAACTTTTTGTACGGTGGTTTTATTCATGTTCATGTTACCTGAACCGATTATCCCTCTAACTCCCGCTGTTCCAAATTTTAACTCCATATTTACCCCTTTATTATCATTCAAATTAATTATGTTCCTAAGGAAAAAGATTTGCATATTTTTTTCAAGTTGGAAAATTCAGGAATATAATTATTCTATGGAAACAAATTTAAGTGTAATATCAATGAACAATACATACAACTTATCCGACTTAGATAAAAAGATATTAGAGTACCTAAACTCGATCAATTCACAAAACAAATTATTCGTCTATAAAATCAATGACATGGCAGCAGAAATAGGGGTAACACCTTCCAAAATAACTAAAACTTTAAAGAAGTGTGGATTCAATGGTTTGAAAGATTTTAGGAAAACAGTGTCGATGGTTAATGGTGAAAGTGTATCTAAAAATAAGCTGGTTCAATATTTAGAAAAAACCCTAATTGTTTCAATGATCAAAACTGTTAATGATATTGATGGTTTTGACATAAGATTTTTTAATAAATCTATAAATGAAGCGGAACAAGTTTATATTTTTGGTGGTGGAGCAAATATTTATCTTGCAGAAGATTTTGCTGATAAATTAAATAAAATAGGTGTTCGAGCGGCAGCAATAGACATAGCTAAGTCAAAGGCAAACAACATTTTTGATAATTCATTGATAATTGCATTGTCAATATCTGGTCAGAATTACAAAATGCACAACAGAATAGAGTATTTAATGGGTAAAAATAAAAATACCAAGTTAATATCTATTTCACTCGCTAGTGAGTCTAATATAAGCAAATTCGCTGCAAAAGAATTCTCTATTAAGTTTATTGATACACTCTTCCTAAATGAACGTGAGTTACCTAGACATTCAAGAATATTAATGCTTACACTTCTTGATGTTCTTTTCCTAGAATACTACCGTACTAACAAAGAAAAATTCGATAAATTAATTGAACAAAACAAAGACATAATAAAAAAATAAGCACAGATTAAACTCTGTTGCTTATTTTTAATTCATATGAAGTATTCTCTTCATACGGATTATTTGGATCGATAATAATTTGTCTGTAATTAGGGTTCTTTTTAGATGTTGGTGGATGTTGATATTCAAAACAAATAGCTTGATTCTTTTCTCCAGAATTTAATAACTTATGTTTTGAAGGTCAATTGTGTGTGTAAATAACCAAATCATTCAATGATGAATCCATAATTAAACCAATTTCAGCTATTTTTGATACCAAGGAAATTCTCGACGAAGTTATTAGACTTATTGGGTGGTCAATACCCTGATTAACCATATTTGTTTGGTCATCCCCTATTTTCTTCATGATTTCTTTCACGCTGTTTTCTGAATTTAAATACCAATAAGTTTTCTTTTCGGGATTAAACGTTTTATTAAGCTTTCAAAAGTAATTTGAATACATTTTTATATTTTGATCGAACACACTTTCTTCGCTAGGAAGTTTCCAATATAAATGTTGCGTTGGATTACAAATAGTTTTTTTATCGGAAGTTACTTTGTAATGAAAGTTTATAACTCTTCTCTTTGTGTTGAAAATAGTAATAGTTATTTCTATTTTATAAGTACAATCCAATTCTTTGTTGTATTGCGTAGCAGTACCTATTAACGCTTTTGAAATATCATCCTCTTCTAACTTGAAATCAAAAATTAAGTTAGCTCATGTTTCATCATTTCCGTGTATATAGTTATTATTATCGTTTACTGATAACTTGACTTTCTTACCTTCAAAATCAACTTCACCCGCCTCAATCCTTCCAGCTACAGGACCCACAAATGCGTTTAAAAATATATCATTTTCTTCATAACTACTTTGTTTATCAAAACGCAATAAGAAATCAAATAATTCCCCATCCTTTTTAGCTGCTATTCTTTCAATTGTAAAACCTTTTTTTCTAACCTCTATAAAGACTAAATCATTTTCTAAAATCATTATTGTTCCTTTACATAATCAATTAACTCTTGTTCACTAAGAACACCACAATCCTCTAAACATTTCAAAAATGTGTCAGAAACGTTTTTAAGGATCTGTTCCATGGTGATATCTTTGTCATAACCATATTTTTGTAATCAAAGATAGTGTTTTGAATCTTCGATGTTTTTACCATTTTTAATTTTATCAATCAATTCAATGAATTCGCTTTCTAACCTCTTTGGCAGAATAGCTAATCCCCCTGCTTCCATCAAACCAATGTTTTCTTGTTTGATGTTAAATCTTTTTTCTTTGACATGGAATACACCATAAGGTTGTTCTGTTGTTGTTGAATTATTTCTTAAAATCATCCATACATTGTACTTACCTTCATGGAAATTACAGATATAAGTCACAGAGTTATTGTTTTTATTTATAACTCCAGGTGCTCTAAATTTTCTTCATTTCTCAAGTCATTCATTTACATTTAAAATAATATCATCAAGCGACTCTGAAGAAAATTTTATAGTTGACAATGGTCATCTCACAACACTTAATTTAACTTTATCACTTAATTGTTTTTGGAAAATTTCCTTAGCTCCCATAACCGGAAGCTCCTCTGCTCCACCTTGGAAGTGATTATGTCCTAATAAAGAACCTCCAACTATTGGTAAATCAGCATTTGTTCCTATGAAATATTCATTATTCTCACTTAAAAACGTCAAAAGATTTTTTATGGTGTTGTTATCAATCTTCATTGGTGTATGTTGAAGAGCATTGACAACAAAGTGTTTTTTTAGATATGCATATGGAGAGTATTGAAGAAATCATTTCCCTTCGTGCATTCTAGGGAAAACAACCCTTAAATTCTCTCTTGAAGGTTTAGTTTCATTGCCTTTAAATCCTATGTTATCAAAACAAATGGGACATTCAGGTTCCCCCTCAACTTTAACTGCATTTTTTTGAGCAATTATTTGAGCTTGAGTCTTTTCTGGTTTTGCTTTATTTATAGAAAGATTTAGAGTTCCATATTTTGTTTGTTCGTCTCATAAAATGTTCTTTGCATTCTTATCGTACTTAATATAATATGAGGCTAATGATAATTGGTATAACCTATCCAACTTATTTTCTTTTCATTCCATCACTTCTTCTTTTGTTGGAATAAACTTACTCATTAAATCATTTATTTCATTTGAAGCTTGGTGTTGATTTTTACCTTGTTCTATTAAGTACTTTTCTACATTACCTATATTATTTGCATGATCTTTGAAATCCTCATTGTAATTAGGTAGTTCTTTAACTTCTTCGATTTGAAATGTTTTTAATATACTGTTTAATGTATTTAAGGCGTGTTTATGTTCAGATAGTTCATTACCAACCATAAACGCCGCTATTTTACTTAAGGATTCTTGTAGAATCTGAGATTTCTGTTTCATATACCTCACATTCATAACCATATTTTCCGGCATATCTTTTAATAACTTTATTTTTCATTTCTTCAATCGAATCTTTTTTAACAAGAGCTATTAAACAACCACCAAATCCTGCTCCAGTCATTCTTGCACCAGCAACACCTTCAACTTCATTAGCTGTTTCTTGTATTAAATCCGATTCAGGACAAGACACTTCATATAAATCCCTTAATCCAGCATGACCTTGATTTAAAATCATACCCATCTTTTTAATATCTGTTTCCTTGATAGCTTCCATAAACATTCTTACACGCTCTTGTTCTTCAATGGCGTATTTAGCTCTTTTTCTTATAATAGGATCTTTAATTAAGTTTAAGACATTTTCTTTTTGTGCGATAGGGATTGAACAAAGATTTTCATACGAATATTTCTTGTTAATAAGTTTCAATGCTTTTGTTGTTTCATCCACTCTTTCGTTATATTTTGAATCAATTAAATCTCTAGGTTTTTTTGTATTTAGAACCACAAACCTGTATTCCCCAAGATTTATTTTAAAGTTTGAATACTTAAGAGTTGATGTATCAAGTAACATAGCGTGATCTTTAATACCATTAGCAATTATGAATTGATCCATAATTCCATTTTTCAAGTGCATAAATTTATTCTCTACTTTTTTAAATAATTTTGCAATTTCAACACCATCTAAGTGCATTCCATATAATTCAGTTATCCCTTTCATTATTAATACACCGAAAGCAGCTGATGATGATAAACCAGAAGATGCTGGGATATCAGAATTTATTGATGCGTTGAATCCACCTACTTTATATCCCTCATCTCTGAGGATTTGCAAGCATCCAACAACATAATTCAAGAATCCATTGTTTTCATCATATGAGAACTCATTTTGATCTGCGATGAATCTAACTCCATCTTTTTTGAAATTATGAGAATACATAGAAATGTTATTTGATTTTGTAAAGTAACCAATCATATTTAAATCTATGTTCGCAGGAAATACATTTCCCCCAAGATAATCTATGTGTTCACCAATAATATTAATACGAGATGGGGAGATGACTTTAACTTCCGGTTCTTTTCCAAATAACGTTTTGTGTATTTCTACTAGTTGATTATTCATCTTCTAGCTCCTTTCTAAAATTGTATTCTGATTTGATCATTGTTTTTAGTTGTTGTGTTGTTGCTCAACCAAGTGTTTTAGCAGCATTGTCAACATTGGCAAGCAATGTTGCGGGATCACCTTTTCTTCTTCCTACTAGTTTATTGGGGATATCTATATTAAGCTCTTTTATAGCTTCATTTAGCACTTCAAGAACTGAATAACCCGTTCCCGAACCAAGATTAAATATTCCAGATTGTTTGTTTTTAATTGATCATTCAAGACCTTTAATATGAGCTTCAACAAGGTCTACAACATGGATAAAATCGCGAATACATGATCCATCCCTTGTATTGTAATCAGTTCCCATAACATCAAACATTTCTCTTTTTCCAATAGCAGCTTCTATCACACAAGGAAGTAAGTGAGTAAGACCTCTACCTCTTATCCCAATTTTTCCAGAAGGGTGTGTTCCAGCTACGTTGAAGTATCTGAAAATAACGTGATTCTTACTTCTAGCTTTCGTTCAACCTCTAATTAGCGCTTCAGCCGCTAATTTTGATTCACCATATGGGTTTACCGGTTCTTTAACATCCCCTTCTTTAATAGGAACTACTTTTGGTTCTCCATATACTGCTGCAGTAGATGAGAATACAATATTATTTATATTTGCATGATCTGCTGCCTCTAATAATTTTTCTACTGAGTAAACATTATTGTTGAAGTACATTAATGGTTTTTCTACTGATTCTGGAACGACAATGTATCCAGCGAAGTGCATAATCCCATCAATTTTTCCTTCTTTATCAAAAACGTTTTTAACTTCTTCAACATCTCTTAAATCAACCTCATAAAACTTAGCTTCTGGGTGCACATTCTCTTTGTAACCTCTTGAAAGGTTATCAATGATTACAACCTCATAACCTTTTTCGATTAAAGCATAAACTGCATGAGAACCGATATACCCTGCTCCACCTGTAACAACTACTTTCATTTTATCTCCCTATTTGATTTTTAAACTAAAGTCAATATCAAATTTTTCTACTGTACATCTATCTTTTTGCATTGGGTATGGTCCACATGAATTTGAACCTAATCCGTTTTGTTTGTAATCTATATTCATTGTTAGATAGTCACGTTTTTTTAATTCATTTGTGTGCTCTGCATCTGTAATATCTTTATCATCGTATCAAACCAATGAGAAGTCAAATCTATGTGCTTTATCACGCGATTCAAACAGCATCTCTTTATTATTGTTTAATAATTTAACTCATAATGTTTGGTGTTTATTTCCACTTTCTTGAGGGTGTACATAATGTGTGAAAGCTTCTTCTGCAGTTTGTTTTCACAATCCATATGCATTAGCTGATTTTGAATCGGCATATGTTTCGCCAGGTCCACGACCAAAGTATTCAAATGTTTCTCAATCTTTTGGAACTTGCATTTTTAGACCAATTCTTGGCATCATTGCAGGAATTAAATCATCTGGGTCAATAGCAATTGAAGAACCAGAACCAGCAGCACTTACCATTTCTTCTGTAGCTTTAATCAATCCACCTGGTTGCCCTGTTACTTTAAAGTCTATTTGACCGTCTGGGTAAATAGTATATTTGTAATTTGAAAGGAAATATCATGCTTGGTTAACAGCACCATTGATTGATTCTACATCCACAACTACATGTTGACCATTATCGGTGATTTCCATGTTTAACATTGATTCTGAGAATAAATGAACAAAGAATTGTTGAGTTCATTTTTCTTTAAATTCATCACGATCATTGTCTGTTGTCGCTCTTCAGAAGTTAATTTTTGGACCTTCTTTAATGATTATTTTGCCATCTTTTGAAATGTTGTTGATTCTACCGTTTATTTTATTGAAAGAAATAACAATATCTTTTGTTTTTACTAGATATTCGAAATCTTTCTCTTCGACAATAACATCTCCTTGACTCGCATTTACTAACACTTTTTCTTTTTGTGGAAGTTCATGTTGTTTAATAGAGATTAAGTGATTTTCTCCACTGAATTCAGTTGCATTTCTTTGAATTGTTTTTATTTGCACTCAATAATAAATACCATCTTTACCATTGAATTCAGGGATTGTTACTTCAATTATTTCTCTAGCTTTCAATGAAGCTATCTCTAATTTTTCACTAAGTACAACTTCACCCTCCGAAGAAATTATTTCCATGTAATTTTCAAGGTGACTGAAATCACTGAAGTCATATCTATTCTCAATTGATACCTTTTTGAAATCTTTTGAAATGATAGTGTTTATAGGTGCAATAACTTCTTTATATTCATACAATCCTGGAGATGGTTTTCCAGTCGGCATTAATAGTCCATCAATACAGAATGGTCCGTTTGTAGGATCATCATTGAAGTCACCACCGTATTTGTAAAATTCTTCTCCATTTTCATCTTTTGCATAGATACCGTGATCATATCATTCTCAAACAAATCCACCACAGAACGCTGGGTCTGAATAGAATATGTCATAGTAATCTTGAAGTCCACCTGGACCATTACCCATAGCATGAGCAAATTCACACTCAACATGAGGTTTAGTTAATCAATTTGGATGTTCAGTACCATCTGCTAATTTACCAGTTAACACTCCAGCTAAATCTCTACGTTTAGGATCTCCAGGAGCAATTTCTAATCTGGTGTACATGTTTGAATGCACATCAGTTACTTCACACTCAAAATCCCCTTCGTAGTGTAGTAACCTTGTATCATCAATGGCTCTCATAGCTTTTGCCATTTCAATAAAGTTTGTACCAAATCCTGTTTCATTACCTAATGATCACATAATAATTGAAGCGTGGTTTTTGTCTCTCTCAACCATACGTGTTCCACGTTCAATATATGATTTCATAAATTTCTCATCATTTGAAGTTCAAGCTCAATCTCCAGTTAATTCAAATCCGTGTGCTTCTAGGTCAGCTTCATCTATTACATATAGACCTAATTCATCACATAAATCGTAGAATTCAACTGGTTGTGGATAGTGCGCTGTTCTAACGGCATTTATATTAAATGCTTTCATGATTTTCAAGTCTCGTTCTATTTGTGATAGAGGAACTGCTTTACCCGTTTTAGGGTTGTGAGAGTGGAAATTAACACCCTTGAACATAATTGGTTTGTCATTTATTAATAGTTGTCTATCTTTAACTGTGATTTCTCTGAAACCAATTCTTTGAGGAACAAATCAATTATTTTCTACATTTGAAACCACAAGAGTATAAAGATTTGGTTTTTCAGCATTTCACTCTTTAATACCTTTTAATTCAATTGCTTCTTCAAACTCTCCATTAACTTGTACTTCCCTTGAGAAAATAGAGGCATTTTCAGTGTCAAAGATCTCCACTTTTATTTTGTTGTCAAAGTTATCTTTTAATGAAATTTTATAATCTAATGTGTATTCATTTTCGTTTTTTCTGAAAGTTTTTACATGGATGTCAGAAACCATTTCTTTGGTTTCTTCCACAATTTCGACATCTCTATATAGACCTGAGAATCATCATTGATCTTGATCTTCAATATATGAACCATCAGACCATTGGTAGCAAATAACAGCTATTTTGTTAGCACCAACTTTGATGTGTTTTGAGATATCAAATTCTGAAGTGTATCTTGCACCTTTTGTAAGACCAACTTCTTCATCATTAACAAATATTCTAATGCATGAATCCGCATTATGAAATCTTAAGATATAATCCTTTTCATTATCAATTTTGTCGATATTGAAAATTCTTTTGTATAAACCTGTTGGGTTTTCAGTTATAACCTTTGGAGGCATAATCGGGAAAGTTCATCATACATCTGAATAATGCATTTTTCCGTGGCCGGCCATTTGTCATGGTAAAGGAACTGTTATTTTATCCATTGCAACATCATTTTTTATGATGGCATCAGTAATATATCTTGGAGATTCAAATAATTTGAAGTTTCATTCTCCGTTTAACGACATTGTATTTGGTTTTTTATCTATTTGGAAGTTTAATGCTTCTTTCAATGAATTGAATTCCTTGAAATAAGCTCTTGAGTCCATCCTATTTAAAGATTGGATGTTCGGGTCTTCATATACCTCGAACTTGTATTTTTCCATTAATTTATAATGTTTCATCTTACCTCTTTTATTTTATTTTTTATTTTTTGAGTCTTTTTTTACAACTTCTTTTTCTGTTGTTTTGACAATTTCGTTTTTTTCTTCACCTTCGCTAATTGAAGTTGTTGCTACTTTTAATTCTTTAGCAGCTTCTTCATCGATTCCAATTTCATTAAAGAATGTGTGATCATTTGGATTTTTCTTTCTTCATCTTCTGAATAAGAATTCACAGAATATAAATCCTAAAATGATACCGATTGGTCCAAGAACTAATTGCATTAGAGGATCTTTTAAATCTCCTGAACGGAATTTTTCTGGCGATGGTATTAATGATGTAAATGTTGCTAGCAACACTATTGAAAGGAGTGGGATAACGGCCAATATGGCTCATATAGGTTTTTTACCTAGGAAATGATAGGTTCTATCCAACTCTGGCCTTTTCTTACTTTGCAATCTCAACATTATGAATGCAACAATGATGAAAATAACAGGAATTGTAGAAGCTCCAGCATCAAGGTTTTTAAGAACAATTAAGAATGTGTTCATACCTGATGAAAGTGATCCAACAATTTGTAATGTAAATAGGATTGTAACAATAATACCTTGAGCTATCAATCCATTAACTGGTGTTCCATCTTTAAGAACTTTCGAACATTTTTTACCAAAAATCCCTTTTGGAGCATCAACGAATAACATTTTTACAGGTGCTGCTGTTCATAGCATTAATGATGCAAGAGCAGAAACTGTAAGTGTTAATCCGATAATGTGTGTAAATCATACTGGCATACCAACACAATAGAATGCATAGTAAATCGATGCTAATAATCCTTGTTGAACAGCTTCATTAGCTGGGAATACTAATTGTAGGAATATCGCACATAGCATGAATAGACCTGCGAAAATAATTGTGTTAATTGTTAAAGTACGTCTAAAGGCTTTTTCTCCACCTCTAACGTCATTTTTATAAGCGGCCATTGTTTCTAGACCACCCATTGATTGTAGTGCCCATGAAACCGCACCAATTTTTTGTCAAGAAATATCTTTAATTGCTACAGCACCACTATCTGATGCTTTTCACATTGTGTAATTTCCTGCTTGAGTATTACTAATTTTATTTGAAGCAAGAGCAATGATTGCTGCAACAATAAATACGAATGTAAGAATCATACCCATTGAAGCTGCACCAGAAGATACACGTCCCAATCATTTTGGCCCTTTTGTTGAAATGAATGTCGCAATTCAGAATAATAGAATTGAGATTAATCCAATTACTGGTTTAAATCAAACTTTTGCGTTCGCATCTGTTAAGAATTGAGTCGCTCCGTCTCCAAGAACGGTATATAACCCGTATGTAATTAATACAGGAACTAAATCCAAGAAGAAAAATAAGTTAACGAAGAAGTAGAAGAAACCTGCCATAAATCCAAGTTTTCTACCCAATATCAAACTCATTCAAGTTTGATATCCCGATTCACTATTTTTCGTAATTTTCATAGAAGCGAATTCAAATATCATAAATAGATATGGAATTGCATATACGATAATACATACTAAATATAAAAATACTGTAAAGTTACCAAATTCAGTAAATTGAGAAACAACACCCTTAAGTGCGAATCCCCCTCCAGCTATCGACAGAAATAAGAATGTCAACATTGACATCTTATATCTTCCCGATGTTTTGTCTTTTTTTGCCATATGGCCCCCTTGTTATTAAAACGGCGAATAAATACTTGTTCGCACTATAATTATCACAATATAAATTCTATTTTTCTTTTTTTATACACATTGGAAAAAGTTTTTCTTACAAGCAATAAAATGACATATTTTTAAATATGCTTTTTTTATGAGAAAATAGGTTATGAAAAAAAATCAAGAACTAAATAATGACAATAAAATAAAAACAAAATCAGACTCATTACCAAAGCGTATGGCTTATGGTGTGTTAATGGGGTTGAGTGACGGGACTCCAGGGTTTTCAGGGGGAACAACACTATCATTACTTAACTTTTACGATAAGTTAATAATGAATTTCAAAGGAATTTTTAAACCAGAAGAAGGATCAACAAGAATTAAACACTTATTATGGGTTTTGCCTTTCTTAATAATGTGGGTTGGTACACTTCTTGGATTTATGTTGATAATGAATAAGGTAAGTGAGAAAGGGTATGGTGTTATTGCTGTAGTATTATTTTCAACTTTTGCATTACTAAGTATCCCTTTATTTATCTTAGTTAACAAACCAAAACTAGTAAATGAAAACACAAATGCAGAAACATCAATTTCAAAACGAGCCAATTGAAAGATGATAAGTCTTTTTGTTGGAGGATTCATAATGATGATTGCTATTGGATTAATTGTTAGATTTGCCTTTAATGGTGTAACAATGATTAAGTCCACTGGTTCAAAATCAGTATTGGATCTTAATGCAAAATCAGCAATCATATTATTGATTGCAGGATTCTGTGCAGGATTCGCTATGTTAATTCCTGGTATTTCAGGTAGTTTGCTTCTTTATTTATTTAATACATATACAGATATAACAAACACTGTTTCGGCAGCAATCCATGGAAACTTAAAACAAGCAATTCCTGTATTCTTAATATTGGGTGTTGCAATTATTGCAGGGCTTATATCTTCAGTATTAACTACTTCATTTATTTTAAAACGTTGAAGAGAAGCATTTGTATCTTTCTCTTTCGGATTAGTTTCAGCTTCATTTATAACAATTTTAATTGCCCTTTCAGGAGCCGATTATGCTTCGATTGATAGACCACTTATGTATGGTTTGGTTGTTGTGGCCATATTTGCTGCGATAGGTATAAACGTATTATTGGCACTATATTTAAAAAGTCAAGGAATAATAGAATTTAAAAGAAATAAAAAAATCAGCTAGTGCTGGTTTTTTATTCGTTTTCGTATACTGGTATATCGTGGTTTTTTAATTCTTCTTTCAGATCGTCCAATGTACGTTTTAAGTTTTCATTGTGAAAGTGGGTATTTAGTTTCTTATTAGTTGAACCGGGTCCATTACCATTAGCAAGATATCCTTCGATTTCTTTAAGGGCTGCCACCGCTTCTTCTTTTGTTGAAGCAATAGTCTCAATTCCACCAACGATGCTTCCACCGATTGAAAAGGAAGTTGACTTAACATTTGATCAATTTGTTTTTGGATCATCAAGAGCTTCTTGCAATTCTTTTTGATAGTCAAGAAGAGCTAAACAAAACTCTCTAACTAACGCTTTTCTTGCTTTATTTTGATTTTGTTCAATGTTTTTCTTATCATTTAAGTTAAATGATTCTCATTGAAAGTTGACTGCTCTTACTTTTCCGGGTTGTTCTTGAGATGAGAACTGTATAGCACAAACTGTCGCCGCTGTTAAGGCTGAAACAGTTAAAACTCCAATGGCAATATTTTTCTTTACTCTCTTGTTAAATCTTTTGGGTTTCTTTTCTTCTTCGAATTCATTCATACTGTACCCCCTAATTATTCCACCAATAGCATATAATTCATTTCCTTTTAAGGAAAAAATATGAATTTGGTTGCAAGAAAATAATACCAAATTTTAAGCGAAAAAAAATAACAAATCATAAATTTTAATTTGTTATTTACATTATTTATTTATCTTTTTTATTTTTGGGTTTTTTATCAATAGGATGACCCTTTGTAAGCTTATCAAATATATCTTGTCTTATAGGTCTTGGCTCAGGAAGAGCTAGATTAAGGATAATACCTACTATTAAGGCGATTGACATACCTTTGAACATAATTGCATTACCTTTTAGAACGAACCCCATAGCAGCTCCGCCTATACCTATAACTAACATTGTAAGAACTACAAATAAGTTCTTAAGGTTATTTAGATCTATATTGTCTTGAATAAGTATTTTAAGACCGTTTGCAGCTATGAATCCAAACAGAAGTATTTCTACTCCACCAAGAACCGGTTGAGGTATCATAGCTAATGTATTCGAAACCAACTTTACAAATGAAAGCATAATAGCGAACACCGCAGCTAGTCCAGTAACATATGTTGATGCTACTTTTGACATACCAACAACAGTTGTATTCTCACCATATGAAGTATTTGCTGGTCCACCCACTAATCCACCAAACATTGTAGCTATACCGTCACCAGCAAGAGTTCTATGAAGTCCTGGATTTTTAATGTAATCTTTATTAGTTATTGTTCCAAGAACAGTATGATCTCCAATATGCTCCGCAATAGTAACGAATGCAATCGGCATCATTAATAAGAAAGGTCAAACGGTTCATGTTTTAAATTGACCAAAACTTGTGTGTTGTCCTCCAATAATAGCATTCTTAAACGTTGGTACTCCAATATACGTTCCAACTTTATTACCGTGTTCTCTGAATGTTGAATAATCAACAAGTCCTTTATGTCATGAAGAAATAATCATCGCTAATATAAATCCAACAACAATAGCTCCAAGGATAGGCACTAATTTCATCTTACCTCTACATAACAGAGCTATTAACATACCAGTTGCTGCTGTTATCAACCCAACAGCCACACCTCATCAATCAATTTTCCCGCTAGTTATATTGTCAGGTGTCATTCCAATAGCACTGATTGCATTTGGTGCCAATGATAGTCCGATAATCATTATCATAGGTCCAACCACGATTGGGGATAGCAATTTCTTAATTCATTTAATTCCGAAGAAGTAGATAATTACAGCTACAACCAAATACACCACACCAACACCGAGCAATCCAAAGAATACTGATGTTCCATATATTTTATACATCGATCCAATCGCCGCAATATATGCAAACGATGAACCTAGATATATAGGAACCTTACCTGCGGTACACATTATATAAATCAATGTACCAACTCCAGAAGCGAATAGCGCTAAATCTGTTGAAATAACTACACTTCCTCCTGCCAAACTGTTTATTAGCAATGGAGTAACAACTGTTGCTCCAAACATAGCAAATAGATGCTGAAGAGATAGCATCAATCACATTCCGATTGATTTTGGTCTATCTCTCGGACCTAATATCATTCCTCTATCTGTTTCACCTTTATCAAAAGAGATGTCTTGCAACTCTTCTGAAGTAAGACCTTCATTTCTTTTTGCTTTCATTATTTACCTGCCTTTTCAATAGCTTTTTGCTTGTTTGTGAATATTGTTCCTTGATCTTCAATCATTCCCACTACATATTGATTTAAACCATAAGGAACATAATGACCATCATATTCTCCTGCCGATCCTTGTCTAATGTCTGTTGAGTGAACAATAACTTCTTTTTTCTTGTACTTAGCTTTATACTCTTCGATCGTCCCACCTTTTTCAAAGAAGTCTAGCGCATCATTAATGGCTCAAGTGATTCCTAGCTCTGCCATAACCCCAGGGTCTTCACCATCATACTCCGCGAATATAATATCGGAATCTATAATGGCGTTTGTATCACCTTTAAATATTTCGTGCGCTGTTGGCTTCTTTGATTTATCATCGTTAAATGGTTGTTCGATTGGGTTGAAGGTTTTTAGTCCTTGCTCTCTCAATTGTCTACCCTCTTCTATTCTCTCTTTGATATCTCCGCTCTTAAATAGAGAACCTGCGATATACACTTGTTTCATTATCACCCCTTTCAAAAAATCGTAAAAAAATAAGTGCTATTAGGCACTTATAAAATTAGAAAATGAAAAACACAGTTAAAGAATTTTTTATTCTTGGTTGGTTTGACATCTCGCAGATTTTTTTCATTAATATAATATTAGCACAATATTTAAAAATGTTCATTAATTTTTAATGTGATTAAGAATAAGAAAAAATCGCACTTAGGATGCGACTTAAAATAAGAATTTAATTTACATATTCGGACATTACACTGGGATGTGTATTTTGATTTTATTGTATATTGGGATGTGTACTTCCATAGGTCAATAGAAGTACCGAGTTATTAACTCCCATTAATTATGACCCATGTTTTAAAGTTTTTCATTATTTTATTTTATTTTGAAAATTTTTTTATTTTGTATAATATAAGTATGTTAAAAGCAAGATTACTATCAAACAAAACTGAATATACGAAGTCAGACCGAAAGATTGCTGATTATTTAATCACAAACTATAACGAAAAAACCGCCAAAATGAGTATTACCCAACTAGGAAAGGCGTTGAATGTTTCTGCGGCAGGAATCACAAGATTTTGTCAAAAATTAAAAATGCGTGGTTTCAAAGAATTCCAAAATGAAATGTTTACAGAATTAAACCTTATAAAAGCTAAGGAGTCAAGTGGACTACCTCCGGTTGCTAAAGAAATTATTATATCTTTAGAGAAAACAAGTCAGATAATGAACTACGATGAAATACACTTAGTTGCTGAGAAAATATGAAAAACCAAAAATGTATTTATTTACGGGGAAGCGTTTACCCATCTATTAGCTCAAACACTAAGCAGAAAACTAAACAAAATAAATATCCCTTCAACGTATTATAATGTTGCGTCAGATATCGGTATGATTTTACCTAAGAATAACTCGGTACACATCTTCATCTCAACATCAGGTAAAAACCCAAATACAAGAAAAGTAGTTAAAAAGATTTGTACAAACCAAAAAACCGAGAAACAAATGATCGTTTCTTTAACTGCATCTAAAAATACAAATATAGAAGAATATGAAAACTCACACATAAATGGAGCATTCTTCGATACATCAGGTATCGATCCGTATGAATTACCTTCAATAAGTGCAATAGTAATCCAATATATTATGGATGTTCTTTTCAAAGAAGTTTATTTAAAAAACAAAAAACAAAATGACAAAATAATTAGAGAGATTTCTCGTTATCAAGGAAAAAAATAATGCCAATGGCATTATTTTATTACATACTTTTTTTCAAAAGTCATAGAGTTTTTTCTAGATAATCTCTTAAATCATCTAAAATTAAATCCATTGTTCCTAGTTCCTCGATGCTATCGTAAGCTTTTTCTGCTTGAGAAAGAATAACTTCTCCATCTTGGATTAATTTCTTAATCCCTTCTTTTGTTTCGATGTCTTGACCCGTTTCTTCTTTAATTGTAGCTACTTCCATAAAATGTTTTAGCGTTGTGTTTATCGTTATATCTTTTTGGATGTATTTTTCAACAACCCTATCAATGAATTCATTGATTTCTAAATACATCTTATCTGTAAGTTTGTGAATTGACATAAAATTACATCCGCGCATTTTTCAATGTATTGTTTGTATGTTCGATCTATAAATTGTTAAGTTAGCTAATATCTTTTGCATATTTTCCTCTTTTCAATTTTTGTTATTTTAAAAATTCTTGTATATCTTTAAACAGAACTTTCTTTTCTGTATCATTATGTATTTCGTGACGTTGACCTTCGTAGAGTTTCAAAGTTAAATTTACATCTGTGTATTTTTTTAATTTATTTGAAAATTTGATGACACCCTTTGATTTTTTACCAACTGGATCATCTGCACCAGAAACCACCAACATATCAATGTTTGGAGTTTCTTCTAATGTGTGCTTATTACATGCTAATTTAGCTGCACCTATAAGTGCTCTATATCCTGAAATAGCAAATTGATCACCTCTTAATTCATCATTAAAGAATTTATCATTTTCTTTTTTATCATTACTCAATCATTCCATACCCGTATCAGAATTCTTTTCGAATCCTTTATTGAACTTTTTAAAAGTAATGTCGAAAACCATTTTTGATTTTTGATGATCCTTTTTAAATAATCTTAAGAATTTTAAGAACCCTAATCCAAATGATGTTGCAAATTGTGATTCTCATCCAGTTCCTGAAATTATTGCTTTTTCAACTTTGACTCCTTTTTGACTAATAAGCGCCCTCGCTAAATATGAACCTCATGAGTGACCATACACAACTACTGGTAATCTATATTTCTTGTAGTAAAAATCATTTATCTCTTTTAAATCATTCACTACATCTTGCGCGGTTATATTAACCCCAACATGACCCAGCATATCACTGTCAGTTTCACCATGACCCCTATGGTCATCGGCAACAACAATATAACCCGCCTTATTAAAGACTTTTGCTAATTCATCATATCTTTTGCAATGCTCTAAAGAACCGTGGATTAATTGAACCATTCCTTTGGGTTGGTCCACATTATCTCAAACATATGTCCTTACTTGTTTGCCATCTCTTAATTTTAATAATCTTTTTTTCATACTTAAATTATAAAGCATAAAAAAAGAACCCTTAGGTTCTTTTAGATTAAGCAGCTTTAATACGTTTTTCTTTATTACGTCTTGATTGTCACTTAATAATTTTGTGGTTTACTAAGTTTTGCACAATCGTGAACAATCCACCGAAGATTCAGTATACTTGTAGACCGGCTGAGAATATCAGAGCCATGAATACGAACACTGCCATCATGATGTTTTGTGTCTTATTAGCTTTTTTAAGAGCTGCTTTTTGGTGAGCATTAATTCTATTCTTATCTCTACGTTTTGTAAGTAGTCGTGGGATGTAGATAGATATACCTTGAACCGTTGCTGCTACTAACATTAATGGTAGGTATTGGAATTCCCCATGGAATAATTCTCTTCATGATGTTTCAGAGAAATGGATTCCAAGTCATGATGTTGATTTCAAGTGAGGAATACCACCGATGATTTTTCACATTGCCAGGAAGATAGGCATTGTTAGGAATATAGAACCAATTGATCCAAGAGGTGAAATCCCTTCTTTTTTGAACATTTCAGACATTTCTTGTCTTTTTCTTTGTTCCATTTGTTTATTACCTTTGTATTGAGCGTATTTAGCTTCAATAGCGGCTTTTTTAGAAGAAAGTTCTTGTTGTTTAACTTGTTGTAGTGTTGATTTGAATGTAAGCATGTACGCGAATGTACGGATAATGATAACTGCAATTGCGATTGCAAGTAATGATTCTCATCCACTCATCATTGGGAAGCTACCTACTAGTGCAAGAACAAGTCTTGAAAGTGGGTAAACGAATAATCCGTAGAATGGACCAAGTTTTCATGAAGTGTCTCAATCGTAAATAGCTCTTAATGAGTTTTTAGGAGAAAGTCCAAATCCAAGATCTGATGAAGTTACAAGTGATTCAAACGCTTCAGCATTTTTAAGTTCTGTAGATTCGTGATTTTTATCAGCTAAAGTAACTCCAGTTGATTTTGAAATCTTTTGTAGTTGAGCATAGTATTTTAATACGGTGTCATACTTAGCATCTCCTTCTTTAACAGAAGTTGGTGCGTTATTAAGATCTTTATAAATAGCATTGTATTTTCCATTAGCATCCATAAATAGAGCTTGGAATAATTTGTCGAATGTAGCTGTTTGTAAATCAATTTCTAATTGATCTTCCATTTCAGATTTAACATCTTTTTTACCAGCACGTCTTTCACCTTTGGCTTGACGTTGTTTAAGTTTAAGTTTTTTTAACCCTGTAAACATTTTTGTGTCCTTGTCATAAGTTCACACTGGAATTTCTTTTGTTTTGTAAGCTGCGCCTAAACCAGATTTCTTTTGTGATTCACTGGCAACTAATGGTTTCCCATTGAAGTGTACAATTGATTGATCTTTTTCAATGGTTTTTCCATCAACTTTAATTTGAACTGCATTATTTTCAGTTTTTCAAGTTGACATATCCCCACCATTTTGTTCGACGTAGCTATGAACTTCTTTAAGTTCTTTATCGTCTTTTAGGTAGTAGTTAAGTTTTGAGTCACGTGTTACTTCACCTTTTTTGATGTTGTACGTTGTAACGTGCGGTGTTATACGATCTTTAGATTCGTATAATTCCATACCTTGTCCTGAATAGTTTGTAGTCCCGATAACAAACGATTGAACACAACCTGTAAGAGAAAGTGCTGCAAGTGATATATAAATAAATATTTTGAATATTTTGAACATCTTCTTAAACATTTGTTTTGGTGTCTTCGCTTGTTTTGTATTACCACCATTTTGGAATCAGTCGTAATTTCCACCTTGTTTTTTTGTGTTATTTTTCATTCTTTAACCTTTCGAAAACTTGTGTTATAGCTTTTCTTTGTTTGTCGAATGATGCATTAATAAAGTTTTTCCTTACTATTAATACAACATCATATTTTAAATCAAGTATGTCCATCTCTCTAATAATGGCCCTTGCTTTTCTTCGCATTCTATTACGAACAACTGCATTACCGAATTTTTTAGAAACCGATAAACCAACCCTTAGGTGTTTATCATTCTTTTCATAATATAAAATAACCGATCCCGTAACGAATTGTTTACGTTTTTTAATTATGGATTGGAATTCTCTATTATGCTGAAGTCTAAATTGTTTTTTCATTATTTATCTGAAACTGTAAGTTGTTTTCTACCTTTTGCTCTTCTTCTCTTAAGAACAAGTCTTCCACCTACAGAAGACATTCTAGCTCTAAAACCGTGCCTCCGTTTTTTTCTTATCTTTTTTACACCCATATATTCTATATACAGTGTTTAAATTATACCTTAATATGTTTTTTTATTTTGATTAAAGTGTTTGAAACAGTAATTTTTTATCGATATCGCTCAACCCATCAAAAATAAGCAAAAGAAAAAAGTGTACGACGCACTTTTTTAATTATTTTTATTTATCTGAAACTGTAAGTTGTTTTCTACCTTTTGCTCTTCTTCTCTTAAGAACAAGTCTTCCACCTACAGAAGACATTCTAGCTCTAAAACCGTG
>NZ_PSZP01000031.1 GCF_004335995.1 Mycoplasma todarodis
CGTTAACGGGCTTAACTGCTGAGTTCGGAATGGATTCAGGTGCGCCCCGTTGCTATAATCACCAAAAGTAT
The DNA here is from genome assembly GCF_004335995.1 of Mycoplasma todarodis. GTDB lineage: Bacteria > Bacillota_I > Bacilli_A > Mycoplasmatales > Metamycoplasmataceae > Mycoplasma_K > Mycoplasma_K todarodis. Next base: position 72 of record NZ_PSZP01000031.1, read on the forward strand.
TATACATAAATATTTAAGGTTTTTTCAAATTAATTTTAAAAAATAAGAAATTTTATTAAGCTAGTCAAAAATGGCGTAAAAAAAAGCGACTTTCTATTTTCACCTTACGGCTATCGTCGACGTTAACGGGCTTAACTGCTGAGTTCGGAATGGATTCAGGTGCGGTTTTTTCACTTTTTTTGAATTTTATTTTTTAATTTGGAAATTTGCATTAAAAAAGCGCTATTTACAGCACTTATCTAAAGTTTCAACTCTTTCTTGGTGTCTTCCACCTTCAAATGGTTCTGCAAGGAATGCATCAACCATCTCAATAGCTAATGCTTCATCAATCATTCTTTCACCCAATGAAATAACATTTGCATCATTGTGTTGTCTTGTTAATTTTGCATCTTCAACATCAAAGACTCTAGCGGCTCTAACACCTTTGAATCTATTTGCTGCTATAGAAATACCAATTCCTGATCCACATACAAGAACCCCAAAAGGTGCGGCACCTTCTGACATTTCTTTTCCTAGTTTTAAACCGTATGAAGCATAGTTAGCTCTTTCTGGTGAATCGCACCCCAAATCAACTACTTCATATCCTTTTTCAATAAGATGTTTTTCAACAGCTTTTTTTAATTTAAATCCTGCATGGTCTGATGCCATTAATATTTTCATTTTTACTCCTTTTAATTACACTCACTTTTTTTAACCTATTTTTATTCTAACATCCCCTTGTCTTATGATCGCCATATTACTGGCTCTAATAATTGTTGAACTTACATTTGTTCCAAATCCAAAATTATAATGTCTCTTAATTTCTGGGAATGTTTCAATAGCTTCTTTTAATTTTAATGTTGTGTGCCCACTTTTATTTGCACTTGTCATATATATAGGACCAACTTCATTCATAAGGTTAATTAACCCTTTGTTGTGTGGTATTCTTAAACCAACTTCTTCAAGCACGATTGTCACTTGACCTGGTCAATATTTTTGAGCGATGGCTTCCGCATTTTCATTTCACCCGGCAAAGGTTCTGGCTTCTGCTATGGAACTAACCATAACTACTAATTTCTTTTCTTCTGGCCTTTCTTTTATTTTCATAATCTTTCTTCTGTTAGATTCAGTCATTGGGGCTCCAATCCCTACTACTGTATCTGTTGTGGCGATAAATAATTCTTCATATCTTTTCATAATGTATTAATTATAAACTTAAATAGACTTTTTATTCTTATTGAAATGAAATTATATTCTAATATATAGTATTTTACAATTTGCTATCTTTGTTCTATAATTCCGATATGAAAAACAAATACTTAAAATACAAATACAAAGATGCCTTTTATAGGAAGTCAATGGACGAGATGATTGTTGAATCTCAAAGCGAACTAGAAAGACTAGAACAAGGCGTTCCTTTGCATAAAGTTTTAGGTTATATTGAGATGACTGATGTTGTTATAGATTTATCGAAAGATGTTTTAATTCCAAGATATGAAACTGAAGAATTAATACTTCTTGCAAAAGAATATATTACACAATCTTCTAAGGTGTTGGATTTATGTTCAGGTAGTGGTTATATTGGTTTAGCTATCAAGAAAATGACAGGAGCTAAAGTTACTGCTTCTGACATTTCAAAAGAAGCAATTTCTCAAATCGAAATTAATAAAAAGAAAAATAATTTAGATATTGAAGTTATTGAATCGGATTTATTCGAAAACATAAGCGGTAAGTTTGATGTTATTATCTCAAATCCACCATATATACCCCAAAACAACACCTTGAGTGAATCCGTTTTAAAATATGAACCTCACTTGGCATTGTTTGGAGGAGAGGACGGGAATGATTTATACAAAAGGATTGTTGCCAAATACAAAAACCACTTAAATCCTGGTGGAGTTATATTATTTGAAATATCAGAGGATAATGTAGATTTCTTAGCAAAACAAGGATTTAAGATCGTAAAAGATATCAATGGAAAGTCAAGGATTGCAATTAAATCTCAATAATATTGTGTTATCGGTTTAATATTGTTCTATTATTATTAATGGACACTATGGGAGTATAGTTTAGTGGTAAAACAACGGATTCCAAACCCGTTGATGTGGGTTCGATTCCTACTACTCTCGCCATATAATTAATTGTTACCATCAAAATGTTGCGCTATTGCAGCATTTTTATTTCACCCCGGAAAATATAGCATTCAACCCTCAAAATCGCCGCTTTTTTTATAGTATCATTTTATTACCCTAACTAAAACTAGGGTGGAATTTTTTGTCTTTTACATTCAACAAAATTGAAATATGTTATTGTATTGGAGTGTAATTTTATCTTACACAACCCAGCAATAAACGAGAAAAGAGGAATATGAAAAAAGATTATTTTAACAATGAAATATCTTACTCTGCACTCTTCATGTGAAAAATGGAGACAATGCATTTAGAATCAAGAAAAACCTTTCAAGAAGAATTCATTGTTGATGCTAAGAACATCAACTCTAGATTAAATAAGAATAAGATTTGCATTATTAACGCTATGGTTTTTGGGGAATTGATAACTAAAAAAAGTATTTCAGATTATTTGAAAAAAGATCCGGGTAATATCTCGAGATCTGTTGATGAACTTATTGCAAGTGGTGTTATCAGGAAAAATGTATTAAAGGTCGATGGCAAAGAAACAAAGATTCTTTCGTTGAACAAAAAATTCTATTCAAAATATATTGAAATGATTAATAAATACTTTGAGAGGGTATATATTAAGGACTTCATTCCAGCAATTGAAGAAATAGGAAAACAAATGAAAAACAAAAAAGTTGAAGGAATCGCCAAAACATTAAGAAAAATTAAAAAATAAGGTCTAGGCCTTATTTTTTAATTTGACATTTTGCACAAGTAACAGTTCCTCTTCCGTTTACCCTGCTTTTTTGTAATGTTGTTTTACACCTTAAACACTCTTGACCCGCTCGATCAAAAACTTTGAGGAATTTTTGAAACTCACCTGGTTTTCCATTAACCGAACCATAAGTTCTTATTGAAGAACCTCCGAGTTTAGTTGCATGGTCCATTATGGAAGCACCTATTTTTAAAATATCTTTAGCTTCTTTTAATGTTATTTTTGAAGCGGGTGTTTCTGGGTGTATCCTTGCTTCTCAAAGAGTTTCATCAACATAGATGTTACCGAATCCAATAACGTGGTGTTGATCCAACACAACAGTCTTAATTGCTCTTGAAGTTTTATTAAGACTTTTATGGAATTCTTCGGGTTCCAAATCTTGTGGTTCTTTTGCTAATTTATCAAGCGGTTTCATTTCTAAGTAATTAGATAAATACCTTAAATGCATAGTTCCAAACTTTCTAGAATCATTAAAATGCAATTCCGTTCCGTCCGTAAACTTAAAGATGATACCTGCATGCTTCGATATCTCATTCGGTTTATTATTGTAAAAATAATATGTACCTGTCATCCTCAAATGAGAAAGTATTATTGTTTCTTCAGATAATTTAAATACAATTCACTTACCTATATTTTCAACTACCTTAATAGTTTTTCCGATTACTTCTTTATTAAATTCACTTTCAGTGATTTCTTTCAACATTTTAGGAACAATGAAGTCAACGCTTTCAATAACTTTATTTGAAACAAGGGGATTTAACCCTTTAACCATTGTTCTTACCTCTGGCATTTCTGGCATAGTTCCCCCTTATTTTATTTCTCTTCTAATTCTTTAATTCTTTTTTCTAATGCTTCTATCTTTTGCATAGTTGCATCCACTTCTTTAGCAGATGAATCAACTTTTTTTCACATAAATAAAGCAACTGATCACATAAATACGTAGTAAATTGCTCCAGCTATTCATGCTCATACTTGATAAAGATTTAAATAAGAGAATTTCTCACCTAAACATAACATCGCTATCATTCCAATTAATGGAATGATATTTGCAAGTATTCCAAATACATAAATATGCTTTTTGGTAAATTTAAATATTTTACTTTTCACTTTCGACCTCCTTTATAAATTTTTTTAATCTTTCAACTCATTCTTTTTGAATATTTTTATCAGTCAACTTCCTTACATGTTGTGCTTTTTCAACTTCGAATTTATTAAATTCAACACGTTCTTTATCGAACATCTTTTTTATCCTTTGATATTCGCTTCAAATTACAACATCATCACTCTTTGAGTGGATTAATAATTTTGGCATATCAAATCAATTTCTAATATCTTTTTTACCGACAGATCCTTTTCAAAGATTAATTCCAAATGTTAATAATCAAATTTTCACAAATGGATAAAGTGCACTAGATAATCACCAAGGTAAATTATGTCTCCCCATACCTGTTATTGCAGGAATTCTAAAATTCATATATCCGGCTTCTGAAACAATAAATTTTATAGGTGTAAATTTTCTATATTGTTTTACTCAATTAAATACTGTCGCTCCACCCATTGATTCACCATGTAAACCAATTTCTTGTGTTTTATACTTCTTAACTAAATCTAAATATATTTCTTGAACTAATCGCGGTTCTTTATAACCAAGAGTACATTTTCCCAGTTTCGCATTAGAAGATCATCCTCTCCCATCAAATGCAATAGCGTTATATCCCATGTCATTTCAAATTTTTGCATATTTGTACATTCTTTTACGTGAGTTATACATTCCATGGACTAGAATTACAAATTTATCATTTGATTTTTTTCCTCATATTTCATATTCAACCAACTCATTATCAATCGTAGTCAACTCTTCAACAATCATAGGGCCATTCTTGATGTATTTATGAAGATCAAACAATGTTGAGACGCCTTTTGCATCATCTTCAATAATCTCACTTGAATCATATGATTTTGGATTAGCCATATTCTTTGCAGTTAAAAAAGAAAGAATTAAAGCCACGATCAATAATATGGGTATTACAACCATGATAATTATCAATATGGTTGTGTAAATTTTCTCAGAAAGTTTCATACAACAATTTTAACACCTATTAATAAAAGGGAAAATAAAAAAGTATTCTATTGAATACTATTTTCCATATAGGATTTCTGCTGTTTTTGCAATCATCCCACCATTATCTGTGGCGTATTTTAGATTAGGTATTATTGCATTGTTATGTAATTTAAGGAATTCCTCTCTTACTTTAGAGTTAGCTGAAACTCCACCAGCTAAAACTATACATTTTGGATTATATCTTTCAATAGCCATCTTTGTTTTGTTCATTAATGAAGTAACAGCTGCCACTTGGAATGCTGCTGCTATCTCCTGTTTATTAATTTCATTGCCTTTTTGAGTATTATTATGAATGTAATTTATAACATGTGATTTAAGCCCTGAGAAGGAAAGGTCTAGTGTATTGTCGTTCATTGGAATTGGGAATTTTAATGTAGGTTCGTAACCTTTTGCCAATTTATCAATATGCGGACCACCTGGATATCCAAGTTCTAATTTTCTAGCTACTTTATCATATGTTTCCCCAACAGCATCATCTTGAGTTTGTCCAACTATTTGGATATCTTCCGGAGAATTAGCCAACATAATTTGTGAGTGCCCTCCAGAAACAACTAATGCTATTGCTGGGTAAGATATTTCATGATCAATAGCACTTGAGAAAATATGCCCTGTCAAGTGGTTTATTGGTTTAATTTCAACATCTAATGCAAAAGCGATACCATGTGCCAATAATGAACCCATGTGTAAAGCTCCAATTAGTCCTGGTTCTTTTGTGTATGCAACCATATCAATATCTTCAATAGTAACTTGTTTCCTAACTTCCTCGAGAACCGTAGCAACGTTCATTGCATGTTCTCTAGATGCGATTTCCGGAACAACTCCACCGAATTTTGCGTGTTCTTCGATTTGTGAGTAAGTTACCATTGCTTTAATATTGCCATTTTCAATAACTGCAATTGATGTATCATCGTGAGATGTTTCTATTCCTAATATTTTCATATATTTATTATATACATTACTCATTATTTTTTACTAAGTTAGTTATTAAAGAATTTTGTTAGTTTTATTTATCATGCTTACCTTCAAAAATAAATTAGTTTTTATGAAAAAGTTTTATAATTAAGGAAGTTAAATTAACAAACTACTTAAGGAGAATAAAATGAGCGTTAAAAAGAACGATAAAGAATTATGAGAATTACTAGAATCTTACCTTTCAATTGAAGGTATGTCTAGATATGAAGATCAAGTAGCAGCAGCTTTAAAAGAAAACACTAAAGAAGCTGGATTTGAATATTCAAGAGACGGAATGGGTTCATTAATCATGAATAAAAAAGGAAATGCAAATGGTCCTAAAATCATGGTTGCTGCACACATGGATGAAGTTGGGTACTTAGTACAAGACATCCAAAAAAATGGTCAAATTAGATTATCAATGGTTGGTGGTGTTTGATCACATACAGTAGTTGGTCAATCAGCAAGACTTATCAACTCAGAAGGTAAAGTATTTAGAGGAGTATTTGGACACACTTCAATTCACATCCTTGAAAGACCAAAAGTTGAAAAAACAATGAAACTAAAAGAAATGTTTGTTGACTGTGGTTTCACTTCTAAAAAAGAAGTAGAAGAAGCAGGAATTGAACCTGGAGATAGAGTTTACATGGAAGCTAACAACTTTAGAATGGGTAAAGACTTCGTAGTTGGTAAAGCTATGGATAACCGTGCTGGAGTTACAATTATTGATCAAGTTGTGTAGTTGGAACAGTTCAAGAAGAAGTTGGAACACGTGGTGCTAAAACATCAGTTTCAAAAATTAAACCAGATGTTGCTATTGCTATTGATACATGTGCATCACACGATACATATGGAGCTATTGCAGGTATTCAAGAACTTGGAAAAGGAATTGCTATCCGTGTTAAAGATGGTGGAACAATGATGGATCCTAAATTAGTTAAATTCATCTACGACCTTTCTAAAAAACACAATATCCCTTGTTATAAATTTGTTGCTCAAGGTGGAGGAACAGATGCTGCTGAATTACAATATGGTGAAGGTGGAGTTGCAACAATTACTCTTTCAATCCCTCAACGTTACCTACACTCACCACACGGTGTTTGTCACTTAACAGATATTAAAGCTGGTATCGACTTAATCGTTGAATTTGTTAAAGCATTTAACGAAGAAGCATATTCTTCAATTCAATATAAATAAGAATTAAAAAAAGAAACCTTTAATAAGGTTCTTTTTTTTATAAAATTTTCATTTCTTTTAACTTGGTTATTGTTGCAAAGTCAGCTGCTTTACCACATGTATCTTTAGCAATAGCTTTTAACTCATCATTAGCTATTTCCATAGCTACACCATAACCAACTTCAGCAAGCATTTCTTTATCATTATTACCATCACCGAAAGCCACAATTTCCGACATATCAACATTAATCATTTTCCCTAATCTTTTAAGTCCTGTTGCTTTATTCACTCCCATGGGCCCAACAAACATACCTTGTGGTCATGTAGTATTTACTTCAATTTGAGTTAATGTCTTAACAAAGTCAAGAACTTTTTGTTGTTCTTCAACATCAGCTGTTCTAACTGTAATTTGGTGGATATCTTCTTTTTCTACATCTTCATCCACAAGAGGTTTAATTAAATTATAAAATTGATCTCAGAATCAATTACCTTGATAACTTCCTTTATCCCTAAAGAAAACTGAGTTTTGAGTGATTACACTCAAGTTAATATTGTTGTCTTCACAATACTTTTTAAGAACTTTATATTCAGAGAATGGCACAACTTGTTCTCAAAGAGTTTCTTTCTTTTTCATGTCATAAATAAATGTTCCATTCGCTCCTAAGAAATAATCAACGTTTGGAGTATTAATCATTTTATTTATAGTAATAAATTCTCTACCTGTAACAAATGCAGTTATGTAACCCGCCTTTTTAAGTTCTTCAAACATCTTTAATATTTCAGGCGCCAATTCAATATCTCCATGCGGAAGTATTGTTCCATCAATATCAAAAGCAATTAATTTATACAAAATACACTCTCCTTTATATTAATATTCTATATAAAAAAACATGCATTCAAGCATGTATTGTAAAACTCTATTCTTTGTTTTTGTCAGTTTCTCCATTAGTTGAAACTGCTTTTTTGTTATTCTTTTTAAATTTTCCAAAGAATTTTTGTCATTTATAATGCTTATTTTCAAAGTTAATAAAATACCAAGAAAGAACTATAAACACAACACCGAAAGAGTAAAGTAATATAATTCCACTTATGGTTTTAGCAACCGATGTTGCCCCATGAGTTTGCGCTGGTCATATTATGGAACCGATTTGGTAAAAGACACCTTTATAGTTACCAACTTGAATTCAATCATTTATCCATAGTCCTGCCACATCATTTCTTATACCTGTGCTTGCCATGATGATAGCAATATAAATCATGAATGAAAAACTTCAGATATATAAAAGAATGACATTCTTTCACGTAATTTTTTTACACATAATTAACAATAATATACCTTGAACTATTAAAATCAGGTGAGTCATAAATCATAAATAATTATCAAGAGTTTCCGCTGGATTTATGTACGATACAGTAGTTTTGAAAAACAAGAAAGAAAATAAATTTTCTGTATTTGAATTCATTATTATAGCTATCATATTCATTACACCGCCAAACAATGCAATTATTCCAATACTAGGACCAAAATTATTTCTAAATCTTTTAAAGTAAGAACCAATAGCAATAGTCATAGTCACCATGGGACAAACATTAGTCATAAAAATATTTTGAAAAAGCATACTTTTGGCAATACTTCCTTCAAACCCTCGAGATGATTGGACAATATAAGGAATATATCTTGCCCCAACGAAATAAGCTATTCAAACAGTATTGAAAATAATTCAAAATGTTTTCTTCTCCAAGACTTTACGGAGTTTATCTTTTTTAAATATTAATATAGACACTAAAATTATGCAAATTGAAACTGCAACCAATCCATTGATGTGTTGTTTCATGTTACCTCCTTTTTAAATCCATATAAAAAAACGAGATTAAATTCCCGCCTCTTTGATTTTTTCAGCTTGTTCTTCAGCAAGTAATGCTTCGATAACTGGGTTTAAATCACCTTCGATGATTTTATTTAGTGATGAAGAGTTGAATCCAACACGGTGGTCAGTAACTCTATTTTGTGGATAGTTGTAAGTTCTGATTTTTTCAGATCTTGCTCCTGAACCTGCAAGTTTACGGAATTGACCTTCTGCTTCTTGTTTTTCTTTAACTTGTTTATCAAATAGTTTTGTTTTTAGAACTTGCATAGCTAATTCTTTATTTTCAATTTGAGAACGTCCATCTTGACATGTAACAACAATATTAGTTGCTAAGTGTGTAATACGTACGGCTGAGTCAGTTGTGTTAACTGATTGACCACCAGCACCTGAAGAACGATAAGTATCAATCTTAATATCTCCTGTTTTGATTTCAATAGGGACTGAAGCATCAGCTTCTGGCATAACCATTACAGTAACTGTTGAAGTATGAACTCTACCTTGTGTTTCAGTAGTTGGTATACGTTGAACACGGTGAACACCAGATTCATATTTAAGTTTTGAATATGCTTTTTCACCATTCACTTGGAATGTGATTTGAGAGAATCCTCCAGCATCAGCTGCATTTGAATCAAGAACTTTTCATTTCATTGAGTTTGCATCTGCTCATTTTGAATACATTCTAAATAAATCTCCAGCAAAAATATTTGCTTCATCTCCACCAGCAGCTCCACGGATTTCAACAATAACGTTTTTGTCATCGTTTTCATCTTTAGGTAATAATAAGATTTTTAATTCGTCTGCTAGTGCTGGCATTTTTGCTTCCGCTTCTTTAATTTCAGCTTTTGCGAACTCAATCATTTCAGGATCTGTTTCCATACCTAACATTTCTTTTGAGTCTTTTACTGTTGCTTCAAGTTCTAGAAAGACATTAAATGCATTGTAAACATCCTCTATTGTTTTAAATTCTCTTGTCACCTTTGTATATTTTTTTATATCTCCCGCTACTTCTGGTGTGTTTAATTGAGCTGTTAGCTCTTCTGCTTTTGTTTTTATTGATAATAGTGATTCGTACATTGATTTTTCCATAGTGTGTTAATTATATTAAAAAAGTAGAAATAAACAAGTAAATACTTATATTTATATAAAAATAAATATTAAAAAACGCCATTATGCAGCGTTATTTTTTGAACTTTCAATTGTATCCAATACTCTTTCTAGTCTACGAATTAGTTTTGCCATATCTTCATCAGAAATACCAATATTAATTCTAGCCCATCCACGATATGCTTCTCCATATTGATCACCCAATGTTATGTGTAGGTTATTCTTTCTTAGTAATTTATCGAGAGCTTCTTTTTCAATGAACTCTCCAGAACCTATTTTTGCCCAAATTAAGAATGTTGAGTTTGAAGCTGAATGCTCAATATCATTCTCTCTTAAGAAATACATCAATCTATTTCTTTGTAACTGTAATTTTGGTTTGAATTTTTCATCTAATCACTTTTCACTTAATTCGTTTGTATAAACTGTTTGCACGATATTTTGTGTAATTGCGTTACTTGAAGAATAATGGAAATGACTAATTGATTGGTCGTTAATCTCTCCATGAATTTCTTTATTAGGAATTATGATGTGCCCGAATTGCATCCCGCCCATATTGAAAGTTTTTGCAGGAGAAGAGATAGAAATTATTTTCCTTCAAATGTTTTTATACTTAACGATTGGATTAAACCCTTCCTCAAAAATTAAATCCTGTCATATTTCATCAGCGATAATTAACACATCATACTTTTTAGCTAATTCTAAAATCTTTAAAATATCTTCTTCTTTTCAAACATTACCTGTGGGGTTATGGGGATTACAAAAAAGAAATACAGAATTCACTTTGAATTTTTCTTCCAAGTCCTTGAAATCAATGGTAAATACATTGTTTTTAAAGACTAATGGTGATTTTACAACCTTCCTATTACATTCTTTTATAACATCAATAAATGGATTGTAAACAGGTGGTTGAATAATGATACCATCACCCTCTTTTGTGTAGGAATGTATTGCAACTTGTATTCAGTAAATTACACCATTACCAACACAAATATTTTCATTACTTATATCAATGTTAAATCTCTTTGAATATCATTGAGAAATTGATTCCTTGAAATCTTTTTCTAAAAATGTATATGAAAGATCTCCCTTGTCGAGCATTTTATCGATATTACTTTTTACGACACTCGGAAATGCAAAATCAGTGTCAGCTAAAGTTAATGCAAGACATTCTTTATCCTTGATGGGACTATATCTTCTGCATTTATGGTTATCCATTCTTGTTTTTTTAATATTTTGTAATTCCATATTAACCTATGTAAGCAATCGCTTCAATTTCAATATCTACACCTTTTGGTAATTTTGAAACTTCATAACAAACCCTTGCAGGTTTATGTTCCCCAAAGAATTCTCCGTAAACTTCATTAACTTTTCCAAACTCATCAATATTTGTTATTAAAACTGATACTTTAACAATATTATTGATATTTCCACCCGCAGCTTCAACAATATTCTTAATATTTGTTAAAGACATCAAGGCTTGATCTTTAATTGTTCCTTCAACACATTTCATTGTTTTTGGATCGAATGGTAATTGTCCTGAAATGTAAAGTGTTTTATCGACTTGTATTGCTTGTGAATATGGACCTACAGCAGCAGGTGCATTTTTTGTATTTATAATTTTCATGTTAAACCTCTTTCTAATGAATTATATGGTTTTATATCAAAAAAATATTTTATATATAAAAAACATAACATAACACTTTAGTTGTCATTGCGTTGCTTTCCTCGTATAAGCAAAAGAATATTTTAGACTTCAAAATTCGATTCGCTTGTAATTCATAAATATAAATGTATAATTCTGTAAGAAAAAAGGAGATACTAAATGAAAAAAATCTTAGATAACAAACGCTTCCCTTATGCAATAATTTCTTTCTTTTCATTGTTAACATTAATACCCGCAGGATTTCTTATTGTAATAACATTGAAGCAATTACGCGCAACAGGTTTCAATGGTATAACGCCACAAGAATTAGAAGCAATATTGAATAAAAAAATAACTGATTGAGTAATTTTATTCCCATTTATTGTTGGTTTAATTGTTTGAACAACTACAGCCACATTAACAGTTCATTACGTTTCTAAAAATAGAATTGGAATGGGATTTGGGGTACTTACCCTTCTACTTGGTGGTGTTGGACTGCATTTGATTGGTTGAGCCGTAAAAGAAATTACCGATCATTTCAGAAGCAAAAAACAAAAAGGTGTCAAATTTAAGCATGGTGTACATTTCTTATTAGGATCACTAGTATTAATGTTCTTCATACCTTTGACTACAACATTTTATTCTAAAAAAGTTGTAGCTCCTGTTGAAGGCCATTCAATAGCAATGTCGCTCGATAGAAAGAACCCCAACATAATTGAAATATTCTCTGATGGTTTATTCAGAAGAGCTCATGTATATCCAATGTCACAATCACAAGATTTAAAGGATTTCACAATATATAATAAATATATGACAGTAAGTGGGAGTACTTATTCTACAATCCCTTCAATATGAGGTGATTTTGAAAAATATAACATTTATAAAATTCAACAAGATAACCCAGAAGAAAAAGATTATGTTTCATTAGTTCAAAGAAAAACATTCATGGAAACATTCATGAGACACATGACACAAGAAACAGATCCAAATGGTATTTATGAAAATAACACAAATATAATAAATCCAATCAATATTACAAATAAAGAAGGTTACACAGTTAATACCTCAGGTTCATCAAGAGAAATTATGAGACGTCAACCTAAATGAAACGTTACAAACTGATCTGGTGCAAGAGACTCTCTTGGATTCGGTATTAGTAAATATTCTCCCGATGCTGCTTCATACAGATGATTAAATAGAAATATGCATGCATCAAAAGATGGACAACCAGCAAGAATATTTATCACTGACTTAATTACTCATCCACCAATGATGAATAAAGCGGATGGAAGCTTTACAACTGGTGCGGAAGTTAGAACTGATCAATGAAAACTTGTAAGAAGTAACTTAATAAACTTAACAAAAGCTTTAAAGAAAATTAAAGATCCAAAAACTGGAATTACAGCATACGATAATACAATGATCATAATGTATGGTGATCATAAAGATCATAGATATCCAGTTAAAAATAAAACAGGATTAGACAACTATGCAGTTGAAGGTGAATCACTGTTAGTAATGAAATACCCTTTCCAACAACAACAAGCTGCAAATATAAGTAATAGAGTCGTTTACAGTCCTCAAATAAATGCAATTATGAAAGACTTCATAGAAAATAAAAATCCAGACTTTATTAAAACTAATAATATGTTTGCACCAAACTCAGCTCACTGAGCATTTAGTGATGATGGAGACTTATATCAAGTTAAATACGGTAAAAACAAAAACTACAATTCTTCTTGAAGTGATAAAGAGAGTTGAGAACATTTAGAGCCAAAAGAATCTCTTAACCCTGTTCTTGAAAAAGATGGAAGTTACAAAGTAATTCCAAGAGCAAAAATAAAAGATATTTTAAGCGCACTTTCTAAGGAGGTATATCATGTCTAGAATAACATTTTTAAATTTAGGAATTTCAATCGTATATTCTTTCATATTCTTAGTTCTATATAATACTGGAATTGTATATGCTACATCCCTTACAATGGCCAACTTAAGATATTTAATGATAATACCCCTTGTACTTGTTATATGAGTTCTAAGCATTGGTTTTATGATTAAAGCAAAAGAGAAAAATGACTTACTTATAATATCTTTAAAAGTTATCTCAATTGTATTTATGTTAGCTATTTCTCTACAATTATTCTTCGTTCCAAATATTTTTATAACCTTTACAACAAGTTTCCAAATATTTTTACATGTTATGGATGCATTAATTCTATTGGTTATTGTTATACTTCAAATCATTTCTAATAAGAGACAAAAAGAATCCGCAAAAGAGGATTCCCAAATAGAAGATATTGAAAAGGCATAAGCCTTTTTTTATATGAATTTTTGCGTAAAAAAACATCCTGTTTGGGATGATATGGTGGCTTCGGCAGGAATCGAACCAGCGACACACGGAGCTTCAATCCGTTGCTCTACCGACTGAGCTACAAAGCCATATGGCGGTCCAGA
>NZ_PSZP01000032.1 GCF_004335995.1 Mycoplasma todarodis
GAAGAGTCATTATCAATCTTTGCAGATAACCTAATACAGGCGATTGTGAGTGTGAAAAATGAAAGTAATAATAATTAAAGATTGTAAAAATGGTAAAGTTAACGACGTTGTCGACGTTGCTGACGGATATGCAAAAAACTTCTTGATAAAACAAGGGTATGCTTTACCTATAAACAATTCAACAAAAAGACTACTAGATAAAAAACTAGAAAAAATTAAAGAGCAAGAAGCTGAGGATTTAGCTAGCGCAAAAGAAATGAAAACTAAAATCGAAAGTGTAACCCTTGAATTTGGACTTAAATCAATTAACAATAAAGTTCATGGTTCAATCACTAATAAACAAGTGACTAAACAACTAAGAGAAAAAGGTATTACCATTTCAAAATATGCGTTACCACATATCCATATTGCATCAATTGGAATAACAAAAATTAAAGCTCAACTTCATAAAGAAGTAGAAGCAATAATTAATGTTAAGGTGGTCAACAATGGCTAAAGAGCATAGTGCTATAGAAATAGAAAAAGCAGTCCTAGGTCTGCTTCTTTCTAATCACCATTTAATTGGGAATACAGTTGGATATATAAATGCGGAAGAGTTCTATGATAAAAGACATAGAATTATATTCGAAACACTTGAAGAATTAGCAGCATCAGATATTGCAATTGAAATTGCTGCAATTATTAATAGATTAAAAGAAAAAGGACAATTTGTAGAAATTGGTGCAGAAGCATATTTAGGAACCTTAATTGGTCAAGCTGCTTTGGAATCAAACCTTACAAAATTTATAAAAGTTATTTCTGAGAAAGCACACCTACGTAAAGTTAAGGCTGTTGTTTCTCAACTTGGTAAAGACCTTGAAAAAGAAGATGTGGATGCTAATGAATTAATTGAAAAAGTTGAAACAGATATCCTTGCTTCAACAAGAGATACAGCAATGGGTGAGTTTGAAGATGCTGCAACAATTATTAAGAAAACTATTAAGAATATTGAAATGCGTCAATCTTCAACTGATCTTGCTGGTATCCCTACAAACTGAACTGATTTTGATGGAATGACATCAGGTTTCCAAAAGGGTGACCTTGTTATATTAGCTGCCAGACCTTCAATGGGTAAGACAGCTTTCGCGCTTAATATAGCGGCAACAGCTGCCAAAGATCATAGTGTTGCGTTTTTCTCATTAGAGATGCCTAAGGAACACTTGATGGCTCGTGTTCTATCATCAGTATCTTATGTTGATGGATATAAATTCAAGAAAAATGCAATGACTAAATTAGACTGAGAAAAATTAAACTTAGCCGAAGAAAAAATTGCGAACATGAAATTATTTATCGATGATACTCCAGGACTTACATTAGCGGAATTAATGTGAAAAGCTAAGAAGCATCACAAAAATCATCCAATTGATATGATTGTTATTGACTATATGCAACTTATTGCAGGACCAAAAGGTTCTTCGGGAGATAACAGACAAGCAGAAGTTTCTGCTATTTCTCGTGGTCTAAAACAATTAGCGCGTGAACTTAATGTTCCGTTGATTGCCTTATCACAACTATCACGTCGTGTTGAACAACGTGAAGATAAACGTCCTATGATGTCAGATATTAGAGAGTCAGGTGCTATCGAACAAGATGCTGACCTTATCATGTTCTTATATAGAGAGGCTTATTATAAAAAAGCTGAAGAAACTTCAGAAGAAGATTTAAGACATCAAACAACAAAAGTTATCATTGCTAAACATAGGAATGGTGCAATTGGTGATATTGATTTAGCATTCGATCCTTCAATAGGATTATTTACGAATAAAACTAAAGGAGAAAATTAATGAGTAAACCCTTGATAATCGGTTTAATTTCTTTATTGATTATATTGATACTTCTATCATCAATGTTTTCAGCTGCGGAAACTGCTTACTCTTCAGTCAATCCAGCAAAAATCTCATTAGAGGTAAAGAAAAAAACCAAAACTGGTAAATTATTAAAAAAACACTTAAAAACATTTGGGTGAACGCTATCAACAATATTAATAGGGAATAACCTTGTTAATATTGGTGCATCAGTATTAATCTCATATATTTTAGGTTCATTATTAAATTCGACAGAAGTTGCAACATTAGTTTCAATTCTTGTAATGACTCCTATCATTGTTGTTTTTGGTGAAATACTTCCAAAAGTATTAGCTAGAAAATATGCTTTTGGATATTTAAAAAGAATAGTTTTTCTAATGGAAGTATTGAATTACTTATTCTTTCCATTTACATACCCAATAAGTAAAATCAATATTGGTGGTGGAGTTACTAACACTGAAAACGAACTTAAGCAAGTTTTAGATACAGGTAGAAAAGAGGGAGTTATCGAAAAAAGAGAAGCAACTCTTGCATCGAATGCTCTTGATTTAGATTCCACTAGAGCTGGATCAGTGTGTACAAAAAGAAAACAAATAGTTTCTATCACTGAAAAAACAACACTTGAAGAAGCTAAAAACGTTTTTGACTACACAGGTTATTCTAGATTACCTTTTATAAAGAATAAAAAATGAATTGGTACAGTTCACTTAAAAGATA
Source organism: Mycoplasma todarodis (assembly GCF_004335995.1). Taxonomy (GTDB): domain Bacteria; phylum Bacillota_I; class Bacilli_A; order Mycoplasmatales; family Metamycoplasmataceae; genus Mycoplasma_K; species Mycoplasma_K todarodis. Next base: position 2,562 of record NZ_PSZP01000032.1, read on the forward strand.
TTATGTTTATGTCTGAGGGGAATCCTGAAGAAATGGTTGCTGAAGTCCCATTTGTTTCTAAAAATATGATTCTTACAAATGTATTGGAAATCATGCGTTTGAAAAAAACACATATTGCATTTGTTACTGAAACAAATAAATCTTCAAAAGTTGTAGGTATCATTACATTAGAAGATATCATTGAAGAACTTTTTGGTGAAATCTATGATGAACATGATGTTACAGATTCAGTGAGGCAATTAGGTCTACACAAATGAACTGCTGATGGTACTGATGAAATGTCTAAGATTGCTGAAATCACAGGATACAAATTTGATGATATTGAAGAAGGTATAACACTTCAACAATGGGTTAAAAAGCGTATAAATAGACATATTAAAGAAGGGTTAATTTATATCCACAGAAAGAAAATTAGAATAAAAGTTATTTCGAATAAAAGAGGGTTTATAACTCAGTACGAAATTAGCGAAAAATAAAAAGGCATATTTATGTCTTTTTTTTGTTATAAATAAATTATGGATAAAAATTTAATTCGTAAATGAGCTTGGATAATAACAATCCTCATAGTCTCATCATTCTTGTTTTCTTTAGGAGTAAAGTTATTTGTTTCGTCAGCTAAAACATTCTCGTCAGGACTTGGGGCATTCCCTCAATTTCTTACATACATCACTGACCTAGATCAAAAGTATTTCTCAATCTTATACTTCCTATTCAATATCCCATTTTTAATAGTATTCTTCTTCTTAGTAAGAAAGAAATTCATTATTTTAACATTCGTTTGATTACTATTCCAACTAACATGAGGGCAATCAATGGAAATTATGCCTGGAATAAAGGATGCTGACCCATTCCATATAGGGTTATATAAAACAGCGCAAGGCGGTAAAGAGACTACCATTGGCCTTGTAACTGAAAACTGAGCTATTATCATTCAACCATGTGTCGGTGCCGTTATAACAGGTACTGGTACTGCATTAGCATGAAAAACTGGTGGTTCATCTGGTGGAGCTGATATTATTACTTACTACATCTCAACGAGAAAACAGAAATCTCCTGGTGTTGTTGCGACTATCGTGTCGCTTTCAATTGCATTAACAATGATCGTTATACAAACTATTATGGGTAATGTTCCAATTGGTGATGATCCAACACAAATGCTATTTGGTCCAATTACTTGAGGGACACTGGGGTATATATTTATATCATCAGCTATACTTTCCAAAATATATCCAAGATATAAAAAGGTTGAAGTTGTTATATCTTCAAATAAAGTAGAACAAATAGTTAGATACTTTAAATATACGGGTTATGTTCATGGATATAATGTTTCAACTATGAAATCGGGTTACACTGGTAAAGAGGTTAAAACAATAAGAACAGTTATGTTGTTCTTGGAATTAAAACCAATACTTAAAAAACTTAAAGAGATTGATCCGAATGTCTGAATTTCTACAACTGTTGTTTCTGGAATAATTGGAAACTTTAATCATAAATCAGTTGAATAAAAAAATCGCTTATGCGATTTTTATTTTAACCCTAGTTTTCTTTCTAGTTTTCTTACATTTCTACGTGCAACGTAGCTAGCTTTTTCAGCACCAGCGTTAGCAATCTCATCAACACGAGATCTTGCTTCTGTAAATTTAGATTGAATATTAATTAAGAAGTCTTTAACTACTTCAGATACTTCTTGTTTGAATTCACCATAATTAGCTTCTTTAAAGTGAGTTTCAGCTTCACTTATGGAAATATCTTTAAGTCCTGCATAAATAGTTAATAGGTTAGTCACACCAGGTTTGTCTGGAGAAGCATAAACTTTATTTTCTGAATCAGTAACCGCTTTCTTAATTTTGTTAGCTGCTACAGCAGGATCGTCAAGTAAAAGGATGTGTGATTTTGGTTGTGGAGAAGATTTTGACATTTTAGAAGAAGGGTCTGTTAATGACATGATTTTAGCACCTTCTTTTGCAAAGTATGGTTCAGGTAATTTGAACATTTCACCATATTTATTATTAATTCTTGAAGCAATGTTTCTTGTTAATTCCAAGTGTTGTCTTTGATCGGCACCAACTGGAACTGTATCAGGGTTGTATAGAAGTATATCTCCCGCCATAAGTGTTGGGTAAATTAGAAGACCAGTTGGTATCATTTCTGTCCCGTTTGAATTCTTAACTTTTGAAGACTTATCTTTAAACTGAGTCATTCTATTAAGTTCACCAATTGTAGTTTGAGTTGTCATTAATCATGACATGTGTCCATGTTCAAGAACATCTGATTGATTAAATAAAACTGTTTTTTCAGGATCAAGTCCACAAGCAACATATAGTGCCATGATATCTTTCTTATTTTTTCTCAGTTCTTTAGGATCGATTGGCGTTGTTAATGCATGTAAATCAGCAACAAATATAAACATTTCAAATTCATCTTGTAATTTTACAAAGTTTTTAATTGCTCCTAAATAATTACCTATTGTTAATGTACCAGTTGCTGTGATACCACTTACTATTCTCTTTTTCATTTTATGCTCCTTTTTTTAAATATAGTATAATTTTAACACATGTTATAATAAGACAAAATATATAAGGGGTTAAAATGACAACATCAGACAAAATTAAAATAGTTTTACTTACAATAGTGACATTAGGGTTGATTTGAATATGAATTAATAAGAAACAATCAGCTAATAAAGAATTAACTGTAGATACAAAAGTTAAAGTCAATATAAACTCTATTATTGATTTTATCGGTTCAGATAATATAACTGAAATCACAAACACACATCAAAGAGTTAAAATTATGTTCAAAGATAGAAAAGACGTTAATAAAGAAGGTCTTGAAAATCTTAAAGGTGTATCTGGAACAATGTTTACTTCAACATCAGTTTCTTTAGTTGTTGGTAAATCAGCTGCGGAAGTAGCTAAACAATTAGAATTAAAAAAATAAGCTATAAAGCTTATTTTTGTTTATTAACTACTGGTTTATTTTGAGTAGTTGGTTTCTTAGAAACTGGTTTTTTATTTAAATTAGGTTTCTTTTGATTTGGGTTTTTATTTCCATTTTGTTTTTTAACTGGTGCTTTTTTAGCAACTGGTTTTTTATTATTGTTTTGTTTTTTAGCAACTGGTTTCTTTTTAGAATCATTTGCTTTTTTAGGTTTATCTTCAACAAACATAACAACAGGAATAATGATTGGTCTTCTACGTTTAACTTTGTAGAATAGAGGTTCTAATCTTTCTTTGATTATTGCCTTAACATCATTAACTGTTCAATCCTTTTTATTTTTGATTGTGTATAAAGTTGAACCGTGAACTAATCTTTGCGCTTCTTTCATTAATTCTTGTGAAGATTTAACAAATAGAGTTCCACGAGAAATAAGTCTTGGTCTACCTACAATAACGTTTTTCTTCTTATTAATAGCAACAACAACATTTACAAATCCAGAATCAGCAAGTTTTTCTCTTTCTGCTATAACTTTATTTGTACTTTTTGAAGCTGTTATACCATCAATATAGATAGGACCTGGATCGATGAATTCACCAGAAATTCTAACTTTTCTATCTACCATTTCAACAACTTGTCCGTTATCAATGATGAATACGTTTTCTTCAGGAACTCCTGATTCAATAGCTGTTTGAGCATGAGCAACTGACATTCTGTACTCTCCATGGAAAGGTATGAAGTATGAAGGAGTTGATTTTCTAAATACTGTACGGTGTTCATCTTTATAAGCATGACCTGAAGTATGTAATCTTCCGTCAATACCATTTTCTTTAATAATGGCACCTAGTTTAGTTAATTGGTTGATAAGTAATTCAATTTTCATTCTGTTACCTGGGATAGCAGATGATGAGAAGATGATTAAATCATCTTTTTCAATTGTTACTTGATGGTGTTGTCCTCTAGCCATTCTTGAAAGAGCAGCCATTTCTTCACCTTGTGATCCTGTTGTAAGAATGAAAATTTCATTTGGATCATATTTAGCAATTTGCTTTTTATCGATTATTGTATTTGGATTAACTTTAATATAACCGACTCTTGAAGCGATTTTAATTCCATTTACCATTGAACGTCCGAATGGACAAACTTTCTTACCAAGTCTTTCAGCCATTTCAATAACGGCTACGACTCTTTCAATGTTTGATGCAAAGGTTGTAAAGAATACTCTTTTCTTACCTTCTTTAATCATTTTTTCGATATCTTGAAGAATCCCTTGTTCTGTTGGTGAGTGGTCAGGTCTCATAGCATTTGTTGAGTCTGAGAATAAGATAGTTAAATCTTCCTTACCGATTCTTTCTAATTTGTCAAAGTCTGTGTGAGCACCAATTGGTGTGTAGTCGATACGGAAATCTCCTGTATCAGCAACAGAACCATTTGGTGTTGTAACTCTAATTCCAAATGCATCTGGAATTGAGTGTTGCACAGTTCAGAAATCTACTGAGATTTGGTCGTATTCAACTACCATATCTTTTTCAATTTCTATAAATTCTGTGTTGTGTTTAATTTTTCTTTCAGCTAATTTAGCTTTAATGTATTCGCAACCTATTTTAGGTGCGTAGATTTTAGGAATATGCAGTTCTTGTAATAGATAAGGAATAGCACCAATATGGTCTTCGTGACCATGAGTGATGAATATTGCTTTAATTTTGTGATTATTGGCTTTTAGGTAAGTGTAGTCAGGGATAATTCCTTGAATACCTGTTTGTCAT
>NZ_PSZP01000033.1 GCF_004335995.1 Mycoplasma todarodis
ACCACCTGGGAATGTTATTAAACCATTGTTAGAGTGTTCAATATTGTATAGTGAACCACCTGGTTGTGATAATTTTCCAATTTCTCCTGTATTCATATCAAAGAATTTAGCTGTTTTAGCTTTTTTCATTGAAATGTCTTTTGATCCTAATCAAGCTCCGTCCATTCTTGCGAATGCTACTAAGTTTGCTCCAAAATCAACAACAGAAATATTCATTTTAACGTTTAATTCTTCTGCTTTTTTAAGAGATGCATTAACTGCTTCTCTTGCTTCTTTTAATGTAATGTTCATATTTTTTTCTCCTAATTATGATCCCTCTATTATTTTATTTTTTAGAAGGTAATAAAATTATATAACTTTTGTTAACTAATTTTCACAATGATACTTTTTTATAACAATTAACCTTTATTAACTAAATTGTGATATGTAAATTTAAATAAAAAACAATTTATTGATATATAATAGTTATGAATAAGACAAGATGTCATTATGTATTATCGCAAAGCGAGTCCCTGATAGTGAGAGTGGGAACGATATTGTAATGGGGTTACTACTTATTTATTAATATATAATAGCAAAACATAAGAGTCTTCCAAGGGTGGTACGTTAGCCCCTTGGGCGGACTCTTTTAGTTTTTTTAAAAAAGGAGAAAACAATGAAAGTAAATAAAAATCTAAACCACACAGCTTCACACCTATTAGCTGCAGCGGTTCTTAAATTATATCCAAATACAAAATTAGGGTTCGGACCTGCAATTGAAGAAGGGTTCTATTATGACTTTGAATTTGAACAACCACTTCAAGATTCAGATTTAGCAAAGATTGAAAAACAAATGAAAAAAATGCTTGCTGGTGGATACAAAGTTATGAAAACAGAAGCAGTTGATTTAACACACCAACCATATAAACAAGAATTAATTGAAGAATTCACTTCACAAGGTAAGGAAATTACTTACTATGGAATGATAAACCCTTCAAACCAAGAATCATTATTCACAGACCTTTGTGCTGGTGGACATGTTGAAAAAGTATCAGAAGTTAAACACTTCAAATTACTTTCGTTAGCTGGTGCTTATTGAAGAGGTAATTCAGATAACATTCAATTAACAAGGATTTACGGTACAGCGTGAGAATCAAAAGAAGAACTTGATGAGTATTTAAAAATTAGAGCTGAAAGAGCTGAAAGAGATCACCGTAAGATTGGTAAAGAAATGAACATCTTTATGTTTAGTGAATTAGCAGGAAAAGGTTTCCCTATTTACTTACCAGATGGACAAATTCTTAAAAACACAATTCAGGATTATGTAAGAAAAACAGAAAAAAGATACGGATTCACAGAAGTGCAAACTCCTGCATTCGGTTCAAAAGAACTTTATATCCAATCAGGACACTGAGCACATTACAAGGATGATATGTATGAACCAGTTTCAGTTGATGGGGAAGAATTAGTTATGAGACCTATGACTTGTCCTCACCACTTCATTATTCTTAATTCTCAAAGACGTTCATATAGAGATTTCCCAATGCGTATCTCAGAACAATCACGTCTTTATAGATATGAAAAATCAGGTGCTTTAACAGGTCTTGAAAGAGTTAGATCTATGGAACTTACAGAAGGTCACATATTCTGTAGAGAAGATCAAATTATTGATGAATTTAAAAATGCCTACAACTTAATTCAAGAAGGACTTGAAAAATTCAATATTGAAATCGACTATGTATCACTTTCACTAAGAGACAAAGAAGACACTGAGAAATATCATGGTGATGAAGATATGTGAAATAAAGCTGAAGATGGTTTAAGAACAGTTCTTGAAGATCTTGGTATTGAGTACAAAGAAATGACTGGTGAAGCAGCATTCTATGGTCCAAAAATCGATATCCAAATTAGAACTGCACTTGGACACGAGGTAACACTTTCAACACTTCAATTAGACTTCTTACTTCCTGAAAAATTTGACGCTCACTACTGAGATGAAAATGAACAAAAAGTTAGACCAGTTCTTATTCACCGTGGATTCCTTTCAACATATGAAAGATTTATAGCTACATTATTAGAACAAACAAAAGGTGTATTACCATTCTGACTTGCACCTAAACAAGTAACAATTCTCCCTGTATCTCTTGAGCATCATTTAGATTACGCTCTTGAAGTTAAAAAACAATTAGAAGAAGCGGGAATTAGAGTTCATATTGATGACTCAAAAGAAAGACTTGGTAAGAAAATGCGTAATGCACAAACTTCAAAAGTTAAATTCCAATTTGTTATTGGAGATGATGAAGTTGCTAATAAGAATATTAATGTTAGAGCATATGGTTCAAAAGAACAAAATACAATGACAATTAATGAGTTTTTAGAGTTGGAAAAATAAAATAATAAAACACCACACGGTGTTTTTTTTATTGATATATAATATTAATAAGTATAAAATGTATATACAAGACTAAAATGTAATGAAATGGGAGAAATAATGAAGATATTAGCAATAGATTTGGGTGGAACAACTGCAAAAGTTGCTCTGATGGTAAAAGATGAAATAACAAAGAGATGAATAGTGCCAACAGATGTGGAAAACATATTCCAGAATATAAAAGATAATCTTGAAGGTCTTGATCTTTCTGAGGTAGATAGAATAGGTTTATCAATGCCTGGTTTTATAAATCATGAAACAGGTGTTGTTAAACTTTCAGGAAATTTAAAATTAAAAGATTTTGATGCAAAAGGTGAATTCAAAAGAATATTTGGTAAGGAAGTTTATGTATTGAATGATGCTAATGCTGCAGCAATGGGTGAATATTGAAAAGGGGCTGGAACGGATTACTCATCAATTGTTTTCTATACAATTGGAACAGGTATTGGTGGTGGATTAATCATTAATAACAAACTAGTGTATGGTAATAATGGTTATGCTGGAGAATTTGGGCACGCCGGTATGATGCAAAGTAAATTCAAATGTAGTTGTGGATTGGATAATTGTGTAGAACCATTATCTTCAGCAACTGGTATTGAAAAACTATTATCAGAACACTATGGCAAAAAAACAACAATAAAAGAAATGTCTACAAAAATAGCTGAAAAAGATCCAGAAGTTATTAAATTGATGAAGGAAGCATTAATGCCATTATCAAGTCATATGGCTATAATGCAAACTGCAATAAATCCAGATGCAATAATCATCGGTGGAGGGCCTTCAGCGCTTGGTCAACCATTAATAGATATTATTGCTGAAAATTTAAATACAATGCAGTTACCATTCATTCAAAAATCAACTAAATTATTAATTGCGTCAACAAAAAATGATGCGGGTATATATGGTGCAACAATTTGAGCAAAAAACAAAGGGCAATAGTCCTTTGTTTTCATACGCTCTCAATGTTATATTAATTATTTAAATGGATGTATAAACAACTAATTTGTTAAAATATATTTATGACTATAAGACAATACATACAAAAATACATATTATTAAAAATTGTTTCAGGAGAATGACAACCGGATTCTATCCTGCCTTCTGAAAATCAATTAGCTAAAAAGTTTTCTTGTTCGAGAATTATTGCTAGGCAAGCTTTAACAACATTTGTTTCTGCTGGTATTTTACAACCTCAAAAAGGTAGAGGATATGTTGTTCTAGCTTCAGGTATCCAAGATTTCCTAGAGTCAAATTCAAAAAGATTTAACTCAATAAAAGAAAAAGTAGAATGATTGAATGAAGAAGAAAGTAAAAAACATTACAATTTCATCCAAGAAGAATATATCCAAAAATCTAATTTTTTAGAAGATTTCAAATTAGAAGAAATGGGTGTTAAAGTTAAAGAATATTATGATGAAAAAGGTTTGGTTTGTGTTCAAATAACTTACTTAAAAAATGAGTTAATAAATACAATTGGTAAAGAAAAAGTAAGTGACTCACTTACAAAGGCGATGGTTAATCATGCCATTATACCTACAGCAAGAAGAAAAGAATATTTCCCAAATAAAGATTATATTTTAGATAGATATAAAGAGGAATTAGGATGAGACACAATTGCGATTGCTTCAATCTGTCAATTATTTGTTGAAGAAAAACTAATTGAAGTAAGTGCAAAGTTAGTACGTAAAGATGTTTTCCGTATTAGAACAAAGAAAGAAATAATTTTATAAATTAAGAAAGAAAGGTCGAATAATGTTACACATAGTTTTATACCAACCAGAAATTTCACCTAATACCGGCAATATAATTAGAACTTGTTCTGCAACAGGAGCTAAGTTACATATTATTAGGCCTATTGCTTTTGAATTAAAGCCAAAATTTTTAAAAAGACCTGCAGCAGGTAGACTTTTATCTGATATTGAACATGAGGTTCATGAATCATATGAAGAGTTCGAGAAGAAATACGGTCAGGAAACTATTTACTATGTAACTAGATATGGGCAACAATACCACTCTTCTCCGGATTATTCAAAACACAAAGAAGATATCTTCTTGATGTTTGGTAGAGAATCTACAGGTATACCTAAAGAAATAATGAGAAATAAATTGGATATGTGTGTTCGTATACCAATGACACCACACGAAAGATCTCTTAACTTAGCAAATACAGTTATGTTGATGTCTTACGAGGTATTAAGACAAAGAGGATATGAAGGTCTTTCTAAATTTGAAGTCCAAAAAGGAAAAGATTGAATTCTTAAATAAGGAGAAATAATGAATAGAATACCTTTGAAAATGGAAATGCATTCTGGAATGATTGAAGGAAATCATTTCTTTAGAAGTGGAACATCAGATTATGTATTCGGTGCATTATTTATTGTTTTAGCATTAGCTATTTTATGTTTTTATCCAAGAGCAAAAGAAAATGCTAAAAGATATAAGAAGAAACAAATGGAAGAATATAAAAAGATGAATCCTAAAGCTCCATCTGATTACGAGAATACAGGTATGTTTTTACCACCATGAGAAAGAACAAAATTGTTTGCACCATTATTCTTTTGTGTAGTTTTCATAATTATTGGATTTGCCTTTTTGGTTGGAACTCCATTAAAGCTTTGAGTAGATTAATGTCCATCGGACATTTTTTTAACACAAAACTATCAAAGAACATTCAAAAGGTATAAAAAAACTTGTATATACACTAGTAACAATAGGTATAATATTAAAGTCATTAAGGTATTATGACATTTTAATATACAAAAAATATAAAATATGAAAGGAAAAATATGACTTTTTCACTTACTAAAAATTCTTCTCAAAAGAAAGAGAAGAAAGTTAAAGTAAATAACGGTAAAGGTGGAATGAAGAAGTTTCTATCTAAAGTATCAGGTGCATTCATGCTTCCGATATCAGTGATGGCCATTGCAGGACTATTCTTAGGTGTTGGTGCCGCAATCGCTTCTCATGCAGGAACAAATCATGGTCTTGAAGTGTTTGGACAATTTATCCAAAAACTTGGAGATCCAGTATTCTCAGCCATGCCTATTCTATTTGCAGCCGCAATCGCTGTTGCATTCACAGAAGAAGCTGGTGTTGCCGTATTTGCTGCAATAGTGGGGTATATGACATTCTCAATGTTACAAACTCCATTTATTACAGAAGTAAACCATGGTAGTGGTACATTCTTAGCTGACGGTAAAGTTTCAGTTAAGGGCGCACAAAACGCCAAAGAAGTTATGATACACGATGGTTGAAAAGTATTATTTGGTGGAGCTGGTAGATCAGCTAGTGCCATGGATAAACTTATTGGGTCAAACCTTGGAGTTTCATCACTTCAAACATCAGTATTTGGAGGAATTCTAGTTGGTGCTTTAACAGCATGAGCATACAACAAATTCCATACTATTAAACTTCCAAATATAATTTCATTCTTTGGAGGGAAAAGATTCGTACCATTAGTAGTAATCATTTTAATGATTCCTTTAGTGTTCGCATTCTTAATTTTCTGACCATGAGTTGGATATGGACTTGCTAAATTCGGTGAAGTTTCAGGTAAAGCTCCAGTTGGACTTGATTCATTCGTATTCGGTCTAATAGAACGTTCATTAATCCCATTCGGATTACACCACGTATTCTATGCACCACTATGATGATCAAAAGCTGGTGGAGACTTTACACAATCTCTAGCTGATTGAACAGCTGCCGGTAATAAATTCGCAGATCAAGCTCAATTAGATGCTTTAACAAAAGCTGTTGGAACAAAAGCTGGTGACTCATCTCTATGAATCGCTATGTCAGGTCTAAAATTCAACACAATTGACTTCATCAATACAAAAGGTGATTTACATCACTTACCAGTATTTGTATTCATGAAAGATCAACTAGGGTTAAACCTAGGTAGATTCATGCAAGGTAAATTCCCATTCATGATTCTTGCTTTACCAGCCGCCGCAGCCGCAATGGTTATGGCAGCGCCTAAGGAAAATAGAAAAATGGCACTTGGAACAATTCTTCCAGCTGCTCTTACATCATTCACAACAGGTGTTACAGAACCTCTAGAATTTACATTCTTATTCTTAGCTCCTGCATTATTCTGAGGGTTCCACGCCGTTATGGCTGGATTCGCATTCATGTTAATGAACGTATTTGGTGCCCATATCGGTATGACATTCTCAGGTGGTATGATCGATATGGTTATATATGGTATGCTTCCAGTAGCAAAAGGTACACACTTCTGATGAGCCTTTGTAATTGGTGCAGCATATATTCCAATTTACTTCTTAGTGTTCTATTTCTCAATTAAGAAATTTAATTTAGAAACACCAGGTAGAGGTAATAATACAAAATTATTCTCAAAAGCAGATTTCAAAAACAAAGGTAATGGTGAATCACAATCAGATCCTATTGCTGAAGGAATCGTAGCAGCTTACGGTGGTTGAGATAATATCACAGGAACAGCTAACTGTGCTACACGTTTAAGATTTGATGTTAAAGATGCATCAAAAGTTGATGAAGCAGGTTTAAAAGCTGTTGGTGCTGTTGGTATTATGAAAACATCAGCAAACCACGTTCAAGCTATCTTTGGACCACAAGCTGAACAACTTCACAATGCTATTAAAAAGCTTCCTAAAACTACAACTGCAAAAGTTGCAGAAGAAGCAAAAGAAGCTCCTAAAGCAGAAGAAGTAAAAGAAACACCTAAAGTAGAAGAAGCTAAAAAAGCAACTGCAACTAAAAAACCAGCTGCTAAAAAAGCTCCAGCTAAAAAAGCAACTGCAACTAAAAAACCAGCTGCTAAGCTCCAGCTAAAAAAGCAACTGCAACTAAAAAACCAGCTGCTAAAAAAGCTCCAGCTAAAAAAGCAACTGCAACTAAAAAATAATTAATTTTACGGTAAAGAGAGATTGAGTGAAAACTCAGTCTTTTTCTTATATAATGTTAGTAGCAAAAGTTTGCTATAAATTAAAATATAAATAAGGAGAATTAACATGGGATTATTTTCAAGATTTGCAAAATCAAAAGATTCTGGTGCGATTAACTCACCAGTAAAAGGGAAAGCCAAAACACTTAAATCACTTAAAGACGGTGTATTTTCAGAAAAAATGATGGGAGACGGTGTTGTTGTAACACCTGAAGAAGGAAAATTCTACGCTCCAATTTCAGGAACACTTACTACAGTATTCCCAACAGGACATGCTTACGGTATTACTGATAAAAACGGAGTTTCAGTTCTAGTTCACATTGGACTTGATACAGTTAACTTAAAAGGTGAAGGATTTACACCAGCTGTTAAACAAGGACAAAAAGTTAAACAAGGAGATCTATTAGTAGAAGTTGATTTAGATTTCGTTGCTAAAAACGCTCCAACTACAGATACAGTTATTGTTGTTACACCAGAAACAAAAGGTGAAACTTCAATCCTTCTAAACAAAGGTGCTGTTACAACAGAATCAAAACTTATTGAAGTTAAATAAAAGATAAAATGGACCTGATGGTCTATTTTTTTACCAAAAAAAGCAAGTTTGGAGTATAATTTTAGTGCATATTTTTATGCATAGTACTATATATATAAAAAAACAAAATATATTTAAATAAGGAGACTTTATGTCAGCAATTTCAAACATTCACGCAAGAGAAGTTCTTGATTCACGTGGAAACCCAACAGTTCAAGTTGAAGTTACAACAGAACTAGGAGGATACGGATCAGCAATGGTTCCTTCAGGAGCATCAACAGGTGTTCTAGAAGCTCTAGAACTAAGAGATGGTGCAGCCAAAGGTGCATCAGCAGCTCTTAAAAAAGCATGATTCGGTGGAAAAGGTGTTATGACTGCAGTTAACAACGTTAACAAAACAATCGCACCAAAACTAATCGGTATCGAAGTAACAGAACAAAGACTAATCGATATGACAATGATCAAATTAGACGGAACAAAAAATAAATCAAAATTAGGAGCTAACGCTATCCTAGGAGTATCACTTGCAGTTCTTAAAGCAGCAGCAGATGAACTTGATTTACCTCTATACAAATACATCGGTGGAACAAACGCTAGAAAACTTCCAGTTCCAATGTTAAACGTTATCAATGGTGGAGAGCACGCTACAAACACAATTGATTTCCAAGAATTTATGATTATGCCTGTTGGAGCTAAAACTTTTAAAGAAGCTCTACAAATGGCTAACCAAACATTCCACACACTAGCTAAACTATTACACGAAGCTGGACACGGAACACAAGTTGGTGACGAAGGTGGATTCGCTCCAAACCTTAAATCACACGAAGAAGCTCTTGACTTCCTAGTTAAAGCTATCGAAACAGCAGGATTCAAACCTGCAACAAAAGGTAAAGGTGCAATTGCTATCGCTATGGACCCTGCTTCATCAGAACTATACGATGAAAAAACAGGAATCTACACATTCGGTAAACTAAAAGCAGCTATCGATGCTGGTAAAGAAGGATTTACTTCTGCAGCAGTTAAGAAAACAAAAGTTACATTTACAACAGATGAAATGGTTACTTACCTAGGTAAACTAGTTAAGAAATACCCAATCATCTCAATTGAAGATGGGGATTCAAACAATTCACTGAAAAACATGGTTCAAAACTACAAGTTATGGGTGATGATCTATTCGTTACAAATGCCGAAATTCTTAAAAAAGGTATTAAAAACGATTCAGCAAACTCAATCCTTATTAAACTAAACCAAATTGGTTCAGTATCAGAAACTATGGATACAATTGAAATGGCTCATAAAGCTGGATTTACATGTGTAGTTTCACACCGTTCA
>NZ_PSZP01000034.1 GCF_004335995.1 Mycoplasma todarodis
GATACAACAGGTAAAGCAAAAGGTAATACAGATGCAACAGCTGATGCTACTGCAACTAAGAATAAAAATGAAGCAGATATCAAGAAGAAAATTGATAACGCTGATATCAAAAAAGCTCAAGGTAAGAAAACTGCTGCTGAAATAGCTAAAGCTATCAAAGATGCTATCGCGAAAGCAACTGATCCTAATACAGGTAAAGTTGATCCTAAAGCTATTAATAATGCTGTTAAAGACGCAACAGGTATCGATTTAGGTGTGCATAAAGGCACAGACATCACAGGTGTTTCTGTAACTGCAAAACCAGATGGAACAATCGACATCACTGTTGATACAAATACTAAGGGTGCAAATCCTCCAAAAGGTCAAGTAAAAGGTAAATTAATTGGTAATAATGATAAAGTGGTCGCTGCTACAAAAGCAAAAGATTCACATGCTGCAGACATCAAGAAAAAAATTGATGGTGTAGATATCAAAGGGTCTCAAGGTGGTAAGACAATCACTGACATCGTTAAAGATATTAAGAAAGCTATCAAAGATGCAACTAAACCTGATGGTACAGTTGATATCAAGAAAGTAATTGCTGCCGTTAAGAAAGCAACTGGTGTCGATCTAGGTACTGGACAATTCGGTAAAAATCCTGTTACAGATATCACAAGTATCGATGTTAAAGGTAACCCAGATGGAACAATTGATGTTACTGTTAAAACACATACTAAAGGAGCTTCTCCTGAAGATAAAACAGTTACAGGTAAACTAAAAGGTAACACTGATGCAGCAGTTAAAGCGAATACTGATCAACCTAAAAACACTGCAGCTATTAGTGCAGCATTCAAAAATGCTAGTTTAAAACACCAAGGCACAAGAACAATTGCAGAAGTTATTAAAGATATTCTAAAAGGTAAAAACCCAGCGGGAATTCTTGCAAATATTAAAACTGAAACAGGTGGTGTTGCTGTTGCTGTAACTTCAAATGGAACAACTATTACAAAAGTTTCTCTTGCTGTAAATGCTGCTGGTGATGGTATCGATGTTACTATCGAAACAAATACACCAAACGCAACAATTCCAACTCAAACAGTTAAAGTTGTCGTTAAAGGTGAATCAAATGCAGCTATCGCAACTAAAAAAGCAGATATTTTACAAAAAAATAACAATCAGAAAATTTCTGACATAATCAACAAAACAAAAATTGATGGTAAAAAACAAGGTACAAAATCAGTTGCGGATATCGCAAAAGCGATTGCCGATGCTAAGAAAAAACCTGGTTGAACACCTAAAGATCTTGTTGATGCTGTTAAGAAAGCAACAGGTATTGATTTAAGTAAGGGTCACAAAGGTACAGACATCACTGATATCGATGTAACTACAAAACCAGACGGAACAGTTGATATTAAAGTTTCAACTTCAACAAAAGGCGCATCTAAATCAACTGGTTCAACAACTGGTACAACACACGGTAAGGATGACAAAACAGTTGCTAATGAAAAAGCTGATGAAAATAAAGCATTCTTGAAGAAAATCTTCAAATCAGCAAAACTGATTGATCAACGTAATAGAAAATCATCAGATGTTATTGCTGAAATTAAAGCTAACTATCGAAAAAGAAACAGGAATTCATCTTGATGCTTTAAGAAATGGTTCACACATTGATTCAGTTGAGTTAGCATTAGACCCAACAACTAAAAAAGATATAACAGTAATCATTAAAACAACAACAACAGTTGGAACAACAACAGTTAAAACTGAAATTGAAGTTAAGATTATTGCTAAATCAAATAAAGATATTGCAAACGAAACTCAAAAAAGAAATATTGATAGAATTACTAAAAACTTTAGAAGAGCGGAATTAATTAAACAAGGTAAGAGAACAGTTGACCAAGTTATCGCTGATATCAAAGCTGCGGGTGGAATTCAAGAAAAAATTAAGAAGATTGCTGATGAAACAGGAATTGATATTAACAAAGGTCTTGAAACACCAACAAAAATTACTGATATTATTGTAACTAAGCGTAAAGATGGAACAATAAGTGTTCAAGTTAAAACAAACACACCAGACGCAACTGTTGAGAATAAATCAATTGATTTAGCTATCCTTGGAGAAAAAGATGCAATTATTGCTAAGATAATTGAAAAAGCGAAAGCTGATCTTGCTCAAAGTGGTAATACTAAAGATATTGAAGACTTAATTAAGAATATTAAAATAAGTGATCAAGGTAAACATACTGTTAAAGAAATTGCAAATGAAATTAACAAAGCAAAAACTGTTAAAGATAAACTTGCAGTTGTTAAAAAATGAACAAATGTCCCACTACCTGAACACAAAAACGGAACAACTATAACAGATGTTATAGCCACTCCTAACCCAGATGGAACAATCTCACTTAAAGTGAATACAAATACACCACACGCTTCAGATCCTAAAGGTCAAGCTAAAGGTAAAATGATTGGGAAACCAACAGAATTAAAAACAAACAAATCTGTTAGCCCAAACAACAATGGAAATGATTGAGCCAAAAGAATAGGATTCTTATCTCTTCTTTCAGCAACCGGAGCAGCAATACTAGCAGTATTAACACTCGGATTAGTAAAAAGAAAAAGAAGAAAAAGAGAAAATAAATAATTAGGTAACAAAAAGCTGAGATAACTCTCAGTTTTTTTATTATCCAGTTTTTCCATAGGAGTAAAGAATGGCATAAAAAAAGTAATGCATATGCATTACCATTCACTAAATTATTTTGAATCTTTTTTAGCGTTATTGAACATTCTGTTGAATCTTTCAACACGTCCAGTTGATTTAAGTGAAGTGTTTGTTCCTTGGTAGAATGGGTGACATTCTGAACAAGTATCAATTGAAATTGATTTAGCAGTTGTACCGATTTGGTGTTTTGCTGAACATGTAATACATGCTACTTCAATTACTTTATATTCTGGGTGAATATCTTTTTTCATGGTGCATCTCCTTATCCATAGAATAGTGTAGCTTCTTCTATAGTCTATTTAGCTTTCTATTTGAAAGTCCTATTAATAATATCATATATAGATATAAAAATCAATAGAAAACGACAAAAAAGTAGGTGCTAAATTCGGAGGTAATTTCATCACGTTTTAAAATTAATTCAAATAGGTATAAATACAATGCTTTAAGTGTAAATGGAAGGTTAAAAATAAAACTCCAATCGGAGTTTTATTACACTCATGGAGCGAATATTAATATGGCTAATATAATGTAAATTATTATAAGCATCAATAAAGGACGCTTTTTCTTTAATCAATAAATCGCGAATGATATTCCGATAGGCATTCATGCTATCAGCACTCACATTCTTCATCCACTAAAGAAGTTAGCGCGACCACTATGACTTAAACCAGCATAAGAACTTTTTGAGAATGAGTTTAAGAATATTTGTGGGAACATTGTTCCTAATAATAATTGAATACTTAAAGCGATTAGAACACCAATAATAATTGGTCTCAAGAAGATGATTGTATTCTTAAGGTATTTATTTGTTCTGGCTTTTCTGATCATCTTTGTAGTAATCAGAATTAATACAATTGAAGGTAATGCAAAGATTAAGTAAGTCCCAATCATTGCTAAGTAACCTCATCATTCACCATTGGCTACTAAGTAACCTGTGAATAAACCAAACTTAGTACTTACAACACCTGGTGTTGAGTTTGAAACGGCGAATACATTGTTGATTGTATCTTCAGATATATTTGTATATCCTGTTTTATCCATTAATTGTCATAACGCCTTGAATAAAGGCATAAATACTTGTCCACCACCAAAGACTATAAGTCCAAGAAGAAGAACTCCTAAGGTAGCTAATAATGCTAATGCTATCATTATTTACCTCCTTTAGATGATTTATCATCTGGAGTATCTTCTTTTTCAGTTGGTATAACTTCAACGTCATCTTTTTCTTTTGTAATTTCAGCTGTTAAAGAAACATCTTTTTTATGTTTTCTTATTCTTATAAATTCAACAATGAACACCACAAAGATTGTTGCAATCATAAGTATTGCAGGAATATTGTATGGTGCAGGTATAAACATACAGAAACCGAACGCTCCAATGATTAATGTGATCATAACTGGTAGGGCTAATTCTTTTCTAGATTGTTTCACATATCTAATGATGAAAAGTATTAGTATCGCAATAATGATAGGCATGATGGCAACATTAATAATTCATAAGTATTGTTCTGGTAAATATTTTGTACTTAATATGAAGATAGCTAATGCCATTAACATATGAGGAAGTATTCCTATGATGGTAACGATTGTGCCTCAAAGCTTACCAAGTTTTTTAATAGCAACATAAGATAAGGCTTCGACAACACTGGGTCCAGGAATCATATTTGACGCAATAACTACATCATCGAACTCTTCATCGTCCAATCAGTTATTTTCAACAACTGCAAACTTTCTAATGATAGGCATTAAAGCGTTTCCACCGCCATACCCAAGGAAAGTTGCTTTTAGTATAAAAATTAATACTTTAAAAAAGTCTTTTACTTTCGAATTTTTATTCTTTTCTTTATTCTTAGTAAAAAGTTTCTTAAAAAAGTTTCTCAGTTTCGAATTTTTATTCTTTTCTTTATTTTTGGTAAAAAGTTTTTTTAAAAAGTTTCTCAGTTTCGAATTTTGATTATTTTCTTTATTCTTTTCTTTATTTTTCATAAAAAGATTATATCTAAAACATTCTCTTTATTTATCTATGATTATGAATTGATATTTTGCTTAGGATAAATTTTATGCTGAATAGAAATAGTTTCTCCAAAATAACCTTTTTTATTTTGCTTTGCTTCATCACTTATCTTATGCATCATATTGTAGTAGAAAAGCGGAACTCTATATTTTTGATTACCGTGATTTGGTTTACTAATATATCCAATTCTAGCAAGACCTAATCTAACTAATTCCATTGCAAGGTTAATTACTTCACCTTTGGCATTTCTGTAAAAAACAGCACCCACAACTCTTTTGTATGTGTGTTTGTTTTTAGAAGCAATCATTACTTCTTTATTTAATATTTTTCCAGTAACAAAGTCAGTAGCTTTATTACCTCAAAGTAATTCAATTCCTGTTGAAGGAACTCATCTTCCATTTTTGCTATGACTCACTTCGGGAGTGTCAACAGAAAATAGTCTTCATGATGTTCCTTTTTCATCTTTAAAAGTATCTCCATCATGAACACTTTTAATTTTATGATTTGGGCTTCATTTAACTTCTGCGCCTTTTGAATACATGTATTGGGTATTTGTTGTTTTTGGATAATTATCGCCACATGAAACAACAGTTAGTATAGGTGCTGAAATAATTAAAATGGCACCCAAGGTTAAAGTAAATATTTTTTTCATAGTACATAAATAATAACTCTTTTACATTTTTATTATTGACTAAGACAACAAAAAACCAAGGAGACCCTTGATTTTGTGATTAATTGATTATTTTTCTTTAGTGCTTTTATGTTTCTTATAACCATATACACCTAAATAAGATAGTGGGATACCAGTTGAATAAACTGGGATCATCGTGTATTGAAACAACAATTGTTTAGGAATATAGATTTCAGAAAGATATAAAGTTCCGATAGTAATCAAACCTATAAAATAACCAACTATATATATGAAGAATAAGATTGTTCAAATTTTCTTTTTAGGAATGAATAATTTTATTTCTTGTCTTTCGCATTTCTTTTTGTTTCTCATACTTTAATTATAAAACTTTTGAATAATAATAAAAAATCAAGGGATAACTATATTTTTTCAATGAATCCCCTTGAAATACAAGCAACGAATTCCTTGTAAGTGTTATAAACAAAGGGCTTTCAAACATTGCTAACAAATAATAGCATTCATTTTCTTAAAAAAACACCCCAAAATAACAAATAATGATAAAATAATATTGAGTTAAATAAACAATATTTAATGCAATACAATAAAAGAAAATACAAAACGCCAAACCAAATGAGAAAAGTAAACGCCAAATTACTGTTTTCAAAAATACAAACACAAAGCATTTTTTACAATACATTTTTTTCTATATTAAGATCAAGAAAAAAGTTTTTATTTTATACTAGTACTCATGCGTATGGCGTAGGAGAGAGAAATGAAAAAACAAAACAAAATTATGTTGTCAATTGGAGCACTTGCAGCACTTGCAATTCCAACAGCTATAGCAGCTACAACACTTACAAATAAAGAAACTAAGAATAACACGTTTGAAAAACAAACATTCACACAATACTCAACAATGAGTTCGGTAAACGTTGACAGCCAATCAATGTACGCAAACCCTGTAGATAAACCTCTTTATGCAACAGATTTATTTAAAGCCGCTGCCACTGCTTTAGATAATCTTAATGACACTAAAGAAGAAGTGCAAGATTTAGAGAAAGATATAAAGAAAATTGAAGCGGATATGAAGGATCCTAAAAATAGCGGTAAATTAAAAATGCTAAAAGAAGCATTAACTATTGCAAAAGCAAAAAAGGCTAAAGTTTTAGAAGAACAGAAAAAAGAACAAATAGCATATGACACAGCAATCGCAGATGCTTGACAAAAAGAAATTGCTAAAAGATTCCAAGCGAAATTCCAAAATGCAAGAATGTCTGAAAAAGGTCAAAACTATAGAAAAACTTCAGACATAGTTGGTGACATTCACAAATTACAAAAAATGAGTGATAAACTTAAAGCTTTTAAGGAAACAACAGGAATTGAATTACCAGAGTTTCAACATGGTATCAGAGTTAAAAGTTTAAACTTATTATCTGATATTAATGGTACATTAACTGTAACAATAGTTTTATTTTCTGAAACAACTTCTAAAATATATGAAGTTCACGGAGATGTTATAGGTTTTAATAACGAAACAGTTACAAACCACAATCAACCTCGGAACCTAAACTTAATTGCAAGTAAATTTAAAGATGTAAAAGTTAAGAAAACAATTCAAAAGAAAGCTTCAGAAATTGAAAAAGATATTAATGGTTTATCAGGGATTGAAGCAAAATTAAATTCTTTCGAAAGAATGACGGGAGTTCACTTGGACCCCGTAATTCACGGAACAGAAATCACTGGTATTGACTTAAGATCAAATAAAGATGGAGAATTAACAGTATTATTCATAACAAACACACCTTATGCAACAACTCCTGATTTAACAGCAAAAGTTGTTATCCAAACTTTAACAGATAAAAAGATTGATGAAATCAGAGAGAAAAAAAGACAAGAGATTGAAAGACAAAAACGTGCAGCAATGCCACCGGTTGATCATTCAAAAGAAGATAGACAAAGATTCATTGCTATAGTTGCTTCAGCATCTGCAGGTGGATTATTAGTATTAATTCTTGGAATTAAATTAATGGTTAATATGTTTAGAAAAAGATCGGCTAAGAAAGCATTTAAAAAAGAACAATAGAATGTTCCTTTTTTTATTTCTTTTAAGTAAATAAAAATACCGACAACCGGTATTTTTAAAATATTAGAATCCTTCGTTCGATTTAACTAGAACGTATTTAACTTTCTTAATTGATTGTAATGTTTTACCACCTGCATATGAAATTGAAGATTGTAGGTCTTGTTCCATTTCTGTAAGTGTTTCTCAAATTGAACCTTTTGCAGGTACTAATTCTTTTTTACCTTCAACGTGTTTTTTCTCACCTTTGTTAAATTCAGAAGCTGAACCAAAGTATTCTTTGTATTCTTCTCCATCAACAATAACAGTTTTACCTGGTGATTCAATGTGACCTGAAAGAATTGATCCGGCCATTGACATTGTTGCTCCAAATCTGATTGATTTAGCTAAGTCACCGTTTTGTCTAATTCCACCATCAGCAATGATTGGTTTTGTAGCAGCTTTTGAACACATGTTAACAGCAGCTAGTTGTCATCCACCTGTTCCAAATCCTGTTTTAAATCTTGTGATACACACTTTACCTGGTCCTACACCAACTTTAGTTGCATCAGCTCCTCATCTTTCAAGGTCAGTAACAGCTTCTGGAGTTGCTACATTACCTGCGATAATAAATGTTTCATCACCCATTTCTTTTCTAATGTGCTTAATCATTTCTTTAACTGAGTGTGAGTGCCCATGAGCAATATCGATAGTTACATATTCTGGAATTGTTCCATTTGCAGCTAATTGTGAAATTTCTTCGAAGTGCGCTTTTTGTACACCTACTGAAATTGAAGAAATCAGTTTTTGTTCTTTCATCTTTTTAACAAATGCCACGTTATCAAAGTTAAATCTATGCATTACATAGAAATAACCCTTCTTAGCTAAGTCAGTTGCTAGTTCCTCATTAATAATAGTAATCATGTTTGCTGGCACGATTGGTAACTTGAATTCGTGTTTTCCAAGTTTAACAGAAGTATTACATTCACTTCTTGATCTTTTATGTGTTTTTTTAGTGAGGGAAAAAATTGGTCCTTTCCAATTATACAATTTCTAGTTTTTTTGTTTGTTAGGATTTTATAACTCAACGTCTTATTACTCATTTTCCAAATCTTGTGCAGATTGTATATTTCACCAAAAAATGACACATTTGGTATAATACTTTCATGTTTAATAATAATAAAGATAAAGAAAAGCAAGAAAAAGTAGTGGATAAAAAGCTTAATTCACCTACTAAAGTTGCTAAAACTAAAAAGACAAAGAAAAGCAAACAGAAGAAAAACTCTAAAGCTGCTTTTAAAAGAATAAAGGGACCAATTGGTAAGAAATCACCAATCATTAAAGTTAATAAAGTTACAAAAGAATACGGAGAATTGAAAGCTCTTGACAACATTTCATTTGAATTGATGCCTGGAGAAAGAGTTGGATTAATCGGTGGTAACGGTGCTGGTAAAACAACTATTTCAGAAATTATCGTTGGTTTAAACCAAGGTACAAAAGGGACAATTGAATATGGTTTTGATTATAAAGAACAACCACAAGAAAAAATTGGGATGCAATTCCAAGACTCAAATTACCCTTCTGGTTTAACAATTAAAGATATTATTAAATTTGCTATTAATGTTCATAAAATTAAAATAACTAATGAAGAACTTACTAATCTATTAAAGATATTCCAAATGACTGATTTTTATAATAGACCTTCAAGATCGCTATCAGGTGGACAAAGACAAAAGTTAAATATTTTACTTTCTGTTCTTCACAAACCTAAATTAGTTATCTTTGATGAACTTTCAACTGGACTTGATGTTTTAGCTAGAGATGAGATTATTAAATTCTCAGATACTCTATTAAGACAAAATGAAATATCAGCTATTCTTATCTCTCATCATACAGAAGAGATTGAAAGAATTTGTGATAAAGTTATTGTTCTTGATCATGGTAAAGTTATGGACCGTGCTTCAATTGCAGATATTCAAAGAGACCATGGTTCACTAGAAGCATTCATGAAGAAAATCATTAAAGCTGGTAACCAAACTCAAAACACTCTTGAGTTAACTCTTGATGTCGAAGCATCTAAAAAACTTTCTCTTCAAAAACTGAAGAAAAAAGTAAAGATGCCTACTAAAGAAAAAACTTCAAAAACACCAGCTAAAAAGAAAGAACCTAAAAAAGCAACAAAGAAAACCAATGCTAAAAAAGGAAAAGGTGATAAATAATGAGAGCAACATTTAAATTATTAAATGCCTATTTCTGGAAGACTTATTATGGTCCGATATTGGTATTTATCTTCCCAACATTATTATTAACAATCATGGGTAACGTTATGCGTATTGAATATGTATTCCCAGGTATTTTAGCTATGGTTACATTATTCATCGGTATTCAAGTTATGCCATTAGGAATTATGGAGTTGAAAGGTTCGACATTATTCAAGTATATTGGTTCGACACCCGTCAATCCCAAAAGGTTCGTTTCAGCAGTTATCTTATACTATGTATTACTTAACGTGCTTGCTATCCTACTTATTATCATATTAGGTGGAGCTATATTCTATAAAGACGTATTTGCCGGTTCAGGTAAAAAGATAATTCCTTCAGGAATTGCATACGGTCTATATTCAGGAATTGCCACAACAAAAGGTTTCTTCTCATTTATATTCGCAAACCTTTTACACATTGTTATGACTCTTGCTATTGGTTTAGCAATTGCGACATTCTCAAAAACACCACAACAAGCATTAACAATAGGTTTAATTATTGTTCTTCCATCAATGTTCTTATCAGGAATGGTTATTACAGTTGACGTTATTGCTCGTAGTGCTGTTATGCAATGATTATCAAGATTAGTTATTTTTAGATATACAACAGCTAATATTGTTATTTCTTCAACACCTGCATACCAATTAGGTGGAGTTGAAGATCACTTAGCTAAAGGTATTGATGGAAATCCTAAAGCTTACTTAGATTTAGTGTTCAATAGAAATGCATACTTCATCCACGAAGGAAAAGTATATATTGATGTTAATCATATTGGACACATTCCAAAATCAGCATTACTAGATCCAAAAGGAATGCCAGGTTACAAACCAGGACATTCATATGTATCAATTAAAACAATTCAAGAATTACTGGATGCAAACAAACTTTCAGAATTTGGTAAAAAAGCAATCTTCCCAGGTGGAGATACAACATTATTCAAACAAATATTTACAGCAGAAACATTAAGATTAAGTTCAGACAATGGAATATTACAGTTCAACAAAGATTGAGGTGTACGTAGAATTCCTGATGTTGACTTAATTAAACAATTCATCATGACATACTTCAAAGGTGAAAATGGTAATGGTGGAGATACTAAGAGATTTGTTGAAATTTATGACAAGTATATTTCAAAAGGTCAATTTGCATGATTAGATATGTTTATGAATCAAAACATCCTTCTATATACAAAAGCAGAAAGAGCATTGAACATTGTATTACCAATTCTATTTGCTACAGGTTCTGCAGGATTCGCTATTAAAAGATTTAGATGATCAGCTAGATAACAAGGAGGTCAGTTATGACTATTAATAAAAAGAAAATTGGATTAGGAGTACTTACAGCGGTAACAGCAATTGCAGCACCAGTTGCAACAGTTATTTCTTGTGGTAAAACAAATGAAAATAAAGGTCCAGAAGATGAAACAAAAGAATACAGTGCAGGAATGCCCTTTACTTGAAGTATTTTAAATGCAGAGGGTTCAAAAACCTTAAACACTATTACAGAAAACTCAGTTAAAGCTGATGCACTTGCTAAAAAACACAATTGAAATAAAGTGTTTACAGCATCAACAACAATTAAAAATGAAGCTAACATGTCAGCATCTGATTTAAAAGCTAAAAAAGCAGAAGCTAAAAAAATAAATGATAAGATGATGAAAGAAATCGAAAAATTATCAGAAATTCAAAAAAGATCATTAGTAATTTCAGCTAACGATATAGATGTTGAAGCTGCACAAGATTCTCAAAAAGAATACAAAATAAGTGTTTATTCAACAATTAATAGTGAAAAGGACATGACTAGTGAATTAAAAACATTCATTAATTCATTTTTAACTCATTCAAATTCAAAAGCTAAAGCATTTAATCAATACAAAGATTTAGATACTGCCGCAGACATCAAGAACATTAAATTAGAAAACTATGCAACAAAAAGATATTTAAGTGCTCAAAGATCTATGCGTAATTTAAATGATGCTATGGATGGTTTATATAATGGTGAGGCATTCTTTGATAATGGGTTTATTTCAGAAGCTAAATATAAAGAATTTACAGAAGAAATAACAAAAAAAGAAAAAATCGTTAGTTGAGTTGAAAAAGATTTAAATTCTGAAAAGAATTTAGATGCAACTTCTGCACCAGTATTTGATGTTTTCAAAGGTGAATTTAGACAAAAAATTTCATTCTATGAAGGTGTTGCATTAAACTCTAATACTCAAATTCCCGATTCAGAAAAATCATCTAAAACGAATTCATTTCCAATTTCACTTCCAAATTGATCAAATAAAGCTTTCTCTGGACGTACTCCAGAATATACAGATTATAAATTTGTATTTACGATGAATCCATTAATTCAAAAATTAGATGATGAAACAAAATATAAAGCAGAAAAAATGACTGAACTTTCTGATGATCAAATTGTTGATTACTTAGGTATGATTCACAAAATCATGTTCAATCTATCATCATTAGATATAGAAAACGGATTAAATATTTTAAAAGATATCCTTCCTGTAACTGCACCATTCATTTCAACTAATTCTGGATGAATAAGAACTATTAATAAAATCTTCATGGAAAATGGTCAAGATGTTGATAAGGCAATAATTAAAATTAAAGAAATTGCTAAGAAAAATATCGTTGCCATTAAAAAGTCTATAAAAGACAAACCTACTATTTCTGCTGCTAGAATGGCATATAGTTTCTATAGAGATCACAATAAACAAACATTAGAAGAATTTCATGAGGCATTCCCAAAAACATGAAAAGTAACTAAGACCCAAGATATTTCAGATGAACAAATTATTGAAAAATTCGATATGTCAAGTATTCCTTCAGCTAATACTACAGTTATTACAATGTTATTTGATTATTTAAATACTTTATATTCAGTTGGTGATGTATTAAAAGGTGCATACGAAACTGCTAAATAATAAAAAACAAAACAGATACCTATGTACCTGTTTTTTTATTGTCCTTTTAACGTTATAAATAAGATTTATGATTAGATATTGGTTTGGACCAACAAAAGCCCTTATAAGCTCTTAAAATGTTCGTTTATATCATTTGGATAATATATGGAGTGTGAAAAGAATATAAAAAAAGAGAGACCTTTGAAATCTCACTTTTTTATTAGAATTAATTAAGCTTTGTTAGCTGAACCGAATTCTGTAATTTTTGCTTTTGACATTTCAACCATAGCATCAAATCCTGGTTTTAGAAGTTTACGAGGGTCAAATCCTTTAACTTTCATATCTTCTGCTCCACCAGCTCTAACGTATTCATAATTTTTGCAACACCTAATGAGATAGCTTTAGCAATTTGGTCTGCAGGAATACCTGAACCACCGTGTAGAACGATTCCCATTCCAGCTGCTGCTGAGATTTCTTTAAGAACGTCGAAATCTAATGATTTTCAAGCTGCAGGGTAAGGTCCGTGGATGTTACCAATTCCAGCTGCTAGAACGTTAATTCCTAGTGCAGCCATTTTTTTAGCTTCTTCTGGATCAGCTTTATCACCGTCTCCGATAATTCCGTCTTCTTCTCCAGCAAGTGTTCCAACTTCAGCTTCCATTGACATTCCTTTAGCTTTAGCTAGTTCAACTAGTTCTTTTGTGTTTTTGTAGTTTTCTTCAAATGGTGAGTGTGAACCATCGTACATAATTGATGTATATCCAGCTTCGATAGCTTTCTTAGCACCTTCGTATGATCCGTGGTCTAGGTGTAGAACTACAGGAACTGTAATATCTAAGTCTTCCATCATACCGTTAACCATACCTACGATTGTTTTCATTCCACCCATATATTTAACAGCACCTTCTGATGTACCTAAAATAACTGGGGC
>NZ_PSZP01000035.1 GCF_004335995.1 Mycoplasma todarodis
AGTTATGAATAGAATGCACAGAATGAAACAGGAGCTACCCTTCCTATTAGTTGGAGCCTTACTTACAGGTATGGGTCTATTAATGATTGGTTACTCAGGGTGAGATTCAGGTTTCACAAGTTCAATGGGTCCAGGGGTTGTTCAAATCTTTGTATTTGGAATGTCAGCACTTTCTGGATTATCAAAATTCAAAGATCACGAGGAAGATATTCTTCCAGCTAAAAAGAAAGTATTATCAATTGAATTAGTAATAGCTATTGCAGTTACACTGCTTACAATTCTGCCTTACTATATGATTTTCGATAAATTGAGTGAACCAGGAAAAGGAGCGCACGAGCACCTCCACTGAGTTCAATGATTAGGAATTTTAGGTTTTTCATTCTCATCAGCAGCCATTGTTGTTATGGTTCTATTTAGATGAACATGAACATTTGTTTTCTGAACTATAGCTAACGTTATATTCGTAGTATTCTATATCTTGATGAAAGTTGTTAATGGTGTTCCACTACTATCATTAGCAGCAATCTCAGGTCTATTCACAGTTATTGATTTCTATATCTTAATAAGATGAATTAAAGATCAAAAAGCTCAATAAAAAAATCCAAACCTAAGTTGGATTTTTATTTTTCTATTTTTTTCCATACTTTATTTTCTTTGAATGGACTTCATTCTCAATTATTGAAATCATAAAAATTATTATGGACTCTTAACGCTATTTGAGGAACAGTGTGTTTATTTCCGCTTTCAATTCATCAATGTGTCTCATTGTAAACCTCAAGTGTTCTTGATGTTAAAGCTAGAGGGTTTTTACTGTACATTTTATTTTTTGATTTATTCACATTGAAATCTAAAACTTTTTTTCCTTTGTTGATTTCATTAAGTAATATTTGAGGTATATCATAAATGGAAAGGAGTGTTTTGGAATTATATTTTAATTTTCCTGTTTCATTAAAGGGCTTCATTAATATGGTTGGATTATTTCGTATAATACTTGTACTACCGAATGATTCAAATAAACCATTTACCTCCAAGAAATCACCTTCAAACTTTTTCATTTTAGGAGATAAATATTTATATGCGCTTTTATCTCCTTCATGAGCTCCATGATCTGAAACAAATAATATAACAGTATTATCATAAATTTCTTTTCCAAATGATTTAACTTTATCTACAAATTTACCGAATAAATCCATAACAGTTTCCATGGACTTATTTCTTGATGATCCATTTGCATTCCCGGGATGATAACCATCTTTATCTTCGAATGCAAAAGGAGTGTGAGTTGATTCATTACCAATGAATTTAAATAAAGGTTTTCCCGTTTCTTTTAATCTAATGTACTCATTAATTTGTTTCAAAGAATTCATATGCCTATATTGCGGTCTCAAGTTAGCGTTGTATTTTTCACCTTCAAATGTTTGGTTAACTCATGCAGGATTAGTTACAGTGATGTCTCTGTTTTCGCCTATTCGTTTCATTGCTTTTTTCGGTTCCACAGCATACTTACTGGATCCAGTTGCATAATATTGCAATGAATGTCACGCTTGTTTATATCCGGCTTTTTGGAACATTTCCATCATTCTATCGTGCGCAAGATTTACTACTTCTTGACCATCTTCGTTTTTAAAGAATCCGTATTTCTGCTCATCCATAGTGAAATCTCATCCACCAAGTATTGCTGGGACTCCTAAGTTCGTGTAGTTTGAAGATACAGTATTATCATACATTGTAAATCCAGAGAGTTTTTCACTTATTTTGGGATGTGTTTTTAATAAATTTGAAATACCATTACCCGGAAGTGAATCAGAGAAATAAACCACTACATTCTTTTTATTTTTAGAGAGTGTTGTTAAAGAATCTACACTCGTCACAATTGTGGGTTCTATACCCATTCTTTTTGCATTTTCTTCTATGGTTTTCGCCGTTTCATCAACCTTCTTATCTGCTTCACCACTTTTTGAACCACCGTTTTCAACTTTGCCACAAGCAGCAGCGGTAACAACAACCAAACTCATTGGTATTACCAATGATGTTGTTAATGATATTTTTTTATTTAATTTCATATTGTAATTTTAGCATATAATTCTTTTGATATAAATCAATAAACCGGGAGGATTATGAATATAAAATATAAGTTATCTTTAGGCCTATTAAGCACATTACCCATCATTGTCGGTGGGGCCGTTTCATGTGGAACAACTAATAAAGAAAAATTAATCGATCAAAATAACAATAAAAGCGATGCAAAGCCGGTAAGTATGCATCAACTGAAGATAAACCTTTCTTTATCATTGAACAAAGCCAAAGAAGCCGCTAAAAATAATCCTGTTATTTCTATCCAAAAAAATCAATTCACACCATCAAAAATACTTGTCTTCGATAAAACAAAAGATACTTACAAGAATCCTTTTTATGTTTTTGTGCAAGATATTATAAATCAAGGAATTAGTGATTTAAATTCTTCGAACTCAAAACTAAATATAGAATCAATAACATATAAAGAATTAACTTCTATCCTTGATAAGTTATTAACCGAAATTAAAAATGAAGAAGGAATAACCATTAAGCAAGTTTTTTCAAGAGGTCAAGCTCAAATGTTGGATAATATTTCTCTATTCTCCAAGTTATTCAAAGACCCTTTATTTGCAATGAATTTATTATCCCCTGTAATTGGTAAGTATTTCAATTTAGCTAGTTTAATGAATGATACTTTTGAATTCAATTTCTCTTATAATAAAAAACAAATTTTTAGCATAGGAATTGCGGAACAACAAATTAAAAAGGAATCATTAGATAATATCTATCACATTAAAGGTAATTCCGATCCAACTTCACTTTTTATAGAAGATATGAAGGAAATTGGTCCATTGATAAATGATGGTGTTACTCTAGTTAAATCAATCATAAGTGGTAAAGGTGGACTTTCCCCTAATAAAAATGCATTTGCCATTTCTGAAAAAATGTTAAATAGCTTTTCAACAAAATTAAACATGAAAAAAGAATTGATAACTTCAATTTGCTCAATACTTAAAGAACTTTATGACATGAATGTAACTAATTAAATAAAATCCAGCATACGCCGGATTTTTTTATAACTTAATTACCGAATCAAACATCTTTGTCTGTTTTGGAGTTAAGTGATGTGATATTAGTAAAACTGTAATATCCTCTTGGAGTATCTTTTGAAGAATAGAGTCAGCGTTTTCTTTATCCAAGTTCCCAAAGCATTCGTCCAATACAACTATTGGTTTTTTATTGACTCAAATTCTTGCTAAGTTAACTCTTTGTTGTTGACCTGTTGATAATTCATCTTTTGAAATCATATTATTCTTATTTTTAATAAAATCTAAATTAAATATTTCTTTTAATTCTTTGAAGTTAACTTTCTTACCACCAAAAAGCAACATGTTATTTTTAAAAGTGTCATTAATCACTAGGTTGTGATTATTAGCATAAGCAATATTGTTTAAGTATTCTTCTTCACTTAATGAATCAATGTTATTTCCATCAATTTTTATAGAACCACTTTCAGCTTTAATTTGTTTTAACATTAATTTTAATAATGTACTTTTACCAGTTCCACTTTTACCAACAATGGCAATCTTTTCACCTTTTTTAATATTGAAACTAACATTCTTCAATACCTCTTTTTCACCATAATTAAAGTTAATATCTTTAACCTTAATATCTTTAGCAAAAGCGAAAGTATCTTGTTGTGTTTTTTTATGTTCTTCTCAAATGTAATCCGGATTCTCCCTAAGGGGTTTTGTTCGTCTAATAGATATGATTGGTTTTATCATTTTATTTAACGCCACTTGAAGTGAAGTCTCTGCAATTAACACACCAATAAATATAGAGACTATTGTGTGATCAACTTTAAATACAAATATAGCCATAACTATTAAGACTCCAAATGAAATCACAACCGATATAAACTCATTGACAAATTCAAATCATTTATGAGTTTTTGCATATGATATATTTGCATTTTGAATATTTAAATTTGAGTTGTCTATCCTCTTTTCAAATGCCTCTGTTTTATTATTTCAAAATAATGTTTCAGCACCATTAGTTAAATCATTTAATTCTGTACTGTATTTCTTCCTCATCTCAGCTTGAGCCTGTGTTTTTTTCTTTAATTTTTTATCAAAAATAATTAAGAATACTCTTGCAATTATGCAAACGACCACTAAACTTAAACCAAGATATATATTTAATAATGCAATTGATAAGAAAGTTGCTACAAGAGTTGAAATAGATCAAATGATCATTCTAAATCCATCAAAGTAATCTTTCGATATTTGATCTAAAGTATTAGTCAAATTATCTCAATGAACACCCTTTCCACCTTCTGAGAATTCAGTTATATTTTTAGAATAAATATTTTTACTATAATCAATTCTTAATATGGTGATAATCTTATTTTTAAATTTTTCTGCAGCAATCATTTGGAAAACTATTGCGAAAATTAATACCACGGAAATAATGGAAATTATAATTAATCACTTATTTAATAGTTCTTCATTTTTCTCGATTGCATAATGAGTTATCTTTGCAAATATATAAGGGATAATACCTTGCAAAGTTGCACCTATCATTGTTGTAAGTGCTGTTATAAACGTTGTAAAAGGCATTTTCTTCAATGTTCTCAAGTTAATTCTAGAAGGTAATTTTCGAGTCATAGATCACCCCCTCTTTTGCATTTAGATGGTGTGTAATACTTATCACTCCACCTTTATATTGTTTAGAGATATAGTTGAATATATTCTCCCTTGATTCTTTATCTACATTGGAGAATCCTTCATCTGAAATAACTCATTGTGGATTTCTCAACATAACACGCAAGAAATTAATTTTTTGCTTTTGACCTTCAGAAATTGAATTAATATCAATAACTTTATTTAATTCCAATTCATTAAATTTAATAGCTTTTAATAGATTCTTAACTTTTTGTTGTTCGATTGTATTATCAAAAACAGTAATATTCTCAAATAAAGTTGCTTTAAATATATACGGAGTTGAATTTAAAATCCCAACATTATCAGTAAAACTTTTTGTTGAAATTTCTTTAGCGTCAATTCCATTAAGTTTTATACTTCCATCATAATTCTTTTGTTTACCTAGAATTGAATTAATTAAGGTACTTTTACCTGAACCCGAATCACCAACAATTACATATCTTTTACCTTGTTCGAATTGTTGATTAAACTTCTTCTTGAATAATTCTTTATCCTCAAATTTTATATTGTAATCTTTAACAATAATTGATTCAATGTTGCTGATATATCTACGCTCTTCTTGTTGTTTAATGGTTGGAACAAAATAATGGAATAATTTTACATCTTTTGCCATATCTTTAACTCCATCCAAAAGACTGAACATTTCATTAGTGAACATACCAGTTAAGAAAGAAACGGCTGCCAATGCTGAAACTGCCATCATTCCTTTAACAACAAGCAGCGCAGCAATACCAAGAACACCAACTTGAATTATTATCATCATAAATAAAGAAGGTATTTGATATGAGATATTCTTTATATAGAATTCAATATATTTCTTTTCAATTCATCTAAATTTTTCACTCAAGAATGAAACGATTTTATTTGTTGAATTATTTAGATAGAACACCGAATGAGCGTCGATATTCGTTGAAACATCATTGTTGAAATGGTTAAGTTGTCCAACATATTTATTTTGTGCTTTTGAAACTGGTGATGAAGTAATGGCTCCTAAGAATATTGCCATTAGAGACAATCCAATTGCAACAAGTCCAATAATTCATGAGATATAAACTATAAATGCCAATGCAAGTGCCACTTGAGTAAAGTACATAAGGTTTTTATACTTAGATTTAATATATCCATCTACATATTTATTAACATTATCAATTGTTATGGATTTAAATGTACCTGGCTCTTTGCTTATTTTCTTTTGACCTGCTTCTGATGAATAAGATTTAAAAATAAATTTACGCATTTTGGTTTTGAGAATTTCACATTCCTTATCCAAGAAATATCTAGAAGAATAATTAACAATCATTCAAGAAAGCATAATCGCCAATTCTATTAAGGTTCACATTATAAATTTATTAAAATCTTGATCAATTAATGATTGGAATATGATGGTAGTTAGGAAGGTTTTAGTTACAGATGCGATTGCAATAAATAAGAACGCAATAAACAACACACATGATTTGAATGTGCTTATTTTAGGTAAATCATTTTTAACTTTTTTATATTGAATTTTATCTTGTTTAAGTTGAGCTTTTTCTTCGAGACTTGAATTAGTTTTCTGTTTCATTCGACTCCTTAAAAAAGTATTGCTATTACCAATACATTAAAAAAATTATCCCATATAACCAGTTGTCTATTTGTTATATAATCCTAACTAAAAAAATAAGCTGCTATAGCTTATTTTTTAAAGTTTGTTGTTGGCATAATTTTATCTAAAGTATGTGGGTTAGATGTTTTAAATCCAGCAGAAGTAATTCTTACGAATACTCCTTTTTCATATGCTTCAGAAATGTTTTTAGCACCAATGTAACCAAGACCATTTCTA
>NZ_PSZP01000036.1 GCF_004335995.1 Mycoplasma todarodis
ATCAGTAATTTTTGTACCTTTATGTCCAGAAGCTAAATCAACACCTGTAGCGTTTTTAATAGCGTCTAGAATTTTATCTATTGAATCTCCGTTAGCTTTACCTTTTTTAACAATGTCAGCAATTTCTTTAACTGTTTTTGTTCCTTGTTTAGTTTTGATATCAACATCGTGAATTCTCTTAGCAATATCTGCGTTGTTTTTATCTTTTAGTTTTGTTGCGTTTGCTGCTTTATCATTATTACCAACAAAACTTCCTTTTGCATCTGTTGTTGGAGTTGTTGCACCTTTTGTATTTGTAGAAACGGTAACTTTAATTCCGCCTTTTCCATCATCAACTAGTGTAACACCTGTGATATCTGTACCTTTGTGACCAGTAGATAAATCAACACCCGTGATCGCTTTAATTGACTTAATTATGTCAGCAACTGATGCACCCGCTTTTTTCATTTTTTTGATGATTTCGGCAATAGTATCTGAACCTTGTTTACCTTTGATATCTACACCATTAAGTTTGGCTTCGATAGCTTCGATGTTTTTCTTTTGAGTTAGATCTATATCATTTGTACCACTTAAGCTTCCGTCTACTGAAGGGTTCTTAGTTGCATCTGGTGTTTTTGTTGTTACTTCAACTTTAATTTTACCTGTTTTTGGATCAGCTGTAAGTTTTACACCTGTAATTGATGTATCCCCAACTTTTGTAGGAATATTTACACCTGTAGCATTCTTAATTGCTTTAAGGATTTCACCGATTGATTTACCAGCTTTTTTCATGTCATCAACAATTTTTTGAATTGATGATACAGTATTTTTACCTTGAGCTTTTTTAATGTCGATTCCGTCAATAATTTTCTTAATAGTAGCGATAGATGTTTTTTGTTTTTTATCAGCAGCAACTACTTTTCTTCTTTGCATTACTGTCGCATCATCATCACCAGTAATAGTTGCTTTTGCAGAACCACTAGCTGTTGTTGCGTGTGCAGTTGTTGTGGAGATCTTAACGTCAATTGTTGCACCATTTCCTTTTGAGAAAACAAGATTCGAAATTGTTGTATTACCTTGTGTTTTAGGAACATCAACACCTGTTTCGTCTTTAATAGCATTAAGTTTGTCATCTAATGACATTTTATTTCAAGCAGCAACAATTTCATCGATTGTTCTTGTACCTTGTTTTGTTAATTTTGCTTTTTTAAAGAAGTCAACGATTGCAGCTATTTCTTTTGGTTTATTAATATTAGCATCTATTTCAACGTCATTTTTACCAGTAACATCGTGTGATGAAGGTGATTTAGTTGCGTTTGTAGCGTTTTTTGTTTCTGTTTTAACTTCAATTTTAATTTTTCCTGTTTTAGGATCAGCTGTAAGTTTTACATCTGTAATTTTTGTTCCGTTACTGTTAGATTTACCTGTTAAATCAACACCGAACTTATCTCTAAGATCTTTTAGTTTATCAGCAAGTGATTTTTTATTGAAATCTTTAGCGATTTCTGAACCTTTTTTATCACCTTGGTTTTTAAGTTGAGCTTTCTTTAATAAAGCATCAATATCGGCATTATTTTTTGTTTGTTTTTTATCAGCAATTTGTGTATCAATTGTTGAATCATCTTTACCAGAAACTTCTTTTGTTATATGGTGTGTTTCAGTAGAAGCACCTTTTGTTGTAACCGTAACATCAATTTTTACTTTTGATGAGTCTTTTGAATCTACAGTAACTTTAACCGTAACTGTTGAACCTTTTGGCACTTTAATGTCAAGATCAAGTTCTTTTTTAAGAGTTCCTAAATCCGTTACACTTTTGGCGACTTCAGACATTTTTCTATCACCTTGGTTTTTAACAGAAGGTTTAGCCATCGCAGCTTTAACTGCAGCTTCATTTTTCTTTTGAAGTTTATCAGCAATTTGCGTTGCAATAGTTGCATCAGATTTAACCTTTATTTTAAATACATTATCTAAAGGAGGTTTTGTAGCATCCGGTGTGTTAACTGTAACTTTAATAGTCATGTTACCGTTCGCATCAGTATCGATGTCAACTTTTGTCATCTTACCTTTACCTTTTAATGATTTTGATAATGCTGATTCATCAACACCCAATAATTTTGCGAGGTCTTTAGCATTAGTAATTGTTTTAGCAATTTCAGCTGCTGTTCTATCACCTTGTGTCGCATCCGAAATTTTTAATTTAGGGTTGAATGCATCATCAACTAATTTGTGGTTAGTTTTTTGATCATCATTACCAATTAATTCTTTAATTTGTGCATCAGATAAAGCTTTAATTGATTTATTAGAAGTTGTTTTTGTTTTTGCAAAGTGATTACTTTTGTAATATTCAACATCAAGAGCCATGTTACCGTTAGAATCTCCGGTTACTGTTATTTTTGCGAATACTTTATCAGGTACAGAAGTAACTTTCATACCAAAGTATTTCCCTAACAAGAATTTCTTTTCAGCTGTTGTTTTAGCATTATTTATAGCATCCGCTATTTCTTTAGCCGTTTTAAAACCTTGGTTATGAATTTTTGCTTTAAGAATACCTTCTTCAATACCCGCAATATCTATACTCTCTACTGAAGTGATATCTAAAATATAGAATGATTGGTGTTGAATAGCTAATGAACCATCAAGTTGTTTTATTGACTTCCTGAAACCTTCTGGCGAATCAAGAGTTGGCCTATGATCTTTATCATTATTACGGAAATCATTGGGACCTCTACCTACAATATAATTAGTATCACCCGTAGAAGCTTTACCATCTATGTGAATTTGCACAAAGTCCGCTCTTTTTCAACTGGCATCTATCGAGTTATTAGGATTGAACCCACCATCTGTAACAGCTCTATCATAAACAAATCCACCATTAAAGTGAGTATGCATTACTTGTTTCTTACCTTGTTTTGTTTCTTTAAACATATTCATTTGTAGTGAACTTCACATTGTGGAGTCACTTATTTTATCTCCAATTTGAGATGCAGGGGTTGAATCAGCTCTATCAAATCTTAAAGTCATTCTAGACTGAGACCTATCAGTTTGAGCAATGTTTAATGATGGGTCTTTGTTTCATTTAAGGGAGAATGTTCTATCTCTTTCACTTGCATGATCATTTCAATATTTTTTCATAGCAGCTTCATCCATAAATTCGAAACCTAATAATTTTACAATTGCTGAAAAATTATCGAATTTAAATATACTACCATCAACTTTTTCTTGACGAGTAAGTATGTTGGGGTCCTTAGGATCTTGTTTTCAATTTTTAAGTTCTGAATCAAACTCAACAGCCACAAAATGTTTCTGCATTTTTGTTCAAAGATCAGTCCTCATGACAAGTTCTTTCGCAATATGTATAAGGAGGTCGTCTGTATTGTGTTTTTTAAAGACTTTACCCCGCGTCATATTTTTAATCATATTTATTGGAAGCATTCTCAGTCTATATGAAACAGCAGTCGCCTTTGCGAACTCTTTATCATCATATTTAATTAAACCAGTTGTGTGTTGGTCTCAACCTCAGAATCAATAAGAATCCACTGGATTTGCAATTTGTTTTTTCTTAAACATTTCTCTTCTTGCAGCTTCTTGTCTAGCTTCATAAGCTTTTTTTGCTTTTTCCTGTTCTAAAGTTTTAAGTTTATGGGAGTTTGCTTTTGCTTCTATTTTTTTTGATTGAATACGTTTATCTAGGTAAGCTAAGATTTCTTTATCTTGGTTCCCTGCTGTTTTTGTGTTGGTTGCTGTAACTGCTACTGGCACAGCAACTGCTGCAACTGCTCCAACTGATAAAACTATTTTTTTATTTTTCTTCATATTTTTTTCTCCTGTTTCACCAGAATTTTAAATATGTCTTTTTAACTTAATGAGATATACCCAGATGCATCATAGGTGGTATCTTTTTGAAACTAACTTAAATTGGCATTAAAAGTCAGTTTTGAAAAGGCGATATAAAATTTGGCGATTTATTTTTTTTAACGTTTTGTAGAAAAGACTTTTTTACTCTCGTCTTATTCCTAACAATATATTAACATATGTAAATGCTTTTTACAAACGATTTTCAATGCTTGACCCTTGTAATTTCAATGAATTGGTTCATTCCGCTGCAATGAATGCCATTTGTTCAAAACATTTTACACATTGATAAATACACTAAACCCCTTCCTGTGATAACCCCTTATTTAAAGGTTATTAAAGCCTAACCACATTCTTCTACAACTAACTTTTTAACCCCCATTGGACAATTAATTCATGTTTTGAAATAATTAGTTTCAGAATAATGCTATTAATTTCTAACTTTTTATTTTTAGCGATTTTACTGCAAAAATACACCAACCAATAATACTTATTTTCAATAGATTTCAACCCTCATCAATCCTTGATTTCCTTGCTCGAGCAAAAGAAAATTTATTTATACCTTATGCAGATTTTTAGGAAATAAAAGAGTGCTTTATTGAAGAAAAAATCAAAAAAGGCAACTCGTATATCGCATTCTCATTTTGTTATTTAACTGTATTTTTTACTTATTAAATATAAATAAATAAACTATATGCTTACGCCAAATATATCAATAATTTAGTTTTATATTCTATTAATTAAACTCGTTTTAAATACCCGAAAAATAAAGCACTATTTAAAAATTTATTTATTTGATATCCAAAATGCCTAGTTACTCATCTAACCACTTATTTATAAATCCTCCTTAATGGAAACTTCATTTAAAGAGGCCGTAGATCCACCCCTACTTCACACTAACATCCGCACAATTTCACACTAACACCCACACAATAGAGTCTGACCACCTTCTTAATTCCATATATTAATAAGCATCTTAAAGTTTTTCGATTAAAAATGATGTATTCCGAAATAATTCCCCATTCTTTCAAAAGGAGGATCCTGTTTTTTATAAACATGATAAGGAACGTGGTGAATCTTCCTCTTTAACCACTGCATTTTCCATTTACCAGACCCTTTATGTCTGTCTTGCATTCTCTCATTTTTTTAAATGCCATCCTTTTCACCCAAAAAATATTTTTGGTGAATATATCCATGTTAAAAAAGTCCTAAAATTAAAAAATCTTTGAAAAAATCAAATTTTTTTTAATTTTTTTTCGGTTAATTTTAGAGCTAAAAATTGGGTCAAATTTAGTCATTTTTTGACTCTCCAATTTCAAGGGTGGGGGGTTGAATTTTCATTGAATTTTATCAGACCCGAAAAATGCCATTTTTTCACAAAAAAGTTCATTTTCTTATTAAAAAACACACTTAATTTAACTTTTTTTATTTTTTTAACGTCAATTTTTGTGCTAAAATAGTATTGAGGTAGCTGAAGAAGAAAATTCTCGAAAAAAACGCCAATTTTTGAACGGTTATTTCCAGTTAAAAAAACAAGAATATGAAAAATGAGTAAGGGATTCATATTTTGCGTGATTTAACCGGAAGTTCAATGCAAGCTATCTTACATTCTGAAGCCAAAAGAATGGGAGAGAATTATTGTTGTGACTAGATTCCCCCTATGATCAACAACACGAATTCAATTAAAAGTTGAAATGCCAATTCAAAATTCAACTTTTCCTAACTTGCCGTTAATGCCTTTAAATATAAAACGCCAATTACATCCAATATATTTATTAAGCATTATCTGCAATTCCTTATAAACAGAATAAAAACAAAATATGCAAATAAAATAATCTTAAAGAAGACACCTGTTGCTGTGGGTGTTTTTGATTTGCCATTTATCATCAAGTATTTGCACCGTAATTTTTAATGATTAAATTCTGTGATAAAACACCTATTTAAATATTCGAACCTCCTAAAATTAAAAAAACTTCGAAAAAATCAAATTTTTTTTAATTTTTTTTCGGTTAATTTTAGAGCTAAAAAATGGGTCAAATTTAGTCATTTTTTGACTATCCAATTTCAAGGGTGGGGGGTTGAATTTTCATTGAATTTTATTGAACCCGAAAAATGCCATTTTTTCACAAAAAAGTTCATTTTCTTATTAAAAAACACACTTAATTTAACTTTTTTTATTTTTTTAATGTCAATTTTTGTGCTAAAATAATATTGAGGTAGCTGAAGAAGAAAATTCTCGAAAAAAAAACGCCAATTTTTGAATAGTAATTTTCGACTAAAAAACTGAAAAATAATTCACCTAAGAAAGCCAAAAATTTTCAAGGGTTTTAGTTGAAGAAATTGATTCAATACAAGCTATCTTACATCCTAAGCCAATTTAAGGAATGAGCGAGAAAAAAGAAATTATAATCACCCTCGCAAAATGAGGTGTGACGAACACGAATTCAATTAAGGAAGTTGTAATGCCAAATAAACCAACTTTCCTATGTACAAAACGGATAATGTCAATTATCGAATGATGATTGAAGAAAAGATATGAATTTAAATAAGGTTTTGGAACGCCAATTCAGAACTTTAACCAAAACTGAT
>NZ_PSZP01000037.1 GCF_004335995.1 Mycoplasma todarodis
C
Organism: Mycoplasma todarodis; assembly: GCF_004335995.1. Taxonomy (GTDB): domain Bacteria; phylum Bacillota_I; class Bacilli_A; order Mycoplasmatales; family Metamycoplasmataceae; genus Mycoplasma_K; species Mycoplasma_K todarodis. Next base: position 2 of record NZ_PSZP01000037.1, read on the forward strand.
GGTGGACCAGCAAAAGGTATTTTAACTAGAGAAATTGACGCCTTAGGAGGAATGCAAGGGTATTTCTCAGATAAAGCAATGATCCAAATTAAGATGCTAAATGAATCAAAAGGTCCTGCAGTTAGAGCGTTAAGAGCTCAAATTGACAAGGATTTATATTCTGAACTAATGTTTGAAGCAACTGAAAAATTAGAAAATTTAGATGTAATTGAAGATATGGTAACCGAATTAATAGTTGAGGATGAAAAAATAACAGGTGTTAAATTAGAAGATGGAACAATAATTACTGCAAAAGTTGTCGTAATTACAACTGGTACTTATATGGATTCTTATATCCTTAGAGGTTCTGATAAAAATGTTGGTGGACCAGACGGGCAAAGAACAACAAACAAACTTTCCGAATCGTTAAAAGAAAATGGATTTGAATTAATTAGATTAAAAACAGGGACTCCACCAAGAGTTCTAACTTCATCAATAGATTTCTCAGAAGTTGAAGAAGAAATCCTTCCTGTTTCTGATTACACATTCTCAAACAAATCTGGTGTTAAATTAGATAAACAAATACATTGTTGAATAACATATACAAATGAAGAGACACATAAAATTGTTGATGCTAATGTAAAAAGATCTTCAATGTACTCAGGTCTTATCAATGGTGTAGGACCAAGATATTGTCCTTCAATAGAAGATAAAATCGTTAGATTTAGAGATAAACCAAGACATCAAATATTCTTCGAACCAGAAACAAAAGAAGGTGACTTAATTTATGTAAATGGGTTATCTACTTCTATGCCAATTGATGTTCAAGACCAAATGTTAAGAACTATCCCTGGTATGAAAAATGCTGAAGTAGTTAAATGAGCATATGCCATTGAGTATGATGCTATTAATTCACTTCAATTAAAAAGATCTTTTGAAGCAAAACACATCGAAGGATTATTCTTCGCTGGACAAGTTAATGGAACTTCAGGTTATGAAGAAGCAGCAGCACAAGGTTTATATGCCGGAATTAATGCTGGACTTAAGTTAGAAGGTAAGGATTCAATGATTATTACTAGGGATGCTGGTTATTTAGGTGTTCTTATTGATGACCTTGTAACAAAGGGCACAAGAGAACCTTATAGAATGTTAACTTCAAGAGCTGAGTATAGATTATTACTAAGAAATGACAATGCTGATAAACGTCTTTCTCACCTTGGTAATCAAGTTGGTTTAATTACCGATGAAGAATATGCAAAAGTAGTTGAAAAATATAAATCAATCGATAATGAAATTGAAAGATTAACAAATACATATCTTTCTTCAAATGCTGAATTAGCTAAAAAGCACAACATAACATCTGGCCCTTCTTTATTACAAGTTATTTCAAGACCTGAAATTAACCCTTCAGACGTAACTGACTTTAAATATATTCATGAACTAACAACTCAAATTAGATTAAAAGGTTATATTCAAAAACAACTAACTCAAGCGAAGAAAATGCTTCGTCTTGAAAAGTTGAAATTACCTGAAGATCTTAACTATGACACTATTGCAAACTTAGCAACTGAAGCTAGACAAAAATTAAATAAAGTTAGACCTACAACTATTGGTCAAGCTTCACGTATTTCTGGGATTAATCCAGCAGATATACAAATGCTAATGTTCCACTTGAATTTAAGGCATAGAAAAGGAGAAGAAAATGAAAATTAATATTATCGCAGTTGGTACTCTAGGGAAAGAATGAAAAACTCTTTACAAAGATTACTTTAAAAAATTAGGATTTTACGCTCACGTAAGACTATCAGAAGTTAAACCCGTTAATGATAGAAATATCGAAGTAGTAAAACAAAAAGAAACAATGATTATCCAATCTCTAATACCTAAAAATTCAAGAGTTGTTTTATGTTCACTAAAAGGGAAACAATATTCATCAGAAGAGTTTTCAGCTAAATTTACAGAAACAGATAACATCACATTTGTTGTTGGTGGATCATACGGTGTTGATGAATCTCAATTCTCTGAGAAATTAAACTTCTCTCCAATGACATTCCCACACCAAATGTTCAGAGTAATGCTTGTTGAGCAATTATTTAGAGCATTCTCAATCAAATCAGGTTCAAAATACCACAAATAATCAATTAAAATCACCTACTGAGTTAGGTGTTTTTTTATATCTTTTAAAACCTTCACTATGTGAAGTATTGGTTTTCTTTGTGGTCTTTCCTTTATTTTCTTTATAATTTAGATATGTTTAAATGAAATAATAAGAAAATCGCCTACGTATCAATACTTGTAGCTGCATCTGTGGCTTTCGTAATTATTGGGTCAAAGTTATTTGCGATTACAACATTCCCTTCATTTAAAGTTGCTTTTGGTGGGTTGCCAGTAAAAATTACAGGTTATTTATTTGGTCCTATTATCGGGGCAATAACAGGTGTTATAGCTGACTTACTATCATTTGCCATGTTGCCTACATACTATCATCCAGCGTATACGTTTATTATGGCTATGTCCGGATTTGTTCCAGGAGTTGTTTATTTCTTCATGGTTAGAAAAGAAAGATCTATTAATACACATTACTTTGCAACACTGATCGTTCTTATTGTATTAGCTACCAGTGTATTTGTTGGTATTCAATTTATTCCGGAAAAAACATTAGAAGCATCTAAATCACCGATTAAAACAAGATGAATTCTTCAATTACTAGCTTGTGGTGGAATGGTTGTTCTTATGATTGTTCACACAATTTTAAGATTTATCAAAAAACCAAAATTATTTAAAATGGTTGCACCAATTATTATGTTTGCTGCGATTCTTGAAGTTCATAACTCACTAATGACACCTTTAGCAGATAGTCAATCATTAGGAGTGTCTTATGGAGTATCGTATGTGGGTCACCTAATGACATCACCAATTAAGATACTTTCAAATGTTATGATTATTACTTTAACTTATAAAATGGTAGGTCCATTAGTTGAAAAGAAAATGCAAAATGGATACGGAGACGAAGGAGAAAAAGCTATGAAAAAAACAATTTATGTATGTGGTCCGACAGTTTATAATAATCCGCATATAGGTAATATGCGTCCAATCATTACTTTCGACATATTCATTCGCTCCTTGAAAGCACAAGGTGCTAAGATTAACTTTATTCATAATATTACAGATATCGATGACAAAATAATTAATAAAGCAATTGAAGAGGGTGTGACTGAGAAAGAGATTTCAAAACGGTATACAAAAATTTACATGACATTACTTGAAAAGGCTAATGTGCAAACCCCAACAGTAATGCCAAATGTTACGGATAACATCAAGGGTATGGTTAAATTCATAGAAGAAATGGTTGAAAACGGTTCAGCATATGAATTAGATGGTAATGTTTACTTCGATGTAACTAGTCAAAAGAATTACGGAACAATCGCAAATAGAAATCTTGATGAAATGAGATTTGAAGAAGCTGGGAATAAAAAACACCCAGGTGACTTCGCCTTATGAAAGAAAACAACAGAAGGAGTTCTATTTAATTCCCCTTGAGGAAAAGGACGTCCAGGTTGACATACAGAATGTGCTTACTTCGTACAAAAATTTGGAGGAGGAACGTTGGATATACATGGTGGAGGGATCGACTTAATATTCCCACATCACGAAAATGAAAATGTTCAATTTGAATCTCTTGTAGGAGCCCCTATATCAACAAAATGAAAACACACAGGACACATTAATGTTGATGGTTCAAAAATGTCCAAATCCCTTGGTAATGTCAAAGATGCAATGGAATTCTTTGAAGAAACAAATCCAGCTGTTTTAAGATTATTATTCTTAACTACTTCACCAACAGCGCCAATCAACTTAACTAAAGAATTATTAGATAATGTTGAGAAAAAATACGAACAACTAATAAAAGGGTTTAAACAAGCTCAACTTAAAGGAAAAATAGATATTGAAGATGAAACAATCTCAGTAGATATTACAGAATGAGATTTTTCAAAAGCAATGGAAAAATTATTTGCAAATCTTAAAGCTTTCAATAGTGGTGATGTTAAAGCAGGTCAAGAGTTAATGGCTAATATGCAATTACTTGGTCTAACAACAAAAGAAGATGAAGTTTCTAAAAAAACAAAAGCAACTCACGAAAAATGAGGAGCAGCTAGAAACGCAAAAGATTACGAAAAAGCTGATGAATATAGAAAAGAATTAATAGAAAAAGGAATCATTTAAGTGTGTAAAACACTTGTGAAAGGAACAATATGGGAAAATTAATTTGTGGTAAAAATTCAGTGTTAGACGCACTAGAAAATGAGTTACCGTTAAGTAAGGTTTACCTGCTTAAGCCACTAGATAGGAAGATTGGTAATGATATCAAAGTTCAAATAACATCAAAAAGAGAACTAGATAAACTTACAAAAGAGAATCATCAAGGATTCATCGCCGAACTAAAAGAGTTTAACTACTTCACATTGGATGATCTGCTAAAGGATAATCCAGAAAAATTCTTGATTTTAGATAGAGTACAAGATCCGCATAATTTCGGTGCGATTTTAAGATCCGCTAACGCATTTGGAATCAAACACATTGTTATCGCAAAAGATAGACAAGTGGAAGTTACACCAACAGTTCTAAAAGTATCATCTGGAGGATATGTTGGAGTTAAAATTGTACGTGTAGATTCAATGCAAACTGCAATCAAGAAAATTAAAGACGCTAATATTTGAATATATGCAACAGCAATCGAAAAAGGTGCACCTGTTGATAAAGTTACATTCAACACACCTATGGCATTAGTAGTAGGGAATGAAGGTAAGGGTGTTTCAAGAGCGATTTTAAAACAGTCAGATCAAAATGTCTTCATACCTATGAAAGGTACTGTGCAATCACTTAACGTTTCAGTTGCAACTGGTATATTATTATCTAACCTATAAAAGGAGAGATATGTTATCAAAAGAAATTGAAAATTTGAAAAAAATGTCAAATACAGAAATCATAAATAAAATGCTTTTGGATTACAATGAAGCATTTGATTTAGTTATAGCCAATAACCAATGAAGTTTTTCAGCAACCCCTCTCGAAAAAGAGGATGTGAAAAACATTTTTTTGTCCAGAATTCCAACTTTTATAGCTGAATACAATCCGGAATACAATCTAAAATTAAAAACCTTTCTTTGTATAAGATTAAAACACGTTATTTTTAATGAATCAAGAAAGCACAATACTCATAAATACAAAGTTCTAAATCAAAGAACACAATTATTAGACAGAAAGTATAGTGTTAAGTGTTTCTCATTGCCAGACACAGAAAGTCATTTGGATTTTAGTGTTTTAAAACCATTCGAATACTCTGTTTATTTATCGTTGTTTGAAGCATGTAAAAGTATTAGTTTTGTAGCTAGAGAACATAATGTTTCTAGATACATTGTTGAGAGAGCTTTAATAGAAATTAAAAGGAAGATTAAAAAGCAATTGCAATAAATAAAACAAATAAAACAACTTAAACCACTAATTATTGGTATAATTACCCCATGAATAGAAAAAAAGTTATACTAGCATGTGAAGTTTGTCGTTCACGTAATTACTCAACACCAAAGTCAGTTACTGAAAGATTAACTAAAAATAAATTTTGTAAAAAATGTAATGCGCAAACTCTGCATAAAGAGGAAAAATAAATGAGTAAGATGAAACCTGCAAAAGAACCTAAGCCAAAAAAAGTTAAGAAACCTAGAGAAGTCTCTAGAAGAACTGCGGCAAAAGATAATGTTAAAGGTTTTTTTAAGGAATTAAAAAGAGTAAGGTGACCTAGCGGTAGTGTTGCCTGAAAAACTTTTTGAGTTACACTTATATTTATTGCAATTGCAGCTATAGTATTATTTTTAATTACACTAGGATTCACAACATTGTGAGATAAATGAGGAGTTGGTTTATAAATGGAAAACGAAATGAAATGATATATGGTTACAACAATCAGAGGAAAAGAAGAAAAGGTTGTTGAATCACTAAAAAATAGGGTAGTTTCTGAATCACTTGAAGAAGTAATTTCAGAATTTAAAGTGGCAATGGTTCCACACATCACACCATCAGGTAAATTTAAAGAAAGAAACATGTTCCCAGGTTACATTTTTGTAAAAATGGTTATGACTAATGAAGCATGATTCATCGTGTCTTGTTGGATCATCAGGTCAAAGAACAAAACCTACACCAGTTTCTAATTTAGAAATTAAGCGTATTGATAGATCAGTTAAACAAGCTTTCGAAGATTACAAAGCTGGTAAACTTACAGCTCCTAAATTCGAAAACGGAACAATTGTTGAAGTTATCGAAGGTGCTACAAAAGGACTTAAAGGACCTATTGTTAAATATGATGAAGAAAGAGCTGTTGTAGTTGTTGAATTAACACTATTTGATAGAGCAACACCAACTGAACTTTCAATTGATCACATTAAAAAAATCGATGAATAATAATAGAATTAAGCTTTAGGCTTAATTTTTTTTGTTATTTTAATATTACACACATTACCTTTAGTAATTACAATATATATAATTGAATTGTTAGCTCGTACAATCCTGAAATTTGGTCAGGAGATTCCGCATTGAACCTAATTCAATTACTACAGCGACTAACCTTGTAAAAGGGGGAACAAATGTAAACAAATGAGTGGAAAATATCCATCCTTTGTTTATGTTTGTTCTTTTTATCACAAGAAATCACACCCCAAGGAGAAAAAATGAAAAAAACAAATAAAATACTTTTAAGTGGTGCAACAATTATCGCTACAGTTGCTACGCCAATCGCCACAGTTATATCTTGTGGTTCAGATAAAAACAATAAAACTAAGATTACTTCAAAAGGAAGTGAAGGAACCGATTCAAATAACGGGAATAATGATAGAAATGATACACAAACAAAAGGGTTTACATATGAAGAAGCTATTAAAGCAACGATGAAACAAGAAAATTCACATTACAGAATGGAAGTTGTAGAACCGGTAACTGCCAAAACATCCGCTAATGGGAAAGCAGCTCCAAAAGGAGCAATTGCAACGGCAAAGAGAAAAAGTGGTTCATCAACAAAAATATATGAAAACGCAATTTTCCCTTCTACATATACTGGTGAAATCGGAAGATTTGATTATAAATCACCTTCAGCTGATGTAGATCAAATGATCGTGAAAGCAATAAAGAACAAACAACATTTAGTGATATCTTCGTTGGGATATCAAGATGGTATGAGAGAAATTAAGGGTAAGGTCGCAAATATAAGTTCTGGAGAAAAAAACGCAAAAGGATTTCCATATAAGAAGTTCTTAGTTCTTATTCCTAATGGAACCCATAAAAAGGATGATAAGTCACACACAAAGAAACAAACCAAAATAACAACAACTAAAGTAACAAAACAAGATATTGAATTAACTAACGAATATAAAAAATTACTCTTAGAAGAAAAACAAAATTTAGAAGATTTGATTTCAGATACAAAAACAACTAAAGTATTTGGTTTTGATAATGGACATGGAGTGAGACCTGTTTTTGCAAAAACTGCAAAAGAATTTATAACTAAAATCAAGGGGCATTTAGAACATTTTGGATTTAATCCTGAGATATTAAATTTAACTAATAAAGATTTAAACAAAACAATGCCTAAAAAGCCTTCCAACTTTAAACAAAACATTTATAAACAAGGTGAAATAAGAGATGGTAAATTCTATTTATATCCCAAGGGTTATATAGACACGAAAACAACAAAATCCTTTAATACTATTAAAGAAGTTTTGAATAACTATGAAAAACAAGCTGGTCAATTTATTAAAGAATTGAAAAAAGATGTTGTTGTAGTTGATGCTGTTTCTATTCTAAAACAACAATTTGCACAATATGGCATTAAAGCTGACTTCACCAAGTTAGAAAAATATGTGAATGCAATCCAAGCAGCAAAAACAATACCGGTTTCAAATGCAACAAAAGCACAAGCATTAATTAAAAAATACATTGAAACAAACAACGCTGATGTGCATCATTATAAGAAAGGGGAATTCTCTAAAGGTTCAAATTCTTACCCTTTAAGTGTTAAGCACAAAGGATTTAAAAAGCCAGGGGATAAATATGATTACTTTGTAATGGTTGGAATGATGATACCTAAGTTCAATAAAAAGAGTCCACTTTATAAAAATCTAACTTCAAGAACTTTAACTTCAGGAGTTGAAGAGTTTGCAACTATAAATGTAGGTAAAAACGGAAAACGTCGTAAAGATTATGTTTTTGCATTTGTAAAAGTTGCTGGAAAATGATATTTTGCAGCTGACTATATCAAGTCGTTGATTCCAAACTTTAAGTTTCACAATGACCCTTTATGAGTATTTGATTTAAAATCAATAGATCCTAAATATCAGGATTTATTAGATTATACAAAAGAGGTTTTAGGTGTTGTGGTTCCTGCACCAACAACTAATGCAGGAGATATATATTAATATGAAAACCAATGAAAAAATAATGATGGGTCTTGCTTCTCTTGCAATTGTAGCGACTCCTATAGCCGCGGTTATTTCATGTGGAAAAAACAAAGCAACAAACAAAGAAACAAATTCGAACGATGCAAGACAAACCGAAGGAAAAACGGGTAATAATTCGAATGCGAAAGAAACCAAAAAGAAATCACCCTATGATAAATCTCTAATTAATGAGTTTATTAAAAATCGTTTTTCTAAAAGGCTTTCTCCAACCACTATAACTGGTGCAATTGCTCAGACTAGTGATAGATATAAAAATCCTGTTTATCCAATGGGGTTTAAAGGAAAAACACAAAAACACGATATTGTTTTAACTAGCGAAAAAGCTGAAGCTATCATTAAGAAATCAATCAAAGAAGATGGTTTTGCTTATTTAATACAAGATAATAGACTGAAGCAAATTGATAACATTGCAGAAAAAGCATTTTTAAAATTAAATAAATTTCAATATTATGCAGTTGCTTCATGAGCCTTGAAAATTGAGAACGCAGCATCAAACAATTCAAAAACTCAACAACCCCAACCGGATGTAAAAATTAATCCTAAAAAAATAGGTGATATTACTTACAATACTGGTGATGTCTATTACGCAGCGGCCAAAGGCTTAAAAGGTGAAGCATTAATGAAGAAACTTCATGAAATTCAAGGTCAGCATATTGTTCATAGAGGATATGGGCAGTTGTACGATACATACAAGAAAGCTTTCCTGGATGATATCTATGATAAAGATAAAACATTCATTGACATATATTCTGAAAATCCAACTGGTAAAGATCCTTACAACTATATATTAGGTAATAACGATGGAAACTACCATGTGGAAGGTGATATGTACAATAGAGAACATGTAATTCCACAATCTTGATTTGGTAAGAAAAGTCCTATGCGTAATGATGCACAATTTGTATGACCAACAGATGGTAAGGTTAATGGAATGCGTTCTAATTATCCTCATGCGCTTGCGAATAATGCTAGTTTCACATCTAAAAATGGTTCTAAATTAGGCACTAACGCAAATTATGGAGGGCAAGTGTTTGAACCTATTGATGAATTTAAAGGAGACATTGCAAGAGCTTATCTTTACTTTGCGCTTTCATATCACGAAAGAATTGTTTCTCATGTTCAAGCGAAGAAAGTGTTTACTCCAGCATTCCCGTTCATTCACAACAACTTCTTAAAGCTTTACATAAAGTGAGCAAAAGAAGATCCAGTTGATAAATTTGACATCCAAAGGAATAGGGAAGTTGCAAAAATTCAAGGGAATAGAAATCCATTTGTAGATTATCCAGAATTAATTGATGAAATTTGAGGTAATGATGGAGATGGAAACCCAACAAAAACATTTACTAACAATGGTGTTGCAATGGAAATTAAGTAAAAAGTTTTCGATAAAGGTAATTGCCTTTATTTTTTTTGCAAAAATTGTATTTTTTTAGATATAATAATTAAGCAACCTATACACTAAGCAATATGGAGGGGTAGCAAAGTGGCCAAATGCATCCGGCTGTAACCCGGCTCCGAAAGG
>NZ_PSZP01000038.1 GCF_004335995.1 Mycoplasma todarodis
CAAAAACTACTGCTGACAAAGCACTTGCTGCTAACGAAGCAGACATCAAAGCTAAACAAGCAACAAAAGATACTGCTGATCAAACACTAACTGATGCAAACACAGCAAAAACTACTGCTGACAAAGCACTTGCTGCTAACAAAGCAGACATCAAAGCTAAACAAGCAACAAAAGATACCGCTGATCAAACATTAACTGATGCAAACACAGCAAAAGATACTGCTAACAAAGCGCTTGCTGCTAACGAAGCAGACATCAAAGCTAAACAAGCAACAAAAGATACTGCTGATCAAACATTAACTGATGCAAACACAGCAAAAGATACTGCTGACAAAGCACTTGCTGCTAACGAAGCAGACATCAAAGCTAAACAAGCAACAAAAGATACTGCTGTTGCTACATTAGAAAAGGCAACAAAAGACGAAAAAGAATCAAAATCAAAATTAGATAAGGATAATGAATCAATCGAAAACTTAAACTATAAAGATACAAATGATAATTCTGTTAAGACTGTTAGTGACGTTATTGCTGCAAAAGGTTTCGTTAAGGAAACTAAAGTTGAAGGGGTAGCAATAATAGCTAACGCTCATAAAAGCGAAACCATTGACAAATTTAAAAAAGAATGAGAAGCGGTTCTGGGTAAAAAATACAAACATAAAATTGAGTTAAAAAATGTGGAAACAATAGAAGAAATTAATAATAAAGCTAATGGATTACTTGAAAATAAAGTGAAAAGTCAATCATTAGAAATGTCACTAGAAAACTTATATTAATAAAAAATTCCTATATGTATAGGAGTTTTTTTTATGAGCTTTAAAAGGGTTAACCCATTGTATTTATGCATAATATTTGAAAAAAAATAAAATGCATATAAGTAAAAAAAAGACTAATAGCACTAAAAAAAGTATATAATTCTTCATATATATTTGTAAAATACAATTTTTATAAGTTTAAAAAGGTTTGAAATAAAAACTTTATTTTAAATGACAATACTCAAAATATAAAGAAAATTACATTAGGAGATAAATATGAATAAAACAATTAAGAACGGATCATTAGGAGCGATAGCATTATTATCAGCCGCTACCATAGGTGTAGGAACAATTCTTGCAACACGAACTACAGATAATGATGACAAACTTTTATCATTAAAAGAATCAATGTCAAACGTTGTTAAAAAAGTGGAAGTTCCAGAAAAAGATGCATTAGGGATCTCTGAGATAAAAGACCTTGAAAACAAAATTAACCAAAGTGTTCAAAACTACTTTGTGTGAAGTGAAGGTGAAAAGAAATTTGTTACCGTTTCAATCAAATTGAATGAAAACAAAGTTATTGGCTTCAAAGAAATCAAATCAAAGGTTAATGATTTTTATAATAATTCGAATAATTGAAAAACTCCCGTTGATATTGTTGAAGAGATGAAAAAAATTAATGCAGCAAAAGATACTGCTGCAAAGGCTGCTGCAGATCTTAAAACTTCAAAAGATAAAGCTGAAAAATTAAAATCTAATAAAGCAAATGCTGATAAAGCTGTGGCGGATGCAAAAGATGCTGCCGACAAAGCTGCTGCAATTCTTAAAACTGTAAATGATAAAGCTGTGAAATTAAAATCTGATAAAGATACTGCTGATAAAGCTGTAACAGCTGCAAAAGATACTGCCGACAAAGCTGCTGCAGATCTTGATGCTGCGAAAAATAAAACTGCAAAATTAAAATCTGATAAAGATGCTGCTGATAAAGCTGTAACAGCTGCAAAAGATGCTGCTGACAAGGCTACTGCAGATCTTAAAGTTGTGACTGATAAAACTGCGAAATTAAAATCTGACAAAGCTGCTGCTGATAAAACAGCAACAGCTGCAAAAGATGCTGCTGATAAAGCCAATGCAGAGCTTAAAGCTGTAAAAGATAAAGTAGCAAAATTAAAAGCTAACAAAGCTACTGCTGATAAAGCCGCAACATCTGCAAAAGATGCCGCTGATAAAGCTGCTGCAGATCTTAAAGTTTCAAAAGATAAAACTGCAAAATTAAAATCTAATAAAACAAATGCTGACAAAGCTGCAGCGGATGCAAAAGATGTTGCTGACAAAGCTGCTGCAGATCTTAAAACTGTAAATGATAAAGCTGTGAAATTAAAAGAAGATGCTAAGAAAGCTGCATTAAAAGTTGAATCTATTAAGGGGAAAATCCAAAAAACCAATGAGGATATTGCGAAGGCTGGAGAAGATCTTTCAAAGCTTAAAAATGATTTAAAAAACGCAAGAGAATTATTAAAAGAAAAAGAAAATAAAAGTCAAGAATTAGATAAAAAGTTGATTGCTGCAGAAGCTGCTAAGAAAAAAGCAGAAAATGATAATAAATCAGCAGAAAAACTTTTTAAAAGTTTTGAAAAAGAAGCTAAAGATAATGAAGATTCACTTGAAACAGAAAAAAACAAAACCAAAGACTTAGAAGCTGCATTAAAAACTGCGACAGAAAAAGTTGAATTAGCTAAAAAGAAAGCAGAAATTGCTGATGGAAATGTAAGTTCAGAACAATTCAAAACAAATGACTTATTCAAAAAAGTTGAAGATGCAAAAAAACTTGTTGCTGATTTAGAAAAAAAATCTACTGATATTATGAAAAAACTCGGGGATTTAATGATTAAATCAGGAACAACGATAACTAATAAAAAACTTGAAAATAACAATAAGATAAAAGAACTTATGAAAAAAGATAGTGAATTAAGAGATAAACGTAAACAGTTGCTTCAAAAAAGAAAAGATGAATCAAATCCAACTATACTAAAAAGCCAAATCAAGGTATTAAAACAGAGCATTGAAAAAAATGCAAAAGCATTCAACGATATGGTTTTAAAATATGCTCGTAAACATACTAAAAAAATGGTGATGACAAAGCAAGACGCTAAAAATCAATTAGCTAATCTTCTAAAAATGGAAAAAGAACAAGAAACTCTAAAAGCTTTATATGAAGCAAAACTTGCAAAAATAAATTCACTTATCAAAGAATTTGGAAATAAACAACAAACCGACAAGAACAAACAAATATTAAAACAACTGACATGAGGAAAATCACACATGAGTGAAAACGTTGTTAAACACACAAGTGAACTTCTTAAAGAAATTCGAAATGAACAAGTCAGAATGAATAAAATCATAAAAGGTCAAATAAAAAACCAAAAATGAAGTGCAAATAATAGATTAACTCTTATGGATAACAAAAAAGATTTTGAAGAATTCCAAAGAATAAGAGGAGTTTTAGAAAAAGAACGAACTGAACAATTTAGAAAAATGCTTCTAAAAGCAGGGTTGGTAGACAAGTGAGCAGATCAAAAAGAATTTGATAGACTTGGTGAAGAAGATAAGAAGGTTGCGGCTGAACTTAAAGTAGCAAATGAAAACAAAAAAAGACTTGAAAAAGAAGAAACTGACATTTCAAAAGAGGTGGATGATACAAATGCACTCCGTGAAAAAACAAGTGATGAATTAGGGGCAGCTAGAAAAGCATTAGATGCAGCTGAAAAAGCATTGAAAGATAATGAAGATACTATCAATAAAGCTGAAGAAGCTAGAAAAAAAGCATCTAATGAATTAGGTAAAGCAATAACAGCGAAAAACAATGCTGCAGAAAATCTTAAAGATAATAAAGAAGCAATAGAAAAAGCAAAAGACCTTGTAAATTCTGTTAAACCAATGATTCCTTTATCTAAAAAAAGATTTGAAACAAGTAAAGCTAATTTAGAAAAGAAACTAGCTGAAGTTAAGCAAACAAAACAAGCAATTACTGATAACAAAAAAGAAATTGAAGAAATTAAAAATAAAATACAAGATTTAGAGAAACAAATCAAAGATAAAGAAGATGTGATTAAAGTAAAAAATAACGATTTAAAAAATCAAAATACTGAATTAGAATCCGCTAATAAAGAACAAGTTAAAGCCGACAAGGCAAATACCGATAACAAAGCAGATATCAAAGCGAAAACAACAGCAAAAGATACTGCTGATAAGGTATTAACTGATGCAACAACTGCAAAAGCAACTGCTGACAAAGCAAATGCTGATAATGATGCAGATATCAAAGCGAAAACAACAGCAAAAGATACTGCTGATCAAGCATTAACTGATGCAAACAAAGCAAAAATTGCTGCTGACAAAGCAATTACTGATAATGAAAAAGATATTAAAGCAAAAGAAGCGACAAAAGCAACAACTGATGCTGAATCAACTGATGCAAACAAAGCAAAAACTATCGCTGACAAAGCAGATGCTGATAATGAAAAAGATATCGAAACAAAAACAACAGCAAAAGCTGTTGCCGACAAAGCATTGACTGATGCAACAGCTGCAAAAGATGCTGCTGACAAAGCAATTGCTGATAATGAAAAAGATATCGAAACAAAAACAACCGCAAAAGATGCTGCTGACAAAGCGTTGACTGATGCAACAGCTGCAAAAGATGCTGCTGACAAAGCAGATGCTGATAATAAAAAAGACATCAAAACAAAAGAAGCGACAAAAGCAACAACTGATGTTGCATTAACTAATGCAAACAAAGCAAAAATTGCCACTGACAAAGCAATTGCTGATAATGAAAAAGATATTAAAGCAAAAACAATAGCAAAAGATGATGCTGACGAAGCATTAACTGTTGCTAATAAAAAACTTTCAGATCTTATTGGAAAAGGGAAATTCGTAGATGAAAAACACACACCAATAACATCGATAGAGAAACTTCGTAATTCAGGTAAAGTGTATAAAACTGTTAATAAAGAGGAAGTAAATAAAAATAAAGTGATGGTACCTCTAGCAAACACACATAAACAAGTTACGATAGATAAATACAAGAAAGAATGAAAAGAATTATTATCAAAAACATTTAATAATAAAGAAGTGGAAATAAAAGCAACAACTATAGAAGGAATTGAAATGGAAGTTGGGGTAATATTAGAACCAACAAACACTTATTCATTAAACACATCAATTTCTGAATTGTATTAATAAAACATTCCTAATGGAGTGTTTTTTATTTTTTTTAAACATTAAAAAATCATTTAGATTCATAAAACATGTATATACCAAAAAAATGTCTTTTTGTGACCGAACACAATGTTATTTTTTAAATGCATACATTTTTTTGCTCTGTTTAAAACACTTAAAAAATAGTGCTATTACTTTAAAAAATAGGTTTTTTAACTTAAAAAAACTAAAAAGTTAAAAAAAACTAACAAAGTTTCAATATAAAAGTATATAATTAATAAATATATTTTCAAGTCTTTTTTTAGTTACTTAAAGATTTCAATTTGAAACATAAATTTATGTCAAATAAGAGACTATTTGAAAATGTATCAATATATAAATAATAAAGCTTCATTTAAGGAGTTTATTACGTTAGGAGAAATTATGAATAAAAAAACAAAAGCTGGAACATTAGGAGTAATAACTCTATTATCACTAGGAATTATTGGGGCTGGAACAGCCTTAGTTTTAAGAACAACACAAGAAGGTAATAACAATGGCATTGGTGTGGCATCCAGTGCGAAAGTTTCTGCACAAAATATTGGCGAGATTGCGCGTCCTGATTTTGATAGTCTTAATAAAGAAGCAAGAAAAAGCTTGCAAGATAAAATTAATCACGGACTTAAAAATTTCGAAATTAACAAAAGAATTGATCTAGAAAATAAGTTTGGAGATAAGGAAAATGTTAAGAAAGTTGAAGTCTTAAATTTTGTGAAAGAGTTTCTTGAAGGAATTAATAAAGAAACACAAACAAAGCTTGAAGCTGAAAAAGCTAAAACAGCTGATCTAAACAAAAAACTTTCTGATGCTAAAACAGCAGAAGCAACAGCTAAATCTAATTCAGATAAAGCAACTCAATCTTTAGCCAATGCAAAAGCTAAAACAGCTGATCTAAACAAAAAACTTACTGATGCTAAAACAGCAGAAGCAACAGCTAAATCTAATTCAGA
>NZ_PSZP01000039.1 GCF_004335995.1 Mycoplasma todarodis
AGAAAAAGCAATGAAAACTGCTATGGAAGCGGTTGAACAAGCAGTTAAGGAAATGAAAGCAGCTAAAACAGCTGCTGAAAAAGCGAAGACTGCTATTGGAAAGTCTTTAGATACTGCTAAGGCCTCTAAAAAAGCTATGGAAGATGCGATTGCCGCAAACCTGGATAAAGCAATTGCTGATGCTAAAACAAAAGATGCAGATGCTGCAAAAGCTGCCACAGATGCAAAAACAGGACTTGATGATGCGACAACTAAAGCTGCAGATGCTGATACAGCTGCAAAAGCTGCAGATGCTGCTGCAACAAAAAATAAAGATCCTCAATTAACAACAGTATTCAAGAAAGCCGCTACTGATGCAACAGCTGCTAAAAAAGCTGCTGACGAGGCAAAAGCAAAAGCTGCAGATGCCGATACAAAAGCGAAAGCCGCTAAGAAAGCAACCGAAGATTCTATAGCTGCCGCAGAAGCTGTTAAGAATGCAACAACTCCAGCAGATATAGCAAAAGCTATTGCTGCTGCAAAAGCTGCAAAAGCTGCTGCTCAAAAGCCGCTACAGCTAAAGCAACTGCTGACGCTTCTATAAAAGCTGCTGCTGATGCAAAAACTGCTAAAGAAGCAAAAGATGCTGCTGATGCCTTAAAAGCTGCAAATGCATCTAAGACAAAAGCTGCTACAACAGCTACAACAGCTACAAAAGAACTTGGTGATGCAACAACTAAAGCTGCAGATGCCGCAACAGCTGCTAATGATGCTGCAACAAAAGCGAAGAACACTACAGACCCTAAATTAAAAACCGCATTTGATAAAGCTGCTGCAGATGCAAAAGCCGCTAAAGACGCTGCTGACGAAGCAAAAGCAAAAGCAACAGATGCTGATACAAAAGCTCAAGCTGCTAAAAAAGCTGCTGCAGATGCTGTAACAGCTGCAGAAGCTATCAAAAAAGCAAGTGCTGCCGATAAGGCAAAAGCAATTGCTGCTGCAAAAGCCGCTCAAGCTATCGCTGACCAAGCTGCAAAAGATGCTGAAGCTGCTGCAACCGAAGCTGGAAAAGCAAAAACAGCCGCTGCAAATGCGAAAGCAACTGCAGACACTTCTATAAAAGCTGCAAAAGATGCTAAAGAAGCAAAAGATACTGCTGATGCTATAGCTGACGCTAAAAAAGTTGCTAAAAAAGCTGCAACAGACGCAACTGCAACTGCAAGTTCATTAACTGATGCCAAAGCAAAAGCGAAAGCTGCTGACCAAGCATTAAAAGATGCACAAGCAAATGCTAAAAATAATTCAGATCCTAAATTAAAAGCTACATTTGCTAAAGCTCTTGCTGATGCTAAAACTGCTAAAACTGCAGCTGATGATGCTCAAACAAAAGCTCAAGCCGCTGATGATAAGGCCCAAGCTGCTAAAAAAGCTGCGGATACTTCTGTAACTGCTGCTGAAGCTGTGAAAACAGCAAAACCAGCCGATAAAGCAAAAGCTAAAGCTGCTGCAACAAAAGCAAAAGCTGATGCCGCAACAAAAATGAAGGAAGCGAAAACAGCTGCTGATGATTCAACAACTGCTCAAACTAAAGCTAAAACAACTAAAGCAACTTCTGACGCTTCTCAAAAAGCAGCAGCTGATGCTAAGAAGGAACAAGATAAAGCTAATCAAGCTATTGCAGATGCTAAAGCTGAAGCTAAAACAGCTGCTGCAAACGCAACTGCAACTGCAAGTTCATTAACTGATGCCAAAGCACAAGCAAAAGCTGCTGACCAAGCATTAAAAGATGCGCAAGCAAAAGCTGCAAGTAATAAAGATCCTAAATTAAAAGCTGCATTTGATAAAGCTGCCGCTGATGCAAAAGCCGCTAAAGATGCCGCTGATAAAGCAGCTGCTGCCGCAAAAGATGCTGATGATAAAGCTCAAGCTGCTAAAAAAGCTGCTGATGCTTCTGTAACTGCTGCTGAAGCCGTGAAAAAAGCAAAACCAGCCGATAAAGCAAAAGCTGTTGCTGCTGCTGTTGCCGCTAAAATCAAATCAAATAGTGCAATGCAAGAAGCTGCAAAAGCTAAAGCTGCCGCTGACCAAGCAATGGCTGATTTAGCTAAAAAGAATTCAGTTGCAAAAAGTTCTCAAAAAGCCGCTGCAGATGCCGCCGCTGCTAAGAAAGAACAAGATAGAATAGATAAAGCTATTGCGGATGCTAAAGCTGAAGCTAAAAAAGCTGCTGCAAACGCAACTTCAACTGCAAGTTCATTAACTGATGCCCAAGCTAAAGCAAAAGCTGCTGACCAAGCATTGAAAGATGCACAAACAAAAGCTACAAGTAATAAAGATCCTAAATTAAAAGCTGCATTTGATAAAGCTGTTGCTGATGCAAAAGCTGCAAAAGCTGCCGCTGATAAAGCTGCTGCTTCTGCAAAAGACGCTGACGATAAAGCACAAGTTGCTAAAAAAGCTGCAGATGCTTCTGTAACTGCTGCTGAAGCTGTGAAAACAGCGAAACCAGCCGATAAAGCAAAAGCTGATGCTGCTGCCAAAGCTGCAAAAGCTAAATCAGATAGCGCAATGCAAGATGCTGCAAAAGCAACTGCAACAGCAGCACAAGATAAAGCTGATGCTGCCAAAGCTGCAACCGCTGCAAATAAGTCTGCTAAAGATGCTGAAGCTGCTGGTAATACAGCACAAGCAAAAGCTGATGCTGCCAAAGCCGCCGCAACTGCAAAAGCAACTGCAAGTTCATTAACTGATGCCCAAGCAAAAGCGAAAGCTGCTGACCAAGCATTAAAAGATGCCCAAGCAAATGCTAAAAATAATCCAGATCCTAAATTAAAAATTGCACTTGACAAAGCTGTTGCTGATGCCAAAGCTGCAAAAACTGCCGCTGATAAAGCTGCCGCTTCTGCTAAAGACGCTGATGATAAAGCTCAAGCCGCTAAAAAAGCTGCAGACGCTGCTGTAACTACTGCTGAAGCTGTGAAAACAGCGAAACCAGCTGATAAAGCAAAAGCTGTCGACGCATTCAAAGCTGCTAAGAAAGCCGCTGCAAAAGCTGCTCACGATGCTGATTTAGCAATACATAAAGCTGCTCAAGATGCTGCTGACAAAGCAAAAGCTGACGTTAAAGCAAATGATTCTAAAAAAGCTGCAGCAGATGCTATAGCCGCTAAGAAAGAACAAGATAGAATTAATAAAGCTATCGCTGATGCTAAAGCAAAAGCCGCAACAGCTGCTGCAAATGCTAAAGCAGCAACAAAAGCTGTTACAGATGCCCAAACAAAAGCAAAAGCTGCTGACCAAGCATTAAAAGATGCACAAGCAAAAGCTGCAAGTAATAACGATCCTAAATTAAAGGCTTCACTTGATAAAGCTGCTGCGGATGCAAAAGCTGCGAAAGATGCTGCTGATAAAGCGGCTGCTTCTGCAAAAGATGCTGACACTAAAGCTCAAGCTGCTAAAAAAGCTGCAGATGCTTCTGTAACTGCTGCTGAAGCTGTGAAAACAGCGAAACCAGCCGATAAGGCAAAAGCTGTCGCTGATGCCGCTAAAGCAAAAGCAGATGCTGATAAAGCGGCCCAAGCTGCAGACAAGGCGCTTGTTGATGCTGCACAAGCAAAAGCTGACGCTTCGAAAGCGGATGCAAAAGCAACCGCTTCCAAAAATGCTGCTGATGTTGCAAAGAATGCTGCTCAAATATTGAAAGATTCTAAAGCAAAAGCAAAAGCTGCCGCAGATGCAAAAGCTGCAGCAGATGCAAAAGCTGCAAAAGTTGCAAAAGCAACCAAAGCTGCTGAAGCAAGAAAATCAAAATTAGATAAAGATATTGTTAAAGCTAAAGCTAAAGCGAAAAGTATTGATCCTAAAGATAAGAAGACAAAAGCTGCCGCTGATAAAGCTGCAAAAGCCGCTGCGGATGCAAAAGCAAAAGCAGACGCTGCTCTAGCTGCTTCTAAGAAAGCTGCTGATGCTTCTAAGAAAGCTGCTGAATTAGCTAAAAAAGCTGCTGATGCTGCATTAGCTGTTGTAAATGCTAAACCTTCTGAATTCGCTAAATTAAAAGCTGATGCCATTGCTGCTAAAAAAGCAGCGGATGACGCTAAACAAATTGCTGACCAAGAGCAAAATGTTGCTGCAAAAGCTGAACAAGATTCAAAACAAGCTCAAGCAAATGCTGATAAAACAGCACAAGCTGCAGACAAAGCAATTAATAATGCGAATAAATCTAAAAAATCAATTGCTTCTAATAAATCAAATGAAACTTCAAATAATGCAGATTCAAAAACTAAAAAGAAACCAGCCATAATTGCTCTATCAGTTATAGGTGGTGTACTGTTAACAATATTATCACTTGGAGTATTCTTAAAATTCAAGAGAAAATAAATAACAACCAAAAGTAACTCATCATAATGGGTTGCTTTTTTTATTTCAAAATAAATATTTAAGTTATAATTAAAGAAGAGCAGGGGCACTCCTTAAATGGGGTTGAGAAGTACTCTTATTACCGGTTGAGTTAATACTCGCGTCGGGAGCTAACTTTACTTTCGTCTGCTCAGAAAGCAGGCTTTTTATATGAAAAAATCAAATGAAAACATAGAAGATATTAATATTGAAAATAAGGAAAAGAAAACATTTTGATTCAAGTTTTCTATAAGGGAAATAGTAATTTGTGCTTTGATACTTTCGATGTTTATTGCTGCAAAATCAATAAACTCTTTAATACCTGAATTATTACCAGGGATTAAGTTTCAATTAATTTATATATTGCTACCAATAATTTCATTAGTGTTCGGTTGAAAAATATCAGGGATAACAATGTCAATCTACATATTTATTATTGCTTGATTAGCACCAACATTCTTTATACATGGAATCACTTATGTTAAAGGTGCAAAATTCGTATTCTTAGAATATTTATTAGACTACGCAATTCCTATTCTATCTTTAGCAATTATTCCTGGATTAGTATTGAATTTTGAAAATAAATTATGAGTATTCTTATTCATTACATTAGCATTCGTAATCACATTCTTTTCACACTTTATAGCTGGAATTGTTATGTGAGGATCATATGCACAATGAGGATATGGACCGGTCGCTTATTCGGCTGCTGCTAACTCAATAATAGTTTGATCAGCATTTGGATTTAGTGCAGTATTTGCTTATCCATGTGTTACAAGAATTAGAATAGCAATTAGCAATGTATTTGTTCAAAAAGGATACGAAGTTGAAAGATAATGTTGTTGAATTATTTGTTGATAAAACTAACATTAATCAAGAACAAATAAAAGTTGTTGATAAGTTGAAAGGCGGAAGTAGTTCCAATAGGAATTACTTGGTTGAATTAATCGATGGAACTAAGTTCCAAGTTAAATTTCCTGATGAAAGAATGGTTAGTAAAAAGAGTGTTTATGCTTACAAGCAATACAACGCTTCAATGATTAAATTTATTGGTGAAGATGGAACACTAATAAAAGAATGAATTGAAGGTAGACACCCTGATTTAAATAACAAAGATGATGCAAAGAAAGTTCTTCAAGAAATCAAGAAATTTCACGATATTAAATTACCTAAAGAATCAATAGATGAATTTGGGATCTATGAATATAGAGAAACAACAAATATATCAAAAGAATTATTAAAAGAGTTTGATCAATTATGTAAAATTTTGGATCAATTTCCAAGAGGATTTATTCACGGGGATATTAACCCTGGGAATATTTTGGTTAACGATGAACAAGCATTCCTTATTGACTTAGAATGAGCAATGAGTGGATGATTAATATTGGATTATGCTTACCTTATTGCATTCTCTAACATTGACATACATGAAGTATCTGAGTTTTCTGGGTACACGGTGTTTGAATTGAAAAAAATGGTTAGATTAGTAAGGATTCATACATTAATGTGATGTGAAAATGAAAAAACAGAAAAAGCCGATATGCTTTTTGAGGATATCTTAAATAAACTTAACTAAAGTTTTTTAGTATTTTTAAAAATGTGTTAAAAATTTATGTATAATAATTAAGCAAAAAAACTTGCAACATAAATATGGCGGATGTGGTGAAGTGGTTAACACATCGGTTTGTGGTACCGACATTCGCGGGTTCAATTCCCGTCATCCGCCCCATTTTTTTTCGCCATTTTAATAATTCACATAAAAAAAGACCTGATTAATAGGTCTTTTTTTATTTACTATTTAAAGCTTTTGTGTGACAGCTTCTACACATCGCTTCATATTCTGAATCACCAACCACAACTCTTTCTTGTGAGTCGGTTTTACGGTGTGTTTTTGATGCAGCGTTACCGCATTTAAAACATACAGCTTGTAATTTAGTTACGAATTCAGCAATCGCTAATAATTGAGGAGCACTTGAGAAAGGTTTTCCAGCAAAATCAGTATCAAGACATGAAATGATAACTCTAACTCCACGATTAGCTAACTCTGTGGCAATCTCAACAAGATCTGCACCAAAGAATTGAGCTTCATCAATAGCAACAGCTTTATAAGAAGGATCTCATTGACTAAGTATCTCTTTTGCAGCTTCAATTTGAATGGTATCTATTGATGCTCCAGCACGTGAAATTATCTTACCTTTTTCTCATCTATCATCCATCATTGGTTTAATAGCAAGTGTTTTAATTTTGGCGAATCCTAACGTTTTAATTCTTTTGATTAGCTCTTCAGATTTACCTGAAAACATTGGTCCTGTTATCACCTCTATATGTCCACCAGAAAATACTCTATACATTTTGCCTCCTACGTTTAAAAAAACTCTAAAATGAGTTACAAATAAGATTGTACTCTTTTTGGTTTGTTATTATTCTCTATAATAGAAAAAAATTACATTCGATTTGCTATAATGGGTGTATGAAAGAGAAACAAGAATCAGTACGGAAAATTTCTGTTGAAGAAGATGTTAAAATTAATCAAAATAAAAAGAGAATAAGAAGAGTTATTTTTTCATTAATTACCATCATGATTACAGCTGGAATAGCAGTCGGTGTTTCTTTCGCTATAGGTATTGTTAATAAACAAAAAGAAAAAACTGGTGAGTTAAAAAACAATTCATCATTCGGATATAGTAAAATAGTTAAAACAAAAGATATTTATAAATAGATAAAAGGAGTCAATATGGCATTAACAGCAGGAATAGTTGGATTACCTAACGTAGGAAAGTCAACATTATTTAACGCAATCACAAATTCACAAGTAGAGGCAGCAAACTACCCATTTGCAACAATCGAACCAAACGTAGGTGTGGTTAATGTTCCAGATTCAAGACTAGAAGCGCTAGCTGAATTTGTAAAACCAGAAAGAATCTTACCAGCAACATTTGAATTTACAGATATTGCAGGTCTGGTTGAAGGAGCATCAAAGGGTGAAGGTCTTGGAAACAAGTTCTTAGCTAACATTAGAGAAACAGATGCCATTGTTCAAGTAGTTAGATGTTTCGAAGATGAAAACATCACACACGTATCAGGTTCAGTCGATCCAGTTAGAGACATGGAAGTTATTAATTTAGAACTTCTATTTGCTGATATGGATACAGTTCAAAACGTACTTAGAAGAGTTGAAAAAAGAGCTCTTGCTACTAAAGATAAAGTTCTAATGCACGAACTAACAGTCGCTAAGAAACTTGAAGAAGCATTCCTTGCTGAAATTCCTGCTCGTAAAGTGGAACTAACAGAAGATGAATACAAAACTGCTAGAGGTTACAACTTACTA
>NZ_PSZP01000040.1 GCF_004335995.1 Mycoplasma todarodis
TGAGTCAATAATTACAATTTCTTCACCATGTTCAATAACGATGGCTGCCTTACCGATTTCTTGCATACCCCCAAGACCGAAAATCTTGGTTTTTATCATATGTATGTCTCCTAATTATTTTTTTGTGTTTTATATGAACGAAACAATTGATTAGATGCTACGTTTACTTTTTTATTATAAAGGAAAATAACGTTATGCAAAATATAAAATAAATTAATAAATTCTAACATTTGGAATAAAAAATAAAAAAAGCGACAATACGCTTTAAATAATAACTTCTTTTTGTTTTTTAACTCATGGTTTCTTCTGGTCAATTCTATCGTAAAATAATCCAGCATTAATGTGATCCATTTCATGTTGGAAAACAATAGCTTCGTAACCTGTTTTTGTAATTTTAACTTCTTTCTTTTGAATGTAAGAGTAACCTTTAATAATAATTTTAAATTGTCTATGTACTAATCCATCTGTGTGTGGTCAACCTTCAGGAACAGATAAACAACCTTCACCACCTTCTAATGCAGCGGGGATATCTCCCTTTGCAATAAATTCAGGATTCATTAAAAATTCTATATAGTTCTCTTGTTTATCACCTAAAGGAATATTTACATAAAACATTCTTTGGTCAACACCGATTTGGTTGGCAGCAATACCAACACCAGCTCTATCTTCGAAACCTGGCAGTTGTGATTTATCTATGTAATCAATCATTCAATCAGCAGCTTCGATAACTTCTTTTGAAAGCGGAAACTCAACTTTTTCTAATCTTTTTCTTAGGATTTTTTTATCCCCTGGTATTTTTGTTATTTTAAAATTCATAAAACCATTATATAACAAGTGTGCTATTATTTTTATATTATGTTAAGAATCATCGCAGGAAAATACGGTGGAAGACAATTGGAACAACCAAGTCTTGACACTACAAGAGCAACAACAGATAGAATTAGAGAAGCCATTTTTTCATCAATTCAGTTCGATATTGAAGGAGCTATAGTTCTGGACCTATTTTCAGGTTCCGGAGCATTCTCTTTTGAATCAGTTTCTAGAGGAGCAATGAAGTCAATTGCTATCGAAAAAGATAGAAAAGCCGCAAGTGTTATTGAACACAATAAACAAACACTTAAAATAACTAATGTTGATATTTTTAAGATGGATGCTTTATCTTATATAAAATCAAAAGCTGGAGCGAAATTTAATTTTATATTTGTGGATCCTCCTTATGAAGATACAGAACTATACAACGAAACTTTAAGTGCTATAAAATCTTCGGATTTATTAGGACAAAATGGCTACATAATCTTAGAAACAGATGACCCTAAAAAGATAGTGATACCTGAAGGGTACATGGTACAAAGAACTAAAAAATATGGAAAAATCTCAGTATTATTTATAAGTAATATATAAAACTTCTGTAAAAACAATAAAAAGACGAAAAAACCACTTTAATCTTTAAGTTAAGTGGTTTTTTTATTTAATGATTTACATATAATGATAATAATTAATGAAATTACCATAATAATATAGTTAAATGCTTTAATAAGTAATGTATAATATTTCTAATTATGAAAAAAGGTAAATTAATCGTTTTCACAGGCCCTTCAGCAGTTGGAAAAGCAACAGTTGAACAACATTTATTTAATAACCCAGAATTAAAGTTAGGTTTCTCAGTTTCTGCAACAACAAGATCACCAAGAGAAGGCGAAATCAACGGGAAACATTACTTCTTCTTAAACAAAGAAGAGTTCGAATCAAAAATTGCATCAAATGATTTCATCGAATGAAATGAACACTTTCAAAACAAATACGGGACATTAAAATCAGAAGTAAACAGAATTCTTGAAGAGGGTAAAAATGCCTTTTTAGAATTAGAACCTTACGGAACAATGAATGTAGTTAATCATTATTCTGATGATCTTTCAGATTTAATTACAATCTTTTTAGCCCCACCTTCAATAGAAGTTCTTGAAGAAAGAATGAGATCAAGAGGAACTGAAACTGAAGAACAAATTCAAGTTAGATTAGCTCGTGCAGAAGAAGAAATTTCTTATGCTCCAAAATTTAATCACGTAGTAACAAACGACGATCCTAAAAGAGCAGCAGATGAAATTGCTGAAATTATTTTAAGGAGAGGTTAATGGTTACATTAGTTAAAACTGACGTCGGTGTAGTTAGAGCGGAAAACCAAGATAGAGCAGCCATCTTTGAAAAAGATGGTATTGTTCTTTCTGTCTTGTGTGATGGTATGGGAGGACACGCTGGAGGTTCCTTTGCTTCTAGTTTAACAATCGAAGCTATTGAAAGAGAATTCTTTAAACACACACCAGTAGATCCAAAAGATTTATTTCCATGATTTAAGAGTTCATTAAAAAGAGCAAAAAAATTAATGGAAAAAGCTTCTAAGAATAATAAAGCATTACTTGATATGGGAACAACGGTGACACTTACCTTGATTTATCCAAATGGAAATGCCTATATTTTTAACATAGGAGATTCAAGAACTTATATTTATAATGGGCTACTGCATCAAGTTACAGTAGATCATAATCTGAGAAATTATTATATAAATGAAGAAGGTCTTTCTCCAGAGAAAGCAGCCAACATATTAGGTGGAGCAGCATTAACATCAGCTCTAGGTCCTAAGAAAACAACAAGGATTGATGCTTTCCAAGTATCAATTGAGCCAGGAACAAAATATATAATACAAACTAGTGATGGTATTCATGATTATCTTACAAAGCCAAACTTCGAACAAATCGTTGGTAAGGGTGAATCGTTAGAACAAATTTGTAACGAATTAATTGAAACAGCAATTAAAGGGAGATCAGGGGATAACCTAACTATCGCAATAGTGAAAGTGGGTAAATAATGGTCGAGAAAATCGATGACAGGTATAAGGTAATTTCAAAAATTGGTCAAGGTGGAATGGCTGAAATTTATCTTGCGGAGGATATGTTTGATCGTAAAAGGGTTGCAATAAAAGTATTGCACCCTGACAAAAAGAATGATGTAGTCGCAACAAAACGTTTTAATTCAGAAATGACTTTAACAAAGACTGTTGACTCTCCATATGTAATTAAAATTTACGATTGAAAATTTAATGATGAAGTTCAATATATTGTAATGGAACATGTTGAAGGTTCCATCTTCAAGGATTACATCGAGAGAAGAACAAAGTTAACGGTGGATGAAACAATTGAGTTTGCTAAACAACTTGCACTTGGTTTTTCCGAAATACACAGAAGAGGAATTATTCATAGAGATATAAAATCTTCTAATATAATGATTTCTGATCATGGAAAAGTTAAAATAATTGACTTTGGTATTGCATTGACTGAGGAATCGGATAGATTAACAAGAGCGGATAGTATTATCGGTTCAGTACAATATTTAGCGCCAGAGATATTAGATCAAGAAAAGCCTACTCGTCAATGAGATGTCTATGCATTAGGGATTTTGATGTTTGAAATGTTAACTGGTGCATGTCCATTTAATGAAAAAGATGCAATTTCAACGGCATTAAAACATAAAACTGCTGCAGTCCCACAAGTTAATAAGATTGTAGATTCAATTCCACAATCCGTTGCCAATATTGTTATAAAAGCAACTGCAAAAGATAAAAATAAAAGATATGGCAATATGACAGAATTTTATAATGATTTAAAAGATTCATTAAGCAATGAAAGAATATACGAACCATTAATTAATCTTGATGGTAAAAAGAAAAAAGACTTTTTCTCAATAATAAATTCCAGATGAACACTTGTTGGTATATTATCAGTTGTGATCATAATTATGTTAGCGGTTATTATTGGTTTAGTATGGGGGTTAAAATAATGCGTGGTCAAGTAATAAGAGTAAATGCAGGTTTCTATGATATTGAAACTGAAGGTAAAGAATACAGAACAAGAGGTAGAGGTAATTTAAGGAACCTTGGGATTAATCCTGTGGTTGGTGATATTGTTTCGTTTGATCCTGATGGATTTTTGAATGAAGTTCACGAAAGAAGGAATTCACTAGTAAGGCCTAAAGTTGCTAATGTTGATCAAGCTATAGTTATAACATCTATGGCAGAACCAAAATATTCTTCATTATTATTAAATAAATTCCTTGCTATTATTGAATTCAATAATATAAAACCTATTATTGTATTTACTAAATGTGATTTAACTGAAGAAACATATTTGGAAGAATATAAAAGTCAAGGTTATGAAGTATTTGAAATTTCCAATCCTAATAAAGATGGTATTGAAAAATTAAAGCCAATTTTTAAAGATAAATTATCAGTTTTTACTGGTCAAACTGGTGCAGGTAAATCAACAACAATAAATTCACTTGCGGACTTAAATATTAAAACTCAAAAAATTTCAAAAGCTCTAGGTAGAGGTAAACATACAACGAGAGTTGTAGAAATCATTGATTGATTTGGAGGTAAGTTAATTGATACTCCAGGTTTCTCTTCATTGGAATTTAATTTAACTAAAATTCAATTAGCGCATTCGTATGCTGATTTTAGAGAATTATCTAAACAATGTAAATTTAGAACTTGTATTCATAATAAAGAAAAAATTTGTGCAGTTAAGGTTGCAATCGAAGAAGGAAAAGTATCGAAAACAAGGTACAATGATTATATAAAACTTTTAGAGGAGGCAGTAGAATGAGAAAAATAGCAGCATCACTACTAAATGTAGAAAATAATGAAAAAGCAAATACAACAAATACATTAATCGAGAATGGGTTAACATGAGTTCACTACGATATTATGGATGGTATTTTTGTTCCTGCAACAGCACTAACACTGGAAGACGTTACTAAAAATGTAGATTTAACAGAAAAACATTTTGTTGATATACACTTAATGGTATCGACAGCGGAGAATTATATTGAAAAATTTAAGGATGTCGCTGATCTTATAACATTTCATCATGAGTCAGAATCATATGAAGTTGGATTAGAAATTGTTAAAAATAATCAAAATAGAGGATTCAAACAAGGGATAGCTTTAAATCCAAAAACAAACATTGAACAAATTTATGATTACATTCCATTTGTAGATGTTGTTCTTGTAATGTCAGTTCAACCAGGAGCTGGAGGACAAAAATTTAATGAAAATGCATTAAATAAAATCTCAAAATTAAGAAAATACATTGATGAAAGAGGATTGGATGTAATTATCGAAGTTGATGGTGGTATTAATAATATTACTGGACCACAAGCTTTCGATGCTGGGGCAGATGTTCTAGTTTCTGGTTCTTATCTATGTTCAGAACCTACTGAAGAAAGATTAAATTCCATAAAAGGTAAATAAAAAATGAGTTAAACTCATTTTTTTTACTCTTTTTTAATTGGAAATAAAAAAAAGAACTAAGCAACAAGTCCTTTTTTCTTAAGAGTTTTAGCTGTTTTAGCTGAAACTTTAATTCTTTTCTTTTGTCCGTTTTCGATGATTGTAA
>NZ_PSZP01000041.1 GCF_004335995.1 Mycoplasma todarodis
AACTATAAAAAATACTCTATTAAATTTTTTCATTTTATACCTTCCTTTATTGAATATTTATATTATAATATACACACATGTGTTATTACCTAAATTAATACAAAATAATTCTAAAATGGATTATAATAACAACATAAAGAAAGAAGGAAAATATGATTAAAAAAATTGCTGTTTTAACATCAGGTGGAGATGCACCTGGAATGAACAATGCCGTTAGAGCTGTTGTTAAACATGCTCAAGCGAGAGGAATTGAACCCTTCCTAGTAATAGAAGGATACAAAGGACTAGTCGAAAATAATATAGTTCCAGCATCAGAAACAAATGTAGATAAAGAATATAGAAACGGTGGAACATTTATTTATTCTGCTCGTTTACCAGAATTTGCTGATATTAAGGTTAGAGAAATTGCTGTTAAAAACCTAAAAGATAGAGGAATTGAAGCTGTTATTGTTATCGGTGGAGATGGTTCTTACATGGGTGCTAAAAAATTAACAGAAATGGGAATTAACTGTATCGGTATACCAGGTACAATTGATAACGATATTTCTTCTTCTGAAACAACAATAGGTTTCGATACAGCTCTTAATACAGTTGTAGAATCTGTAGATAGAATTAGAGATACAATGAGATCACACAACCGTGTTGCTATCGTTGAAGTAATGGGACGTCATTGTCCAGATCTTACAGTGTTTGGTGGAATTGCTGCCAGAGCTGAAGCTGTTGTAACTTCAGAAAACATTTTCTCAACACAAGATTTTGTTGATGTAGTTAAAAAAACTCAAGAAATCGGTAAGAGATCTGTAATTATTATGGTTGCTGAATTAACATATGGAATTGATGGAAGACCTTCACTAGATGAAATTGCTAAAGAAGTTGAAAAACAAACAGGAAAAGTAACAAGAGTTTCTGTATTAGCACATCAACAACGTGGTGGTACTCCAACAGCAATGGAGAGAGTATGAGCTACTAGAATGGGTGTTCATGCTGTTGAATTACTTACAAATGGAATCGGTGGAAGAGTTGTTGGTAATAAAGGTGATGAAATTACTGACTTTGAAATCATGGAATCATTCAATATGCCAAGAAAATCAAGAAAAGATTTAATTGATATGACAAACAAAATGAACATTATTAAATAGCTAAATGCTATTTTTTATTTTTTTGGGAAATAACTAAATAAAAAAAGTGTTATACTTTTATTGAATATTTAATAGTAATTAACTACTAACATATTTATAAAAACAGGAGAAAAAATGCAAATTACAGATAAAAGAACTAAACTTGTTGCTACTATCGGACCATCATCAGATAGTGAAGCAATGCTAAAAAAACTGGCAAATGCTGGTATGACTACAATTAGAACAAACTTTTCACATGGTGACAAAGTTGAACAACACGAAAAAATGAAAAAGGCTTGAAAAGTTCAAGAAGAACTAAAAAGACCTATCTCAGTATTACTAGATACTAAAGGACCAGAAATCCGTGTTGGTAAAATGGCTGACGGACCAATCATGGTTGAAACAGGTGAAATCGTTACAGTTATGACAGGTAAAGATGACTTCGCAAACCACAGAGGTGTAAAAGGTGAATTTTCAGTTTCATACGAAATGCACTTAGATGTTAAAAAAGGAGACAAAGTTCTATTTGATGACGGTAAATTAGTAACTTTTGTAGAAGAAGTTCAAGAAGGTAAAGTTATTGTTAAAGCAATTAACAACCACAAACTTAAAGCAAACAAAAGAATTAACCTTCCAGGAATCGACTTCTCACTTCCATTCTTAGCTGAAAAAGATAGAAACGATGTTAAATTCGGTGTTGAAGCAGGAATTAACTATGTTGCTGCATCATTCGTTAACACAAGAGAAAACGTTCTAGAACTTAGAGAACTAATGGACGCTGCTGGTGGAAAACACGTTCAATTAATTTCTAAAATTGAATCAGTGCTTGGTATCAAAAATATTGATTCAATCATTGAAGCATCAGACGGAATCATGGTTGCTCGTGGTGACTTAGGATTAGAAATTCCTTTCCAAGATGTACCTTTCTGAGAAAAATATATCATCAGAAAATGTAGAGAAGCTGGTAAACCAGTTATCGTTGCTACACAAAAGAGGTTACAGACGTATACTTCGCTACAGAACTTGGTGCAGATGCAACAATGCTTTCAGGAGAATCAGCACTTGGACAATTCCCAGAAGAATCAGTAGCAGTTATGTCACTTATTAACATGACAGCAGAAAAAGAATTCTACAACAAACTATACTACCCAGTACAATTAGAAACAATCAGAAAAGTTTCAAAAGGTGCTAGAGCAGATATCGCGTTTGACGTTGCTACAAAAACTCAAGATGGTGAATATAAATTCGCAGTTGTTCTTTCAAGAACAGGTGAACTATTAAGAGAAGTAGCTAAATTCAGACCAAACACAGCTGTAATTGGTATTCTAAATGACGAAAAAATGATCGGTGGATTCGGTATTACTTCATCAGTATTCCCATCATAAAGAAGCTCTAAAAGCTTACGGTGCTAAAGCTGGAGATAAATTCCTAGTAGTGGAAAACGAAAAAACAACAGAATTCGTATTCTAATCAAAAAACAAAAAACATTAATGAAAAAATACCCATTCCAAGGGTATTTTTTTATTTAATTTATATAACTTCTTTTGATGCATTAACATAAGCACGAATTAATCCACCGGCTCCTAGTCTTTTTCCGCCAAAATACCTAACCACTACAACTAAAATATTTTCCTTCTTTTTTAATCTAATAATATTGAAGATTGGTTTTCCTGCAGTTCCACTAGGTTCTCCATCATCAGACATTCCAGCCATTTCAGAACCATTATTAACTAAATAAGCGTAACAAATATGACTCGCGTCGCTATATTGTCGTCTTATTTCATTCAATTTTTCTTCTACTTCTATTTTTGAATGCACCTCAAAAGAGTGTGCAATGAATTTTGATTTTTTTATTTCGTGTATGAACATATAATTAATTCTACCAATTTCATACATATTTTCAATTTTGTTTTATAATTCTAATTATGGGATTAGCAGATATTATTTTATGATCAGTGTCAATAACACTTAGTGTATTTTCAATAATCTTTGCGGGTTGAGCGGCTTACTCTTCAAGTAAGGCGAATACTCGTTTAAGAGATACCATCTCCGCAGAATGAGTGGTTAATGAAACGGCTAAGTTATTTTTCGATCAAATAAAAGAATTGCAAAAGCATAATGCAAAAGCGATTACTAAACTTGAAGGAGAAGTTACATATAAAACATATGCAACTTATTCAGCACACACACGTTTTAAAATAATACCTAAAGTTTCACAAAAGGTTCTTCTGAAAACAGATTACTCAGAATTGACTAAAAAGTATATAGAGTTAAAGAAATTGTTGGATCAACAATTTATAGAACAGGTAGATTTGAAGATGCTTTCATCACAGGCGCACATTCCTGCATCCGTTAAAAAGCAATTAATTAAATATCACAAAACAATAGCTGCATACACAAGGGAAATACTTTCGGATTATGTAGCGGAATCATCGAGGTAATTATGGACAAAAAACAAAAGAAACAAAAATTAACACCACAAGAAATTAAAGCGAGAAGAAAAACCCTTTTAATAGTATTTATTATATGTATGATTATTTTAGTAACATTAGCTACACCATTAATCATCATGGAGTCACAAGGGATTATTACAAGACCATAAGTGGTCTTTTTTATTTTCTAAATAATAGTTAAAGATTAAACAAAGGTAATTATTTGCTATATAATGTATCTATGAAATTAAAACAAGCAAAAGAAACTTACGCAAAAATAAGTAAAGCATATCATGAGGCAATCAGAAATATGAATCTTCAAGAAATGAGGATTCGTGTAAAGGATATTTTCCTTTTAATACATATAAAAGAATTCGCAGAAGGAAAAAGCGTTTCTGAAATGGCGGCGTATAAAATGCAAAATGAATGCATTGGTATTCGTACTGAAAAAGATGTTAACAATTTTAAAGTAAAGATTTCTAAAACAATAAAAAGATATGTACAGTTAGAATTAATCAAAACTATACAAGATGAACAAGATAAAAGAACACATAGAATTTATGTAACTCCAAAGGGAGAAAAAATCATTAGTGAGATCGAGTCTAGAGTTAAAGTTATTTGAGAGGAGAAGTATGAAAACCAAATCTCAAAATAAAAACACACCTCCTATTTCAGCAAAAGAAAGAAGAAGGAAAATGTTTTTAGACACACCAATGTGAAAACTTCTTATAAAGATGTGTTTACCTGGTGTAATAATTATGTCAATTATGGGGATATATAATTTCTCTGATAATATATTAGCAATTAACTTTGCTTATGATTCGTACCTTGATGTTGTTGGAGGTGATAGAGAAAACGCTCAACGTATAGTTAAGGTTATTATGGCATCAATTATGCCAATGATGAATATAAGTTTAGCTCTAGTTATGATGATAACTGTAGGTGTTTCCACTAGGGTTTCCATCAACTTAGGTAGAGGGGATGTTGATAGAGCTAGAAACACTATAAAAACTGGAATGATGATTGGTATGGCTATCATGATCATTACAACACCTATTATTATTGCTGTTTCTAAATCTTGAATTGCTACACAACTTCCTGATATGCCAGATCCACGTATGGCTACCTTGATACAAGAAGAAGGTTTTAAGTATTCAACCATTATTCTATGTTTCCAGGGAGTATTCTTCTTCAATAATATGATTTCTTCATTATTAAGAACAGAAGGTAGAATGAAGGAAGCAACATTAGCAATGTTTATTCCTGTTATTTTCAATTTACTTGCTGATTATTTATTGATGGGTCCAGGTAAAATGAGTATCGAAGGGGCTGCAACAGCCACTGCAATTGCTGATGTTATAACAACCATAGTGTTGGTTATATGCATTATTCGAGTTAAGGAATCGAATATTAGATTTAGAAATCTATTTGGATTCAAATTTGCTGCGATATCATTGGTTGGGATATTGCTTGTGGGTATGGCACCATTCTTTAGGAATGCAGCTCAATCAATCACTGGTACTGCACAAATGAACATTATCGCTGATATTGCTCAACATCTATATCCAAAGCAACCTGCGTATATGACGTTTATTCTAACTTCAGCATTTCCTATATTTGGATTATTTTTCCCAATGCTTTTCGGTATAGTTCAAGGAGCAGCCCCTGTTGCTTCATATAATTACGGAGCGGGAGAAACTAAAAGAGTTAAAAAAGCTGTTTTCTGATCGTTTATATATACATTAATATTAGGTATGATAGTTTGATTACTAGCTTCAGTGGTATTAATAGATCCGCTTCTTAGTGCCTTAGGTGTTGAACATGATAGAGCTAAGATTAAGACTGTAATCATGATCTTGATGCTAGGAGCTCCATTATTTGCAATAGCAATTGCAGGTATGGTTCTATTCAGTTCAACTGACCGTGTAGCATTCTCATTCATATCATCTACATGTAGAGGATTCATATTGTTCTTCCCAGTCATCTACATATTTAAAGCTATAGCAATCGCTAATCCACAATATGACGATGCATTCTGATGAATGTTCCCAACATTATCATTAGCCTCGGGTGTTGTGATAAGTGTGATGATGATTATCACTATGAGAAAAATCGATGAAAAACACACAACTCTTGATGAAAGAATTGAAATTGTTGATAAAGCAATCATTTCTTTTATAGAAGTTAAGAGAACAAATAAAAAAGCTAAAAAAAATCTTAAAGAAAAACAAAGATTGGATGAAGCAAATAGTAATCTTTCAAAAGCAGAATTACAACAAAAACACTCTCTTGAGAAAAAAGAATTAAAAAATGAAATTAGAAAGTCAAAAGAAGAAAGAGTGAAACAAAACAAAGAATTCAAGCAAAAATTAAAAGAAGAAAAAGAAATTCATTCTAAAAAGCTTGCTGAACAAAAGAAATTAGCAAAAACAGCCAAAAAGTAGTTAAGTTAACTACTTTTTTTATGCTTTTAACAAAGTTTAAATACATTAAAGGTGTATAATTTAAAAGCTTATTTAAATATAAATAAGAGTTTAAACAATAAGGAGAAAACATGTTAGTAAAAAAATTAAAAGAAGATAAATTATTCTTAGGTGGATTTATCGCTTTAGTACTTGCTGCTATTTTAGGTATAGCTCTTGGAGCTGCTACTATCGGTGCAAAGAACGGATTATGAAGTTTTGTAAACGTTTATGACGCTACAGATAAAGGTAGAGCTGCTATGGCATTAGGAGTTATTGCTTTATTAATAGGATTAGCTGCACTAGGGCTTATGGTGTTCGTAATTCTAAAACCAGAAATGTTAGCTGCTAAATTATTATTAATTATTTCAGTTGCATTTTTAATAGTTGTAATTATTTTCGGTTCAGTTAGTGTTGATTATGCAAACGCAACAGTTCTAAAATAAAAAATAACCTTTGTGGTTATTTTTTTATTTTAAGCAATACATAAAGCATTACTCTTTTAATTCTTGAAGAAGTGTAACGTCTAGAATTTGTTCTATCCACGAATTCTTCATATGTTTGTGCATCTATATGTTTTTTGAATAGATTCTCCATACCTTCAGAAATTAATGGGCACTCCGCTATTTCTTCAGGAGTACTTTCATTAACTACTTTTTGAAATTCCTTATAGTGATCCTCGATTCTTTCTGGAATTTTATCGAAAGTCATTGGTGTTCATTTCGAAACGTCTTTCCCTTCAATTATTTCTTTCCTAATAAAAGAAGCTGAGGCAAAGTTATCGTTTGTCTCGTCAGAATGAAACTCGACTGTTCTTTTTATAGAGTGAGGCTCCAGTTCTAAATTTTCTTCCACTATTGTTTTGATATATTCCAATCCTAAAATATCATTTGGTAAAGTAACATTTTGTCCACTCAATTCCGAAAGAGCTTCTGCTGCTGATTTCGGAAAAGAGAAACCTTGCTTTAAATATTTTTTAAGTGTCTTATTATATATAGATTTATTTTCTTTTATTGTGCGTGCGATTAAGAATAAATTATCGACATCATCAGACTCAGAACCAAATAATAATTTATCAGCTCCATATTTAACTGCGGTGTGAACAGCTCCTCTTGCAAAGATATGTGCTGCTTGAGTTGCATATTCAAAAGGGAGTTCATATACTTCATCTGCTCCATATTGCTTCGCTATAGAAGCCCTCTCCTCGAATGAAGCTACTGCTAATTCACCTCTTTGTACATATTTACCAGACATAATGATTATTATCTTAGAATTAGGTCAAGTTGTTTTTGCATACTCTAATTGATATATATGTCCATTATGAAAGGGATTATATTCTGCTATTATTGCTATTGTCATAAAATAATTTTAACATTTTAAATATTAATTGCTACTTTGCCAAATAATTTGCTATAATTCTTTTACTAAATCAATAAACTTATAAGGAGGCATCATGGCTATAGTACCAAAGAGAAAGACATCCAAACAACGTAAGAGAAATTGTGGAGAAAAAATCCAACAACATAGAGCATGTAAATTCTGTGGATTTTACAAAGACAGACAAGTTATTGAAGGTATTAATGACAAATAGAATTTAATACAATTCGAGAACTCATGTAAAAGATAGAAAATCTTTTTAAAAAGGACCTGTATAGGTCCTTTTTTTGCGTCTTTTTCCAGTATTTAAACAGCTGAAAAAAGTGGAAAAAAGTTGTATAGTTATAAATAAAAATGTTATAATGTGGTTGGTAGTGGAAAGGAGTGGAAATAATGTTTGGACATTTTCACAGGTCTTTAGACGACAAAAAACGTATAGTTTTACCTGCTAAGTTTCGTAAGGAACTAGGTGATGTTGTTTATGCGACTTTCGGACCAGACGGAATCTTAGAGTTAAGATCCGCGGACGAGTTTGAAGCAATGCGTGCGAAGCTTATGTCAAACAACATGCTTAACAAGAACTTGAGAATTTTCGTAAGAAAAATCTTCGGTAACACTGTTGACTTAAAAGTTGATAAGCTTGGACGTATTAATATTCCAGATCATTTCATTCTTAAAGCTGCCATCAAAAAGGAAGTTTCATTCGTTGGGGTTGGTAACAAAGTAGAACTTTGAGACAAAACTGCTTATGAAAGTTTCCAAAACGAAGTGGATTCAGAAGGTTCATATGATGAACTTGCTAATGCACTGTTCGAGTCAGGAGTTGAGATTTAATGGAAAAACATATTCCAGTTATGCTTGATGACTGTTTAGAACATTTAGAACTTAAAGATAATGGGACTTATGTCGATTTAACTTTAGGTCGTGGTGGTCATTCATCGGAGATTTTAAAAAGAATACCAAATGGAAAATTAGTAGCATTTGATAAGGATACTCAAGCCATTAAAGAAAGTGGCGATCGTCTTTCTCAAATCTCGAATAATTTCAATCTTATTCATTCAGACAACAGATATTTTAAGAATGAATTGGAAAAAATTGGAATTACTTCCGTGGACGGAATCTTATTAGATCTTGGTGTTTCATCTCCACAATTGGATGACGCGCTAAGAGGTTTTTCTTACAATAAAGAAGCACGCCTCGATATGCGTATGGATCAGACGCAGGATTTAGATGCTCATTTTATTATTAACAATTGAAGTGAAGAAGAGTTGGTTAGAATTTTCTATGAAAACGCTGATGTTAAGCTCCCAAAAAGAGTTGCGAAAGCAGTCGTTGAAAATAGACCGATAGACACTACACTAGAACTTGTCGATATTATTAGGAACTCACTTCCAGCTAAGATCGTAAGACAAAAGAATCCAGCGAAAGCTGTATTCCAAGCAGTGAGAATCGCAGTCAACAATGAACTAGATTCTCTTAGAGATGTTTTAGAGCAAGGAATCACTATGTTAAAACCTGGTGGTAAATTCGCGATAATAACATTTCATTCTATTGAAGACAGGATAGTCAAAAGGGTGTTTGGTAGTCTTACCAAAGACACCACTGGAAAACTTCCAGTTATGTTTGAAAAAGAATTCACTGTTAAAACAATTAAGCCGAAGAAAACAGAAGTCGAATTGAACAGAAGAAGTCGTAGCGCTAAGTTAAGGGTGCTCAAAAAAGAACAAGAAAGATAAGGGAAATCATGCAAAGAAATTTAATTACGAACGTTAAAATTTCCAAAGGTGCAATTCAAGTTATTTGTATCGAAAAAATTTCTACTGAACTAGTGGAGATATTTAATGATACAAAATGAACTACAAATCCTTTAGAACAAACACGTTTTATTAAAGATTCTATCGCACGAATTAATAAAGCAATAGGTGGAAAAATTAAATCTGTGGTTGCTATTGTAGAGTCTAACAAAAAGACAAACTTAGAAATCAAAATGTTTAATAAAGAAATCGCAATTGCTTCATCATTTGTGACACAAGATGATATTAATAATGTAATTAAATTAGCTGAAGCTCAATATCAACCATCTGGACAAGAAGTAATTCTAGTTCAGCCAGTTAGATACGTAGTTTCTGGTATTGAAAAGAAATCTTATAACAAAGCTCCGATCAACAAAAACGGAAAAAAATTAAAGGTGAAGGTAGCTCTTTCATCCATTTCCAAAGTTGTGAAGAATTATGTTAAAGAAATTATTGAAAATGCTGGACTATCAGTATCTCAAATACTAACAGATGCCCATGTTATACCACAAGCAACTATCTCTAACTCAGCTATTGCTGAAGGAGCTATCTCTGTGCACATTGGCATGAAACGTACATATGTTACTGTTAATGTTAATTCAGCAACTATATCAACATTTAACCTTCCATTAGGATTTATTAATTTGGTGGAAAAAGTTTCCGAGTACTTTGAATGCTCGTTAGAAACTGCTAGAAACCTAATTAAGGTCTATGGAAAATTGGATAAAGGTTCAGATGAAATTATTTTTACCACTCAAAAAGGTTTAAAATCAGTTTCATTTACACAAAATAACTTAAATTCAATTATTGGTCAATTTGTAAATAGAGTGGCTGCATACGCACAAGCATTCATTGGTAAACATGAGTCGCTGAAAAAATTATCAGTAGTAATAAGTGGAGAAATCAAAAACTTCACAGGGTTAAAAGAATTCACTAGTAAATCATTTAGTTCCGAATTTGTTTCAATATACAAACCATTAATGTTTATTGCGTCAAATACTAAAAATCTAGAAACAATCGGTACAGAAGAGTTTATTAGAAGATATGATAAAGTTATTGGAAAAGACTTTAATACAATCGTGATGACTAACCCAAATACAATCGATACATTAAGAAAAACAAAGACAAGCTTCATTGCAAGATTTATAAATAAAATAGGAGGAAAGAATGTCAGAACTACTTAATACAGACAATATTTTAAATAATAGCGAATCGCACATTGGTCCTAAAATAGACAATATCGCTACAATAAAAGTTGTTGGTGTTGGTGGTGGTGGTAACAACACAGTTCACTCTATGATTAAAGAGGGAATTCAAGGTGTTGAATTCATCGTTGCTAATACTGACGAACAAGTATTGAATGCTTCTATCGCGCAAACAATCTTACCATTAGGTAATAACGAACGTGGTTTAGGAGCTGGTGCAAACCCAGAAGAGGGTCGTAAGGCTGCTCTTCAATCAAAAGACATAATCAAAGAAACACTTAAAGGTGCAGATATGGTTATTGTCGCTGCCGGAATGGGTGGTGGAACAGGTACTGGTGCCGCACCAGTTATTGCTGAAATAGCTAAAGAGCTAGGAGCATTAACTGTCGGAATCGTAACTTCACCATTCTCATTCGAAGGTACAAAAAGAACTAAAAACGCTGAATTTGGTCTTGACGGCATGAGAACCGCTAC
Organism: Mycoplasma todarodis; assembly: GCF_004335995.1. Taxonomy (GTDB): domain Bacteria; phylum Bacillota_I; class Bacilli_A; order Mycoplasmatales; family Metamycoplasmataceae; genus Mycoplasma_K; species Mycoplasma_K todarodis. The sequence continues at coordinate 10,862 of NZ_PSZP01000041.1, forward strand.
AGACTCACTTATTGTTATCTCAAACAATAAACTTTTAGAGCAATATGGAGGAATCTCTCTCAAAGATTCATTCTTATATGCAGATAAAGTTCTTAAACAAACAGTTAGAACAATTACAGATCTAATTGCTATACCAGCGCTTATCAACCTTGACTTCGCAGATGTTTGTACAGTTATGAAGGGTAGAGGTTCTGCATTAATTGGAATTGGTAAAGAATCATCAGGTGATGACAAAGCTGTCAAAGCCGCAATTCATGCCATTTCATCTCCAATTCTTGAAGCTTCTATTAAAGGAGCAACAGATGCGATTATTAACGTATCTGGTGGGAACATAACACTTGACGACGCGAACCAAGCTGTTGCAACAATTCAACAAGCGGCTGG
>NZ_PSZP01000042.1 GCF_004335995.1 Mycoplasma todarodis
TTTACAATAGAAGGAGCTTATTATCGCTAGAATTCATAATAGAAAAAAACCTAAAGCAGAGCATTTAGTAAATAGAGACATACCCTTTCCTAAGGTATTTGTCATCGGTAACGATGGTGAAAAATTAGGAGTTATGCCAACAAGGGCAGCAATTGAAAAGGCTAAGGAACAAGGATTTGATTTAGTTATCATCTCACCAAACCCTAAACAGCCTGTAGCAAAAATCCTTGACTACGGAAAGTTCAAATATGAACGTAAGAAGAAAAGGAAAGAAGCTAAAGCTAACCAAGTTGTTACAAACAATAGGGAAGTAAGATTAACACCAATGATTGGTGACCACGATCTTAAAGTTAAAGCTAAAAAAGCAAAAGAATTTATTCTTGCTGGAGATAGAGTTAAAGTTTCTCTTAAATTTAGAGGACGTGAAATGGCTCGTCAAGAGCTTGGACACGAAACTCTTAAAAGATTCTTTGCAGAAGTTGAAGATGTTGCAATGATTACAAAGCAACCTCAACTAAACTCTAGGTTCTTAGATATGTATATTCAAAGGGATAACAAGGCTGTAACAAAGCGTATTAAAGTGACAGGTACTGGAAAAGTTAAAAGAGGTCAAGCATATAGATCTCACCTTGCACAAAATAAATCAACAAAACAAAAAAGGCAATCTCGTAAGTCTGATCTTATGTCAAAAGGTGACATGAAAAGACTTAAGGGATTGTACTAGGAGGTAACTAATGGCTAGAGTTAAAGGCGGAACAGTTACAAGAGCAAGAAGAAAAAGATGACTAAAACTTGCTAAAGGGTACTGAGGACACAAATCAATCGGTTTCAAAGTTGCTAAGCAACAAGTTGTTAAATCATGAACATATGCGTTCAGAGATAGAAAACAAGTTAAAAGAAACTTTAGAAAATTATGAATTGCGCGTATTAACGCAGCAGTTAGACCAATGGGACTAACTTACTCAAGATTCATCAATGGACTTAAAAAAGCTGATATTACAGTTAACAGAAAAATGTTATCAGAACTTGCAATCCACCAACCAGAAACATTTAAACTGATTGTTGAAGAAGCTAAAGCAGCATTAAAATAATTTTTATGTAAAATGTTTATATGGACTTTACAAGAATACTAAATATGCAATCCGAGCTTGATAGAAACATAGAAGAAGCTCATGGGGTTGAAAATGAAGATTTAACAAATAGAAAGCTTGTTGCACTAATTGTCGAAATTGGAGAATTCGCAAATGAAATCAGGCCTTTCAAATATTGAAAGAAAACTATGGATATTAATGAAGATCACATTAAAGAAGAGTTTGTTGATGGGATTCACTTCTTTCTTTCATTAACATTGAAAGCTGGAGGTAGCCCAGTTGTTGATCCAATTATTGTTTCAGAAGATCAAAATATTCAATTATCAACACTATTTGAAGAAACATCAAAACTTAATTCAAAATTTACAAAAGAACAATTAGCTAAAGCATTTGGTATCTATATGGGTATGGGTAAATTAGCTGGTTTAGAAGAAACTGAAATTGAAAAATTCTATATTGAAAAAAATAGAGTTAACTATGAAAGAGTTTTAAACGGATACTAAGAAAATTAGTGTCTTTTTTCTTTATAATTATTTAATGGAAACCTTAACTTACTACTTCGATAGAAAAATATTCAAAATAGACATCAAAAGAACAAACAATAAAAATATGTACTTGAAGATGGATGGAGCAAAAGTAGTGTGCTCTGCGCCTAAAAACCTAACTTTAGTGGAAATTAAGGTATTTGTAGACCAACATGCCCTTAAATTTTATGAACATTCAAAGAAAGTTAAGGTAAATGAATTGTATTCATTAAAAGAAGATTTTATTTTTCTTTTTGGGAAGAAGTATAAAATTATCAGGTTATCTGGGTTTTCAAGGACAAAAATAGAAATTATGGATAATAAAATTTATATTAAAGCTCCAGATAATTCTGATGATAGGACTGAGAAAAACATAAAGAAAATTTTAAAGGAACAAACAACAAAATACATAAAGAAAAAACAAATGTATTTTGAAAAAATTATGGAAGTACCGCCACACACCAATAAATTTGTTTACAAAACAAGTACATGAGGATCGAATTACGTTAATGAGAAAAGAATTATTTTTTCTACAAAATTAGCTCATTATAGAGAAAGTGTTATCAATTATGTTATTGTTCATGAGTTAGCACATAATAAAGAACCAAATCATTCAGTTAATTTTTGAGCTGAAGTGGAAAAGTTCGTACCAAATTGAAAAGAACTAAGAAAGGAACTACGAGCCGACAGTAAAATGTTGGATGAGTAGAGGTAAGTAAAATGAGAGAAATGATAAAATCACTTGAAAATTCAAGAGTAAAACAATGAGCGAGATTATTAACTAAAAAAGGAAGAATGAATTCAGGGTTATTTTTAGTTGAAGGTCACAATATTGTTAATGAAGCAACAGCAACCGGCAATGTTGTTGAATATATTACAACAGACCCACAAATTGAGGGGATTTTAGTTTCTGAAACCGTTATGAAAAAGATAACTGGGGCTGTAACTCCACAAAGTATCGTTGCTGTTTGTAGAAAACCATCTGAACGGGAATTAGGGAACAAGGTTTTGGTTCTTAGAAATGTTCAAGATCCAGGAAATGTTGGAACACTAATAAGAACAGCAAAAGCATTTAATTTCACTGATGTAATAGTTCAAGGTGCTGATCCCTTCTCTGATAAATCATTAAGATCATCTCAAGGGGCAATATTTAAAATAAATTTAATTCATACTAAAGAAGCTTTAAACTTCTTAAATGATCACACAATTATCGCATCATTACTTGATAAAGAAGCAAAAGCTTATAATGAAGTTGAAATTCCTGAAAGATTTGCACTTATTATGGGTAATGAAGGTCAAGGTATTGACCAAACAATGATTGATAAGTCTGACATGAAAGTATACATACCAATAGAATTTGAATCTCTTAATGTAGCTATTGCTGGCGGAATCTTGATGAATGAATATAAATAAAAAAAAGAACATGTGTTCTTTTTTTTATTTTATTAATGAGAAGGAGTAATTTTTTCTTTACGTTCAAATTTTCTTTTTCTAATTTTAGCAAATCTAGCAACTTCTTTTTCTGTGTTGTCAAGGAAGTGGTTGATGAAATGACCAACACCACCTTCTTTATTAGTTTTCTTTGTAACGACTAACGCTTCTTTTTGAATATCTTTTGAAGAGTTTGCCATAGCAACACCAATACCAGCAACACCAAACATTGAAACATCATTATAACCATCACCAAATGCAACAACATTATCAATATCAACATCATAGTATCTTGAAAGTAATGAAATTACTTTAGATTTTTGAACACCAACTCCAGTAATATCAAAGACTGGTGTTAATCCTTCACCTTTTGATCATGAAGAGAACTCAGCTAAATCACCGTATTTTCTTGTTAGGTAATCTTTTAGTTCGGGTACATTAACACCCTCTTTTGTATCAAAGATGATACCTGTTGGTTTTAATGGTAATTTTTCAATATCAATACCAATTCTTAATTTTGATGCTGTATTAAAACCAAATACTCTAGCTAAATCTTTGTCTTCTTTTTCAAGTTGAACTCAACCTGGACCTTCAATAGCTAAGTTTGATTTTGCGGCTTTAAGTTTTTCATCTCCAAGGATATACATGATTTCATTTAAGTTTAAGTAGTTAATGTAGTGGTTAAAGTCATAATCTGATGGATTGTGGATATGAGCACCATTATAGTTTCCTACGATTGTGTCTAATCCTAATTTTTCATAAGTGCTTTTTGTTGCTCTTCAAGGTCTACCAGTAATAATACATACTATGTGGCCTTCATCTCTCGCTCTTTGAATTGCTTCAATTGTTAATTCGTGAATTGCGCCATTAGCTGAATCTGCAAGTAGAGTTCCATCTAAGTCAATCGCGAATAAAAAAGTTTCTTTTTTCATACTTCCTCCTGTTTCTTATATGTATTTTATCAAAAAAATAGCTTTTAAGTATTTTATGCAATTAAAAACAACTTTTTATAAATAAGAAATATTATCTTTTATTAGTGAAAAAAATAAAATAAATTGGGTTTTTTATAATCAAGAAACTTATCTTAGTGTAAAATTATAAAAAGACATTAAATGGAGGTCTAAAATGGTAAAAGTATTATCGCATCCGCTTATTGAGCAAAAATTAACAAAAATGAGATCTAAGGAATGTTCATCATTACAATTTAGAAAGAATTTAAATCAAATTGCTTCATTGATGACATATGAAATCTTAATGGATTACGAGATGAAACCTAGAACAGTAACAACACCTACAGGAGCAGTTGCAGAAGGTTGTGATTTCGACAAAGAAATCGTTATAGTTCCTATCCTAAGAGCTGGACTTGGTATGGTTCAAGGAATTGAAGAGTTAGTGCCGCAAGCAAGAATAGGTCATATTGGTATGTATCGTGATGAAGATACATTTGAAGCTGTTGAGTATTTCTACAAAATGCCTGCAGTTCCTAAAGATTCAAGAATGCTTGTGGTTGACCCTATGTTAGCAACAGGTGTTTCAGCTGCTGATGCAATTTCACAACTTAAAAAAGATGGATTCACAAATATCACACTTGTTTGTTTAGTTGGGGTTCAAGAAGGTGTGGATAGAATTCAAGAAGAACACCCAGATGTTAAGATATTCTTAGCAGCTAAAGATCCTGTTCTTAATGATAAAAAATACATTATGCCTGGACTTGGTGATGCCGGAGATAGAATATTCGGTACTAAATAGATACATAAATGTATCTTTTTTTATATAATTTTTATATGAAAACACAAATGACTCGTATGGAAAAATGAAAAAATGAAAAATTAAACATACTTACTACACGATTATTAGAAGCATTTCCTGAATACAAATTTAAGTATCCTTATGAAAAAGATAAAGAATTAAGTGAAATTAATTTGAACAATACTGATGGTCCTGAATTGTTTTCTATCGAAAAGGCATCAAGTATTATTGAAGAAATCAATTCAAATGAATCTAATGAAATGCAATCATTGCAATATATAGAATCTTTTGATTTCTCATCAGGAGAACTTGATAATGCTATAGCTGAAGTTAAAGTTGGTAAAGTTGCAAAAGTAAAATATATAGATATAGATAAAGAAACACATGCAGATATGAAATTTAAATATGTTTCATTACCAAAAGGAGAGAAAAATGAATAAAAAAAATATTGCGATTGATGGGCCAGCAAGCTCAGGTAAATCAACCGTAGCAAAGATAGTAGCAAAAGAATTAGGTTACATCTACATTAACACTGGATTAATGTATAGAACAGTTGCATACAATGCCATTCAAAACGGAATTGATTTACAAGATGAAAAAGCTGTTTCTGAATCTTTCGTTTCTGGAATGATAAAACTTCTTCCAAATGAAGTGGTTGAACTTAATGGGAAGAAATTAATTAATGAGTTACGTGATGACATTATTTCAAATGGAGCATCAACAGTAGCAAGATACGAAAGTGTTAGAGCTAAATGTGTCTCAGAACAACAAAAGATGGCTGAAGAAAAAGGTGTAGTTATGGATGGGAGAGATATTACTTCTATTGTTCTACCAAATGCTGAAGTTAAAGTATTTATGTGAGCATCTCCAGAAGAGAGAGCAAACAGAAGAGTTAAACAAAATAATGAATTAGGTTATTCTACAGATTTCGATAAAATTTTAAAAGAAATTAATGATAGAGATTACCAGGATATGAACAGAGAGATAGGTCCTTTAGTGCAAGTTGAAGATGCTGTCAAGTTAGACACTACTGATTATTCAATAGAACAAGTTGTTGAAGAAATAATCAAGTTAGTTAAGTAAAAGGAGCAATTATGCATAAAAATTTAGTAGCAATAGTAGGTAGACCCAACGTTGGTAAATCTACATTAGTAAACAAACTGATAGGAAAAAGATCATCTATCGTTCACGATGAAGAAGGTGTAACAAGGGATAGACTTTACTATGATGTTGAATGATCAGGTAATAAATTTGAAATTATTGACACTGGTGGTATTTCTATTGAAGGTAAACCATTCCAAGAACAAATAAAGATACAAGCACAAATCGCAATTGAAGAAGCTGACGTTATTGCAATGGTTGTTGATGGTGTTGATGGATTAAACCCCGATGATGAATTTATTATTTCATTATTGAGAAAATCAGGTAAGAATGTTTTAATTCTTGCAAACAAATTAGAAGGAAATAGAGAAATGGATTATTCAATTTATTCTTCTGGTTTTGATGTATTTCCAGTTTCAGCAATTCATGGTGAAGGTATTGGTGATGTTTTAGATAAAATCTCTTCATACCTTGACTTTAGTAATGCAGTGGCAGATGATTACAGAAAACTTGCAATTATCGGTAAACCAAATGCTGGTAAATCTTCATTATTAAACTCACTTTCAAACAAAGAAAGAGCTATCGTTTCACCGATTGCTGGGACAACAAGAGACTCAGTTAAAGCTGATATCGATATTAATGAACATCCATTCCGTGTTGTTGACACAGCTGGAATCAGTAAAAAATCAAAACTTATTGAATCTGTTGATCACTATGCTCTTGGTAGAGCTAAAGCTTCTCTTGCGGAATCTGACTTAACTTTATTAGTTATTGATGCAACTAAGGAACTTTCACATTTCGATGCTCGTATTGCTGGATATGCAATGGAAAAAATGAAACCAATTATCTTAGTAATAAATAAATGAGACTTAATTGATAAAAATACAAACACAATGCATGAATATGAAAAAATCGTTAGAAAAGAATTTAAATTCCTTTCATGAGCACCAGTTGTATTTATTTCAGCTATCAACTCATCTAGATTGGATAGATTGAAAGATACAATTATAAGAGTTGATGAGAACTTAACAAAAAGAATCAAAACAGCATTACTTAATGAAATGCTTCTGGATATTCAAATGATGCAACCTGCACCATCATTTAATGGTGGTAGATTCCATGTTTCATTTGTTAAACAAGTTGAAGCTCCAATTCCAACATTCGTTCTATTTGGGAACAATAAAAACTACGCTCACTTTACATACATGAGATATATAGAGAATCAATTTAGAGAATACTTTGGTTTCGAAGGGACTCCTATTAAACTTATCGTTAAGAATAAAAAAGGAGGGTTCAATGAATAAGAAAATTACAATTATTGGTTCTGGAGCTTTAGGTACATCATTAGCTAAAGTATTAGTTGATGCTGGACACACTAATATCGTTGTGTATGGTATCGACGAACAAGAACTTAAAGAACTTGAAAATGGTAAAAATACCAAATATTTCCCTGAGACAATTAAACTTCCAAAATTAAAAACTGAAAGTAATTTAAAAATTGCTATTTCAAATGCATCTTATATTGTGACAGCAGTACCATCTTTTACTATGAAGGGTGTTATTGAAGAAATTCAAGAAAAAATGGATTCGGAAGCATTATTAATAAATGGTTCAAAAGGATTTTATCCAGAATCTTCACTTTCATTGCACGAAGGTATGACATTAGCAACAAATGAAAACAAAAATATAAGAGGTGTTGTTTCTTTAATTGGTCCTTCACATGCTGAAGAAATCGTTAAAGAAGCTCCAACAACTATATGTGCAGTTGATGTTAATGAAAAATTAGCTGAAGAAGTACAAGAGTTATTTAAAACAACTTATTTCCGTGTTTATGTCCAAACAGATGTAAAAGGTGCGGAAGTTGGCGCTGCATACAAAAATGTATTAGCAATCGCAGCAGGGATGATTGTTGAAGAAGGTATGGGTATCAATACCATCGCTGGATTATTAACTAGAGGATTAAATGAAATGTTGATCTTTGCAAAAGCTATTGGCGGAAAAGAAAAAACAGTTATTGGTCTAACAGGTGTTGGTGATTTAATTGTTACGGCTATGTCAGATCATTCTAGAAATAGACAATTCGGTAGAAGTTTCGTAAGAGATGGAGCTGAAAAAGCATTGGGAACTAACAAAACTGTTGAAGGGTTAGTTGCTTTAAAGAATATATATAAAATTGGTAAAGAAAACAATTTAGAATTACCACTTGCTTATTCACTATATGCAATCATTTTTGAAGGTGCTAAATTAGTGGATTTACAACAAAGATTTTGAAATAGAGATTTAAAAGCTGAATAATTAGTTCCAAGAGGAACTTTTTTTATTTAAAATTATTTATTTAAAAAACCTAAAAGTTGCTCTATGAGTGTATAATTGTATTGTCAAATAAAAAATCATTGACTATATACTTAAAGGAAAAAAATGAACAAAGCAGAACTAATTGAAAACATTTCAACAAAATCAGGTTTAACAAAAGCCGACGCTGAGAGAGCGCTTAATGCGTTCATTGAATCAGTAACAATGTCAGTTAAAGAAGGAAACAAAGTTACTATTGCAGGTCTAGGAACATTCGAAAGAGTTTCAAGAGCAGCTAGAACTGGAATTAACCCTCAAACAAAAGAAACAATTGAAATTGCAGCTAAAAACGCTCCAAAATTCAAACCAGCTAAAGCATTTAAAGAACTTGTAGCTTAATTGAAATTAAAAAGAAGTCACCTTCTTTTTTTTCGCCGTTTTTACAAGTGTGCTAAAAAGTCTAATATCCCTGGAAAAACAAGGTCTAATTCTATTCCGTGTTCATTGGCATCATCTAAAGAAAATGATTTTTTACGTAGATTCTCAATGGTATCTACATAAATCATGAAATATTTATCATATGTTTTGAAGGAAAAAATATAAAAAGCTATACCCCCATGATTTTGAACATCATTTAAATATTTACGTTGGTGATGTTTTATATTTGATAAAGGTAAAGATTTTTGATTTGTACTTTTTGCTTCAAAGGCTATGAATTTCCCTTTAAATACACCGTAATAATCAGAGGTTGATTTTGATTTTATGAAAGCATTATCCAATCTAATGTTCTTTCCATTCTTTATAACTTTGCCAAATGAAATTGGTATTTCTTTTTTGTGGAAAAGTGCAACATTGTTTTTTCGGTATAAATTAATAGTTGTATTTAATATTGATTCTAATAACATTCCTCTATTTTTCATTATCGCCTCCTAACTAATATGTAAAATCAAAAACAAATTTTAAAAAGAAAGCAAGATTATAGAGTTAATAAAATTTATAAATACCTTTATAATATTCTTATGGCAAAATTAAATTTAAAATCAGAACTTGTATTAAATAAAAAATTCTCAACAGAACTTTCAGGATATAACGCAAAGGAAGTTGATGAATATTTAGATGAGATCCTTCAAGATTACAGAACGTTCGAGGAGTTAGTTGCAACTCAAAAAGCAACATTAGCAGAAAAAACTAGCCTATTAGGGGATAGGGATGAAAAAATTGAACAATTAGAATTAGAGATTGAAACATTAAAATCACAATTAGTTAGAACTGAAGAAGGTACTAATTCAAGTCTTAAAAAAGAAATCGAAGAAATAAAAAGACAAATGTCTAAAATGAGATAAGTCATATATAATAATAGAGCACTGGTTAACTGCTGCAAACTTGATTTGTAGAGGAAAGTCCGCGCTGGTACAACCTGCGATGGTTGTAGTGATCGTGTCAGCACCAATAAGGCTGAGCTTAGACGTCAGGGAAAAACTCTCGTAGTTTGAACCTAAAGTGCCACAGAGACGAGAAGGGGCGACCCGGAAATGAAACGCGGTAAACACCACGAACCAGAAACCCAAATTATGGTAGGGGAACGCCCGCAAGGGAACAGAACGCGGCTTATAAGTGTATAAAGGGGTCTTGCCCCTTTATTTTTATTCTTTTTTTGATACAATTTAGTTAATGCATTTAAAAACAGGAGGTTATTATGAATAGTGCTGTAATGTGAGGTATATTAGGTGGTTTAATCGCTATAGTTATTGGTTTTTTAGTGATTTCAGCTATATTAGATAGAAAAAAACGTAAGAAAGCTAAAGCTGAACAAGCGGAAATTGACAAGATTAAAAATTCTGCGATTGGTAATTTAGCAATAATGGTAAATTTAGTAGTTGAAAAAAATGATAAGAAACTTGAAGAGTTTGTTCCATCAGTTGGTAAATTAAAAATGTCAGATATTAATAATTTGGCAAAAGAAGAATTTAAAAGAGTTGAAACAATTAATTGATTCCAATATCTTAAAGAAGAAGATATTCTTATGGAAAACTTTTATGCGATAGCTAAAGAGAAATCAAATAATTGACCAAAGAAAAATCAAGAACAAATTAAGTATTTTAAAGAACTTGAAGAATCTCTTGAAAAAGAAAAATATAAAGAATTCAAAAGAATTCAAAAATCACGTCTAACAAGGAAGTATAAATAATGACAACGGCAAACAAATTTACGATTGCTAGATTAATAATGGTCATTCCCTTTATAGCTATGATGTCTGCAGTAGCTTATTTAACAAAATTCTCTAATCAATCATTGAGTTTTAAAAATATGAATGCTGCAACAACAATATTTGCTGTTTCAGGAGCTTTATTTGCAATAGCAATGATTACAGATTTTATAGATGGTTATATCGCAAGAAAAACAAACACAGTTACAACCTTTGGGAAATTATTTGATCCTCTTGCTGATAAATTTATGACAACATCTGCATTAATTTCTTTTGCAGTATTGGATATTGTTCCGGTTTGAGTTGTTGTAATATTCGTTTTAAGAGATGTCTTAGTGGATGGTTCAAGAAATATTGCTGCCAAGAACAACCTAAATGTTGCAGCTAATATGTGAGGAAAAATGAAAACGGTTTTCCAATCAATCGCAATTATATTATTATTCATTCTTTGACCGGTTTGTATTAAATGTCAAGATCAAACAAGTATTACATTCTATACATTAAATACAGTAACATTTGTAGCACTTGTTTTATCAGTTGTTTCAGGAGTTATTTATTTCAAACAAATTAAACATGTAATCAAATTAAAATAGTGCCAATTGGCCTATTTTTTATTTTTTTATAATATAATTAGGGCACAAACAAAGGGAGAACTACTAATTATGAGCAAAAAAATATTTTTTTATGAGGTTGAACCAAAATTTTTCATGGATTCAACAGGGAATGGATGTGGAGATTTAAAAGGTTTAGCTAAGAAATTTGATTACTTTAAATATCTTGGTGTTGATATGATTAATTTACCAAACTTACTTTCTGCATATTCTGATGATACAGATCAAAGTTTTGAATCTGTTGCAAAAACTTATGGTTCAATTGATAATTTGAAAGAAGTTGTTTCTTTGAGTAAAAAACACGGAATCAAAATATCGGTAGAAATAAATATAGGAACTATCAAAGATACACACAAATGATTTAAGAATGCAAGTAATCAAGAATTTACTTTTAAAGATATTGTTGATTTTAAACCAAGCATTAACGAAGAAATTAATGAAGGTAAATACCAATACGATGACAAAACAAAATCTTATTACTTAGTTAATGAAAGAACACAAGAAGTTGTTCTTAATTGAACAAGTGAAGAAACAGTTAAGAAATTTATTGAAGTTGTTAGATTTTGAAATGACCTTGGTATTGATGGATTTGTATTCACTAACTTTGAACAAATTAATTACGGTTCAACAGATGGTGAATTAATGACAGATGAAACATTAAGACAATTACGTAACTTTTATAATTCAATTAAAGAAATCGATGAAAATATTATCGTTATTGGTAAGTCAAGTAAATTAGATGAATGAGCTGCTAAAGATTATACTATTGGTGAAAAACAAGTATTTGATTACACACAATTAACTTCAATCTCTTTACTAGGAACTTCGAAACAATTCGGTAATGATAAAATTGGTAAGTTCACACAAGGTTCACTTGTTAAGAAAATTTCTAGATTGGTTGACACAAATAGGAATATCCTAACATTTGGTTCTTCTGAAGTTGGGCGTATAACTTCAAGATGAGGTGATGAAAATCAATATCATGCAGAGTCTGCAAAAGCAATAGCAATGTTATTACTAACAACTAGCGGGTCATCTTCAATTTATTATGGAGATGAACTTGGTATGAAAAATATTGGATTAACTTTATTAGATGACTTCCAAGATCAAACAATCCATGAAAGAAAAAGAGCTTTAGCTAATCAAAAAGTTTCTGAAAAAGAATTTATGGCTGCGCAAGTTTTACAAAACCCAATAAATGCAAGAGCATTAATGGCATGAAACAACGATAAGAATGGTGGATTCTCAAATTCAACAGAAACGGTAACACCTGTTTCTAATAGTTACAAACAAATAAATGTTGAAACACAATTTTCTAATAAATATTCACCACTTCTTTTTAATAAGGAACTAATTTCTTTATCAAAAACTTCAGAATATAAAGAAATATTCAATAGAGGTTCATATAAAATCTCTTCTCAAAAGTTAGGATTAGGAGTTATCCATATTATTAGGAAACATAATGAACAAGAAATTCATATGTTGATTAACTTCTCAAATAAAGAAAAGAACATCACTACTCATAAGATGGGTGGAAAAGTATTACTTTCTACATATGGTCAAAAAAGATATTCAGAATTACCAAAATCTTTACTTCCATTTGAGGGTATTATAATTGTTCCAGGTGAAGAAGAAAATGAATCACCTCAAACTGAAGAGGTTATTAACAAAGAAGTGAAAGTAACTGATATTCCTTCGCAAGAAAAAATGATAGTTGAACCTAAAGAAGAAGTTCAAGAAGAAGTTCAAGTTACTGAACAACCAATTATCGATAAAGAAGTGGAAGAAATTAAACCTTCAGAACCGATTGATAATAGGACACCAGAAGAAAAAGAACGTGATCGTCAAAGAGAAGCTCAATTAGCGACACAAAAACTGATTGAACAAGCTCAGAAGGAACAACGTGAAGAATTAGAAAGAAAAAGTCAACTTAGAAAAGAAGAGTTTGCACGTAAACAAGAAGAAGAACGCAAACAAGCGCAACTCGCAAAAGAAAAAACAAATGAATTAAAAGTTGTCTTAAATGATGAAAATACTGCTGAAGATATCGAAGAGGAGATCATTCTTAAAGATATGACAACAGTTCAAGATTCTCATATAGTTAAAAAAGATGAAGAGAAAGAAACAGATAAGTATTTATTAAAATAAAAAACAAAATTACGGACACAAACCGTGATTTTTTTTGCTATAATAATTACGCCATACATAAAGACCGCAACAGGCAAAAGCCTTAATAAGTTGCCGAGTGTATTCTCGAGTGGGTCTTTGCACCCATTTTTTTATTTGTATGAGCAGAACAAAAAGAGGAGGTTTCATGAAAGTTAAAGAAATTTCAGAAAAAATTTCTCAATCAGCAGGACTTGTTGTTGCTGAATACCACGGACTTACAGTTACTGAACTGCAAGAACTTAGAAACCTTTCAGCTGAAAAAGATGTTGAATTAAAAGTTTATAAAAACAGAATTTTCAAAATCGCAGCTAAAGAAAACGGTATCGAAGCAATTAACACAGAACTTGTGGGACCAAACATCTTCGCTTTCGGGAAATCAGATGATATCTCACCAGCTAAAGTTTTAGCAGAGTTTGCAAAAACACACGACGCTCTTAAACTAAAAGCCGGAACATACGAAGGTAAAGTTATCGGTCTAGAAGAAGTATTACAAGTTGCTACTCTTCCTTCATTAGAAGAGGCACTTACAATGCTTGCAACATCAATGATGGCTCCACTGAAATACATTTCAGTTGGAATGAACACATTGGTAGAAGATGGCCTAATTGGTACATCAGAAGCAGCCGCACCAGCAGCTGAAGAAGTTAAAACAGAAGAAAAAACAGAAGAAACAAAAGAGGAGGCTAAATAATATGGCTAAACTAACAAAAGAATCATTTATTGAATCACTTAAAGAAATGAACATCAAAGAAGTTATGGAACTTGTTGATGCAATGAAAGAAGAATTCGGGATCGACCCAACTGCAGTTGCAGTAGCAGCAGGACCTGCAGTAGCAGCAGAAGAAAAAACAGAATTTAACGTTACACTAAAATCATTCGGTGGAAACAAAGTTGCTGTTATTAAAGCAGTTAAAGAAATTACAGGAGCAGGACTAATGGAAGAAAGAAGAAGCTGAAACTATGAAAGCATCATTAGAAGCAGCTGGAGCTGAAGTAGAACTTGCTTAATTACTAGTTAATTATCTTAATAATCCTTCGGGGTTATTTTTTTTACTTTCTTTACTAGAAAATAAACATTAAACAAAGAAAAAAAGAACCATTATAGGTTCTTATCTTGTTTGGTTAACTTCTTACTTGTTTCTTTTAATTCGGGCTTTATATGCCCTCTTTTTATTTGTATTTTGTATATTGTGATAGGAAGAGCTATGAAAGTAATTAAAGTTATAAAGAATATTATGGCTGCTTGATAATTTAATATTTTTGCAGAACCATGGAATACACCGTAATGAGTTGCTCCTGTTGGATTTGTTATAACTAATCATAATGAAGCGTAAAATATTTCATAACCAATAGAAAGTGTAATTCCGATGATTGATATAAATGCCAACGGATAGAACAATCAAGGGTTGATATTTTTAGTTTCAACTCTTTGTTTTTCAAATTTTTCAATGTGTATCTTTTTATTTTTGAAAGAAAACTTTTTAATTCTAAGTCTATTCAACATTTGACTTATTATCAATACCGTATATAGTATAAAGAAGAATAATACTGGGTAATTAGAAGAAGCATCAATTATAGAATCTGAATTCATAACTATAGCGGGTATTCCAATTATGATAACCATAATCATATAGATCATTAATGTATAAGTGAAACCATATAATTTAGGCATTTTATTTTTAAATGTTTTAGAACCCAATAAAAGATTCTCTTCAATTGCTGCTTCTGTAGATCTAACTTGAGACATTATGAATCCATTACATACCCCTAATGCTGCAATAGCGATAAATATATTGAGTAATCTTGCTATAATCATCTTCGCTTTTGTAGAGCTTACTATAGAGGATAATAATTCCGAAGGATTAGATTGACCTGTTATTAATTGAGCTAATGTAATCATTAAGTATAAAACAAGCACTCCTGACATACCAATGATAATTCCAAGAGGAACATTTCTTTTTGGATTTTCAATATCAGTTGCAATGTTTGTAACATGGATGAATCCATCGAATGCAAATAATGCAGCTGGTAAGATCATTATTAATGCTGAGAATGAGAAGGCCGAAACATGTGGGGATGATAATCCATCAGCTGTTTTTCAATGACCACTTGTAAATACACTACCATCATGTATTCCGTTGATGCCTGTTAAACCAACAATAGCAACTATAACAAGGGGTATAAACTTTAAGATAACTGATATGTTCTGAATTATACCGATTGCTTTAGTTGAAATGATTGTAAGTGTTCAGAAGAATAAGTAAATACTTGCTGATAGAAGTATTACAAATCCCATATGCACACCAGTACTAATTTTAATAGTGTTAGGTAATACTGCTTGAAGAAATGCTTCGGAAGCATAACAAGTCAAGGCAAATATTAATAAACTATGATAAAAAGTTGGTTCTACGATTTTACATAATTTACCAAATTTTTTACCAACAAGCTTATAAATATAATTTGATAAACCTGCTTTACCATGAACACCTGTACCAATTTCTGAAAAGGCAAGTGCTGCACCTAATGCGATAAGACCTGCAAATATTCAAGCCAATAGAATCACAACTCCATTACCTCCAGCACTATTGAATATAGGGATATTTTTAAAGAAAATACCAATACCAACAATTGAACCAATGATAAGTGAAATTGCAGTCCAAAGTCCAAATTTTTTAGCTTTTTTCTGCGACATTTCTTCTCCTTTTATTTCTTATTTTTTTACTTTATATATGAGGTTGTATTAATTAACGGAAAATAACTGAAAATAATTAACCTAAAATATTCTATATGAATAATACCACAAAGACATATTTTAAAGATTAGAACAAACCTTTATGGAGGTTATTTTTTTCATTTTTTAAAATTTACATTATCTGCTGAATATGTGGAAAAATAATTGAAAAAAGTATTTTATTAATAGTTATCAACATTATTAAAAAAACAAGTTAATAAAAAAATAAGAATATTCTTTTTCAAAATATGTGAAATTTGTTTTTGAGTTCGTGATAGTTGACGTTACGGAAAATATCTAAAAAATAAACTAATTGGTACAAAAACATGAATTTATTGAACTTTTTCAGTGGTAACAATAAGGGCTGAAATAATGAAAAAAATACATTGCTTTGAAGTGAATTATGTTATACTTTATAGGCATATTGTAAATATGGTAGATTCTTCACTTAAAAAGAAGAACTAAAACGAAAGAGGCAAAATGGCAGAACTTAAATATCAATT
>NZ_PSZP01000043.1 GCF_004335995.1 Mycoplasma todarodis
GAATCAATTTATGAGAGTTTGATCCTGGCTCAGGATGAACGCTGGCTGTGTGCCTAATACATGCATGTTGAACGAAGCAAAAGTGCTTGCACTTTAGACTTAGTAGCGAATGGGTGAGTAACACGTACTTAACCTACCCCTAAGATTGGGACAACGTCTGGAAACGGACGCTAATACCGAATACGTATTTGAATCGCATGATTTAAATATAAAAGGAGCTTCGGCTTCACTAAGGGATGGGAGTGCGCTACATTAGTTAGTTGGTAGGGTAATGGCCTACCAAGACTATGATGTATAGCGGGGCCGAGAGGCTGATCCGCCACACTGGGACTGAGATACGGCCCAGACTCCTACGGGAGGCAGCAGTAGGGAATTTTCCACAATGAACGAAAGTTTGATGGAGCGACACAGCGTGCAGGATGAAGGTCTTCGGATCGTAAACTGCTGTTATAAGGGAAGAAAAACTTTGGGAGGTAATGCCCAGAACTTGACGGTACCTTATCAGAAAGCGACGGCTAACTATGTGCCAGCAGCCGCGGTAATACATAGGTCGCAAGCGTTATCCGGAATTATTGGGCGTAAAGAGTTCGTAGGTGGTCTTGTCAGTCTGAAGTTAAAGCCCGGGGCTCAACCCCGGCCCGCTTTGGATACTGCAAGACTAGAGTATTAGAGAGGTTAGTGGAACTCCATGTGAAGCGGTGGAATGCGTAGATATATGGAAGAACACCAATGGCGAAGGCAACTAACTGGCTAATAACTGACACTGAGGAACGAAAGCGTGGGTAGCAAACAGGATTAGATACCCTGGTAGTCCACGCCGTAAACGATGATCACTAGACGGTAGAAGATTTACTGTCACAGCTAACGCATTAAGTGATCCGCCTGAGTAGTATGCTCGCAAGAGTGAAACTTAAAGGAATTGACGGGGACCCGCACAAGCGGTGGAGCATGTGGTTTAATTTGAAGATACGCGGAGAACCTTACCCACTCTTGACATCTTCCGCAAAGCTATGGAGACATAGTGGAGGTTAACGGAATGACAGATGGTGCATGGTTGTCGTCAGCTCGTGTCGTGAGATGTTCGGTTAAGTCCGGCAACGAGCGCAACCCCTGTCCTTAGTTACCAGCAAGTAATGTTGGGGACTCTAGGGAGACTGCCTGGGTAACCAGGAGGAAGGTGGGGACGACGTCAAATCATCATGCCTCTTACGAGTGGGGCAACACACGTGCTACAATGGGAGATACAGAATGACGCAATATGGTGACATGGAGCAAATCACAAAAATCTCTCTCAGTTCGGATCGAAGTCTGCAACTCGACTTCGTGAAGTTGGAATCGCTAGTAATCGTAGGTCAGCTATACTACGGTGAATACGTTCTCGGGTCTTGTACACACCGCCCGTCACACCACGGGAGCTGGTAATGCCCGAAGCTGGTTTATTAACTTCGGAGATGACTGTCTAAGGCAGGACCGGTGACTGGGGTGAAGTCGTAACAAGGTATCCCTACGAGAACGTGGGGATGGATCACCTCCTTTCTATGGAGTACATCAACTTAAAGGTCAGTACAAGTCTTAATAATGTAGTAATTTAATTACAATATATGGTTAAGCAAAAATCCTATCTTTCCCAAAAGCAACGAGTAATTCGTATGCTGAATGATAGGCGGATTTATGGGGCATTTTGACCAATGCCAATCTTGTGTCTAGTTTTGAGAGTTTTATCTCTCTATGATAGTTCTTTGAAAACTGAATAGCAGACATAAAAGTATGTAACAACGTTAAATATCATTAGATTTTTAACAGCTTACATCGAGTCACACCATTATTGGTATTTTTTAAATGCTAATAATGAGTGTAACAAACCAATAAAACAACAACAGTATTCATATGTATTTATATATATGAGTACGATCTCAAGATAAAATTTAAAATATTCGTATTTTAATTTTCGTCATTGATAAATAAAATCAAAATAGATAACCTTAAGATATAAATCAAAAATAGGTCCAACTTAATTGTTGGACGTTACTAAAAACTTATTAAATAAGTAAGAGTGAGTGGTGAATGCCTTGGGTCTGGAAGTCGAAGAAGGACGTGATTACCTGCGATAAGCATTGTGGAGCTGGATATACGCTATGAAACAATGATTTCCGAATGGGGAAACCCAGCTAGATTAATCTCTAGTTACTACCAACTGAATACATAGGTTGGTCAGAGATACACGCTGTGAACTGAAACATCTTAGTAGCAGCAGGAAAAGAAAATAAATAATGATTCCGTAAGTAGCGGCGAGCGAACGCGGAGGAGGCCAAACCGACTTTTAGTCGGGGTTGTAGGACAGTTTTTATGAGTTACAAAACTTATGCATAGAAGAATTACCTGGAAAGGTAAGCCATAGAGGGTGATAGCCCCGTAATCGAAATGCATGAGACTCTTAACTGTATCCTGAGTAGGGCGGGGCACGTGAAACCCTGTCTGAATCCGCCGGGACCACCCGGTAAGCCTAAATACTAACCAGACACCGATAGTGAACAAGTACCGTGAGGGAAAGGTGAAAAGAACCCCGAGAGGGGAGTGAAATAGATTCTGAAACCGCTTACTTACAAGTAGTCAGAGCCCGTTAATGGGTGATGGCGTACATTTTGCAGTATGGTCCGGCGAGTTATGTTTGCGTGCAAGGTTAAGTGGAAAAAAGCGGAGCCGTAGAGAAATCGAGTCTTAATAGGGCGACTAGTACGTAGACATAGACCCGAAACCAGGTGATCTATCCATGAGCAGGGTGAACGTTAGGTAAAACTAACCGGAGGCCCGAACCGGGGTACGCTAAAAAGTGCTCGGATGACTTGTGGATAGCGGTGAAATTCCAATCGAACCTGGATATAGCTGGTTCTCTTCGAAATAGCTTTACGGCTAGCGTTGTGTGTTAAGTAGTGGAGGTAGAGCACTGAATGTGGAATGGCCGCGCCTAGCGGTACTGACTACAATTAAACTCCGAATGCCATTATGTATTACACAGCAGTCAGAACATGGGTGATAACGTCCATGCTCGCGAGGGAAACAACCCAGATCGTCAGCTAAGGTCCCTAAATTGTGTTAAGTGAGAAAGGTTGTGGGGTTTCACAAACAGCTAGTATGTTGGCTTAGAAGCAGCCATCATTTAAAGAGTGCGTAACAGCTCACTAGTCGAGAGACCCTGCGCCAATAATGTAACGGGACTAAACACAATACCGAAGCTACGGACTTCCATTTATGGGAGTGGTAGGAGAGCGTTCTTGTCAGCACTGAAGCCAGACCGTGAGGACTGGTGGAGCGGCAAGAAGTGAGAATGCCGGAATGAGTAACGATTGAAGGTGAGAATCCTTCACGCCTATTGGGGAAGGTTTCCTGGGCAAGGTTCGTCCACCCAGGGTTAGTCGGGACCTAAGGCGAGGCCGAAAGGCGTAGTCGATGGACAACAGGTTGATATTCCTGTACTTCCGCTAGAGTGATGGAGTGACGGAGAAGGATAATACTACCACTTAATGGATTGTGGGGTAAATAGTAAGATGGTCAAGTAGGCAAATCCGCTTGGCTTAACATTGAGCTATGACGCATAGGGAAAGCTTCGGCGATTACCGAATTGTATGATTTCATGCTTCCAAGAAAAGCTTCTAACATTAATCTAGTTGGAACCCGTACCGAGAACGGACACACGTCCCCAAGATGAGTATTCTAAGGCGAGCGAGATAACCATTGTTAAGGAACTCTGCAAAATGACCCCGTACGTTCGCAAGAAGGGGTGCTCAACTCTGTTGAGCCGCAGTGAAAAGTGAGGGGCGACTGTTTATCAAAAACACAGCTTTGTGCTAAATCGCAAGATGAAGTATACGAGGTGACGCCTGCCCAGTGTCCGAAGGTTAAGTTGAAGTGTTAGCATTAGCGAAGCTCTGATATGAAGCCCGGATGAACGGCGGCCGTAACTATAACGGTCCTAAGGTAGCGAAATTCCTTGTCGGCTAATTACCGACCTGCACGAAAGGCGTAACGATCTCTCAGCTGTCTCAACAATGGACTCGGTGAAATTATGGTACCAGTGAAAACGCTGGTTACCCGCATCAAGACGAAAAGACCCCGTGGAGCTTTACTACAGGTTCGTATTGTTATTTGGCTAAACATGTGTAGGATAGGTGGGAGACTTTGAAGCTATAACGCTAGTTATAGTGGAGTCATCCTTGAAATACCACCCTTGTTTAGTTGACTAACTAACTTGCCACCATTATCTGGTGGGAGGACAGTGCGTGCTGGGTAGTTTGACTGGGGCGGTCGCCTCCTAAAATGTAGCGGAGGCGCTCAAAGGTACCCTCAGTACGGTCAGAAACCGTACGCAGAGCGCAAAGGTAAAAGGGTGCTTGACTGTGAGACCTACAAGTCGAGCAGGTGCGAAAGCAGGACTTAGTGATCCGGCGGTTCCTTGTGGAAGGGCCGTCGCTCAACGGATAAAAGCTACCCCGGGGATAACAGGCTTATCTTCCCCAAGAGATCACATCGACGGGAAGGTTTGGCACCTCGATGTCGGCTCATCGCATCCTGGAGCTGGAGTCGGTTCCAAGGGTTGGGCTGTTCGCCCATTAAAGCGGTACGCGAGCTGGGTTCAGAACGTCGTGAGACAGTTCGGTCCCTATCTGATGTGGGCGTTGGATTATTGATGAGAGCTGCTCTTAGTACGAGAGGACCGGAGTGGACATACCACTGGTGTTCCAGTTGTCCCGCCAGGGGCATAGCTGGGTAGCCAAGTATGGAAAGGATAACCGCTGAAAGCATCTAAGCGGGAAGCCTCCTCAGAGATGAATAATCCCTTGAAATTCCTTGTAGACGACGAGGTTGATAGGCTGGAAGTGTACGTGTAGCGATACATTTAGCTGACCAGTACTAATAAATTGAACGGTTTAATAAGTGATCTAAATCTTAGGTTATCTATTGAAACGGTACGTCACAGACAAACCAATGAAGAATCTGCTATTCAGTTTTGAAAGAACTAGAAACAAA
>NZ_PSZP01000006.1 GCF_004335995.1 Mycoplasma todarodis
AGCTGGATTTACATGTGTAGTTTCACACCGTTCAGGTGAAACAGAAGATACAACAATTGCTGATTTAGCAGTTGGTCTAAACACAGGTCAAATCAAAACTGGTTCAATGTCACGTTCAGATAGAATAGCTAAATACAACAGACTACTTGCAATTGAAGAGCAATTAGGTATTACAGCTGAATTTGATGGTGAAAAAACATACCACAACCTAAAAAGAAACGTTTAATTCTTTAATTATTAAACAATAATGCAATAAACAATGAAACCACCTTTTTCCGGGTGGTTTTTTCTATATAATTTAGTGTGAGCGAAATATCGTTCAATTATAAATGCAAGTAATATCGAATTAATGTCTTCGCATAAAATAAAGAAGATATTCAAAGGGGAAGAAACCGAGGCCAGAGAATGATATATTCATAGGATTGTTTCTCAATGGTTTTCAGAGCAAGAGGAAAATCTTTCAAGAGATACTATGGATAAACTAAAGAAAATAATAAAGAAAACCAAAATGCAGTTAAATGAATTAGAAAAACACGAAATGATTAAAATAGAAGAAAGAATTTTCTCTACAGAAAGAACTTTAAAGATTCTTGATACATATCATGAGTTACTACCTAACGAAGTTGTTGTTGCTAGGTTTAATATGGCTTACTTATATGCCATGGACAAAGAAGAGATTACACTTAGAATTTCAAAAAAGAAACAATTTTGGACAGAAGAGGACATTTTGAGAGAAAGATACAGTGGTTCTCTCCTAATTTCCAATAAAAGATTTATAATAGAATTAAATAAAAAAATAAAAGAAATAAAATTTGAAGATATTGAGAGTTATCGTCACAAAGAACATGGTTTTGAATTCTTTATGGAAGATGAAACATTCATCCTAAGAACTCACGATCAAAAAACTCTAAACAATACAATAGATCTTATTTTCAGAAAGAAGGCGAAACATGTTATTGAAAAACGTAAAGATAGTTAATTACAACTCTACAATTAAGAATGCGGATATTGAGATAGAAAACGGATTAATCAAGAAAATTATCAAAAAAGAAGGTGAAGCTGAACAAGTTGTTGTTCCAGGTTTCATAAACACACACGTACATGGATGTATGGGTGATGATGCCATGGATTCAAAAGAAGCTGTTGAAAGAATTTCAGCTAATTTAGTTAAGTTTGGTACTACTACATATCTTTCAACTCTTATGACTGCTGAAGTTGAAACAATTATTGAAGCATTTAAATTTAATGCTGAAGCAGAAAGTAAAGGTGCAAAGATTGCTGGTTTCCATATTGAAGGACCATGAATCTCTATGGCTAAAAAAGGTGCTCACAGACCTGAGTGTTTACATTCTCCAACTGTTGAGGAACTTAAAGCATATCAAGAAGCTGCACAAGGTGGAATTAAAAAGATTACTTATGCTCCAGAAGAATGCCCAGAAGGATTTACAGAAGAGATGGTCAAGTTAGGCATTATGCCAACTATTGGACATACAAATGCTACGTTTGAACAAACAATGGAAGCTATTGAAGCTGGTGGACACACATGTACTCATTTATGAAATGCAATGTCAGGTGTAGCTAACCGTAATCCAGGTGCTGTAGAAGCTATTATATTCAATGAAAAAAATATGCCTGAATTAATAACTGATTTAGTTCATGTTGATGAAGCAACTGTAAGATTTACAATCAAAACAGTTGGTGTTGATAGAGTTGTGGTTATTACTGATGCTATTAGACCTGCCGGACTTCCTGACGGTGAATCAATGTCGGGTGGAATTCCGATTGTTAAAAAAGGTGCTGTTATCAAATTAAAAGGAACAGACACAATTGCTGGTTCTGCATCTACAATGCATTATCAATTTATGAACTTAGTTAAAATGGGTTATGAATTAGAAGATATCGTTAAGATGACTTCACACAATGCTGCAGTTAACCTTAAATGAGATAAAGAAATTGGTCAAATAAGTGAAGGTTTTAAAGCTGATATAGTTGTTATGGATAAAGAAACATTTGACATTAAATCAGTTTATGTAGATGGTGAAAATAAAATATAAAAAACACGCTTGTGTTTTTTTATTGTTCTTAACTTAAAATAACTTATAATATAAATGATTATTGTATATAAGGAGAAAAAATGAAAATAGAAATAGTAAAAGATCATGCAGCAATGTCTAACAGAGCTGCTGAGATCATCGCTAATAAAGTGATGAGTAATAAAAAAGCGGTTTTAGGTCTTGCGACAGGTGGAACACCTGAAGTAACATATGAATTATTAGTAGGTAAAAAATTAGATTGATCAGAAATATCAACATTTAACTTAGATGAATATTCTAACATTGAAGGAACACATGAAATGTCTTATAGATTTTACATGAACAAACATTTATTTAATCATGTAAATATCAATAAAGATAACACACACGTGCCTTCAGGTATGGCGGATGCTGCAATTGAAGGTCCAAGATATGATGAAGCTATTCAAAAAGCTGGGGGAATTGATTTACAGTTATTAGGACTTGGTCAAAATGCACACATCGGTTTCAATGAACCTGGTTCAGCAGAAAATGGTGGAACAGCAGAAGTTGCCCTTACAGAGTCAACAATTAATGCTAATGCAAGATACTTTAATTCAGCAGATGAAGTTCCTCAAACAGCAATTTCAATGGGTATTGGTTCAATCATGAAAGCAAAAGAAATTCTTCTTATTGCTTCAGGTGAATCAAAAGCTCAAGCAGTTAAAGATATGATTGAAGGAAAAACAACAACAGAAGTTCCTGCTTCATTCTTACAAAAACATTCAAATGTAACAATTCTTATTGATGAAGCTGCTGCGAAATTATTAAATAAATAAAAAGGTTATGTTTATTTAACATTAAACACTTAAGAAACTAAAAAATACATTAAACCCTATTATTGGAATAGGGTTTTTTATTGTTTTTTTTAGTTATAAGTCATTTTTTTAAAAAAACCTCATGAATAATGTTTTTAAATTAGCTAAATAATAACTCTTTTTACAAAAGTTGAAATAAAAATGTTGTATATACAAGGTGTAAAAGTGTATAATTGTTTTGTCTTAATTTTTTAAAGACATTATTCGGAGGAAAAATGAAAAAGATGAAATCAATTATTTCTAACATGACTGTTAATGATTGAATACAAGTAGCACTTTGATTACTTACACTAATTATGTTATTTGCATTTGTTATTGTTGCGGCTGTTGGGAAAGAACACCCCGGTTCTCTAAGTAAAGACTCTAATGCTATTACTGGATTATTATTTGTTCTTTCTTTATGTTCAGCACTACTGACAACGGTTTTTGTTAAATTTTTTGAAAAAAGAAAGAAGGGTGATAAATAATGGCAAGTATCGCGCTTAATAAAAATAAGAAGGCTACAAAAACTAAGCCTCAAAAAAGAAAAGGGAAAGTATTACCTTACCTACAAAGAATAGGTAAATCACTATTATTCCCAATCGCCATGTTACCATTCGCGGCTATTATGCTACGTGTTGGTGCGGAGATTCCAGGTGATGTATCAAAAGGTGCTTCACAATTCTCACATATTATAAATATGATCATGACTGCTATTGGTAATGCAGTATTTAGTAACTTACACATAATATTTGCTGTTGGTATCGCGTTTGGATTATCAAGAGACTCTCGTGGTGAAGCAGCTATGGTTGGTCTTGTTGTAATGATTCTTTTGATGTCATTAATGGCTTCAGATGGAACATTCGGTAAACATGACTTAGTAAATGTAATTTACGGCAAAGTTGACTTTGGTCAAACAGCTATTAAAGATGCTAGTGGTAATGTAACTTATGCAAAAGGGTTCCACACTTTATTTGCTACAACAGATTCTAATGGAAAAATTATCCACGATTCATATGATGCAATTCTTGCTAACAATGTTCTAAATGGTATTTTTGTTGGTATTACTGTTTCTGTTGTATATAACAAATTTAATGGTATTGAATTACCATCAGTTCTAGGATTCTTCTCAGGTAGAAGATTAATCCCAGTTCTAGGATTTATTTTTGGTATTCTTGCAATCATAGGTTGAGCAATTATCTTCCCATGAATTGGATTTGTAATATTCAAATTCTCAGATGTATTAATTGATGGTGCAAGTAATAGATGATCTAATGCAGCTATTATGGGTATCTACGGATTTATCAACCGTCTATTAATTCCATTTGGATTACACCATATTCCAAATACACTATTCTGATTTACAATGGGTTCATTCCCAGATGCAACTGGTGCACAAGTTCATGGAGATATCAATATCTTTATAAATGGTGTAGCTAAAAACAATCCAGCCGGAACATTCCAATCAGGATTCTTCCCAATTATGATGTTCGGGCTTCCAGCATTAGCTGTTGCATTCTGATTTAATGCTGACGGCGATGTACAGAAAAAACGTGTTGCTTCACTATTATTCGGTTCAGCAATCGTTTCATTCTTTACAGGAATTACAGAACCAATCGAATTCTCATTCATGTTTATGGCACCAATGCTATACGGAATGCACGCTATCCTAACTGGTCTATTCGGATTCATTACAGGATTATTTGGAATTCAATTAGGATTCGGATTCTCAGCTGGTCTAATCGATTACGCATTATCTATTCCTAAATCAATGGATATCATCAGAGCTAACAAAACAGGTATTGATGCTGTTATGGCTAACCCTGCATGATTATTCCTTATTGGTGGAGCAGCAGCTGCTTCTTACTTCTTCGGGGCAACATTACTTATTAGAAAATTCAATGTTTCAGCACCTGGTAGAGGTGAAAACAAAATTGCTGATGATAATTCAGAAGAACAAGGACCTATCGCAGAAGGTGATACAAAATACACTAAAGATGCGAAAGCAATCCTTGAAGGTGTTGGTGGATCAAAAAACATTGAACAACTTGAATGATGTGCAACACGTTTAAGATTCACACTTAAAGATGCTTCTCTAATCAATGATGCTCAAGTCAAAAAAACAATGGCTATGGGTACAATCAAAATTGGAGCTAACGGTTACCAAGTAATCATTGGTCCTAAAGTTGAAATGATGGGTGAAGAAATTAAGAAACATATGTAATTAATAAAACATCTAGGTTCGCCTGGGTGTTTTATTATCCAAAAAAAATATAATTTACGCAAAATAATACTTTAATTAAATTGTATATACAAGTTTTATCAAAAGACGCATTATGTATAGTATAATCATTAAGTTATGAAAAAAAGAATAGGAATTAGTATTTATCCCAATAAAGCTGATATTGAGGATACTATAAAATATATTGAATTAGCACATGCTAACGGACTTTCGCGTGTTTTCGCTAATTTATTAGAGGTTAAACAAGATGAGGAAGGACAAAGGAATCTTTCTAATTTAAAAAAATGTTTAACATTTGCAAGAGATTTAGGGATGGAAGTTATTGTTGATGTAAACCCAAAGGTTTATCAAGCATTGAATATTAAACCTACAGAATATAAATATTTTTTAGAATTGGGTGCTACAGGAATTAGGTTGGATGAAGATTTCCAAGGTGAAGTAGAATCAATCTTATCACAGAATATCATTGTTGAATTAAATGCATCATCTGGTCCAAGCACTATGATTAAAACACTCGAAAAAGGTGGGATAGCTGAAAATCTTATTGCGTGTCATAATTTTTATCCAATGGAATATACTGGACTTAAATTTGAAAAATTTGAAAAATGATCAAAATGATTTAAAGAGCATGGAGTAAGAACTGCAGCATTCATAACATTGCCAAGGGAACAAAAAAACGTTTTCGGTCCATGAGATGTGAATGATGGAATGCCAACGATTGAAGAACATAGAAATGCTACATTGTCGCAACAAATCAGACATTTTTTAGCAATGGATACAATTGATGATATTATCTTGTCTCAACAAGGTGCGACAGAACGACAAATGAAAGAAATTGGTGAAATTCTTGATTTAGTTAATGAAGAATTGATGTTTGATGAAATTGAACACTTAGGAATTTCTCAAAAGAATTTTGAGGAGTTTGCAGCAATTAGAAATAAGATGAAACCAAAATGCATTTTTGAGGTAACTGATATTCAAGAAGTGTCTCCAACAGAGGATTTTATTGCATTTAAATATCTGCACGTAAATAGATTTGATGTGAATGATTATTATATAAGGTCAAGTTACCCTAGATTAACGTTCATTAATAATATAATCGAACCCATTAAAATTACGAACAGAAAAGTTTGAAAAGTTGGGGATGTGGTTGTTTTAAATAAAGAATACGGAAGGTATGCAGGGGAATTGCATATCATCACAAAAGAAATACCATATACTGGTAAAAGAAACTATATTGGTAGAATTAAAGAATTCGATCATAAAATTCTTAAATACGTAGACGGTGGAAAAAGATATAAACTTATTAAGGAGAAATAAAAATGGAAGAAAAACAAGTATCAAAAATAGATTTTGAACAAGTATCATTCAGAATCATTACATCAGCTGGAACTGCTAAGTCAGCTGCGATGGAAGCATTATATTTTGCTAAAGAACAAAAATATGATGAAGCACAAGAAAAAATGGATGAAGCTAATAAGGAAATAGCTGACGCTGCACATGCTCACATGGATGTTATTGTTGAGGAAGCTCAAGGAATAGATCACAAATTTAAAGTGTTATTCATGCATGCTGAAGATCAATTATTAACATCACAAACATTAATTTTATTAGTTGGTGAAATGATTGAGATGTACAAGAAATTTGATAAATAATTTAAAGGATAGGTAACGACCTATTTTTTATTTAATTATTTTTTTAGGTTTGATATTTTTTTGTTATACTAATTAAGACAAATAAATTACATTGAGAGTCACTTAGCTTAGCAGCTTAGGTGAGCCAACCCTACAAAATTGTAGAAGGTGGATAGCAAGGCCGAAAGGTAGCATGTACATTATATTCTTTATAATAACTCCCTCTCTTTGTAATAAGAAAAGGAGTTTTTATTATGTTAAAAAAATTATTTACATCAGAATCAGTAGGAGCTGGGCACCCAGATAAAATTTGTGATCAAATTTCTGATGCGGTTTTAGATGAATGTTTAAAACAAGATCCAGAATCAAGAGTTGCTTGTGAAGTCATGGCATCAAATAGATTAATAATTATCGGAGGTGAAATCACAACAAAGGCATATGTTGATGTTGTGCAAGCTGCATGAAGTGTTCTATCAAAATTAGGTTACAGTGAAAATGATTTCACCGTTATCTCTAATGTTAATTCACAATCTCCGGATATTAATCAAGGTGTTGATAGAGCTGAGGGAGCGATTGGAGCAGGTGACCAAGGGATTATGTTTGGTTATGCTACAAATGAAACACCAGAATTAATGCCTTTACCAATAACTCTTGCTCACGCATTAGTTAAAAGAGCTGAAACGCTGCGTTTAAAGGATGAATTTAAATGAGCTAAATCAGACATCAAAGCGCAAGTAACAATTGATTACACAAGTGAAAAACCAATAATAGATACAGTATTGATGTCTGTTCAACATACAGAAGATTATGACAAAGATTTATTCCGTGAATTTATTATTGAAAATATCATGAAAGAAGTTGCAAGACAATATAAAATGAATGAAGATTTCACTACACTGGTAAATCCAACAGGAAAATTTGTAATTGGTGGACCAATTGGAGATACTGGTTTAACAGGTAGAAAGATTATTGTTGATACATATGGTGGAATGGGTCGTCATGGTGGTGGAGCATTTTCTGGAAAAGATTACACAAAAGTCGATCGTTCAGCAGCTTATGCAGCAAGATGAGTTGCTAAAAATATTGTTGCAGCAAAATTAGCTGAGAAAGCTGAAATCCAATTATCTTATGCTATAGGTGTTGAACAACCCGTTTCATTATCACTAGAAACATTTGGTACTGAAAAAGTTGAAAAAGACAAAATATTAGAAGCAGTTCAGAAGGTGTTTGATTTATCGCCAAGAGGAATTATTGAGAGTTTAAAACTTAAGACGCCAATTTACAAGAAAACATCAGTATTTGGGCACTTTGGAAGAACTGATTACGAATTTGAGTGAGAAAAAACTAACAAAATTAATGAGTTGAAAAAATATTTTTAATGGTATAAATATTAAAGTATGAAAAAAACTTTAAAAACAGCATTTTATTTTTGAAACTAATTTACAGGGTGACCTGTAACGTTTCAATATAGGTTGCTGAATATTAATAATTAATGTAAAAACGCAATCTTAATGAAGGTTGCGTTTTTATTATGAAAGGGGACAAAATGTCTATAGAACAAGGGAAGAAGCTAGGATTCTTTGCAGCTTTAACAATGTTGATTGGTACTGTTGTTGGGATTGGTATATTCTTTAAAAATGCTTCAGTAGCATCAGCAACAAATCATGATGGAGTAACTTGATTGCTCGCATGAATTATTGGTGGAATCATTGCAGCTGCAACAGCGATATCTTTTTCTGAAATAGGATCAATGAAATTAAAAACTGATGCTTCAGGATTACCTGGATGAACAGAAAAATTATTAGGAAAAAAAGCTGGTAAATTCACAGAGTTTAATTATTCATTTATTTATTGAGGATCATTAATATCAGTTTTAGGATTTTTTGGTTCTGAAATGCTAATATCAATGTTTGCACAAATAGGCGTTATAAGTTCCATTCCTATTTACGGTCATGTTTTAATAGGATTAACATTTACATTTACATTTATTATCATTAATTTCTTCAGTATTAAAGCATCGGGGATTATTCAACAAATATCAACAATTTTAAAATTTATTCCATTAGTATTTGCTTTCATTATTGGTGTGGTATTGCCTATGACGAATAATACTGGTGGAGAAAATGCTTTCCATGCAAATAAATTCACATTCCAAGGGTTAATTGTAGCTTTACCAGCCGTTCTTTTTGCTTATGATGCTTTCATGAGTGTTACAACATTGACAAATAAAGTTAAAAATGGTGAAAAAAGGGTTCCAACTATAGTATTGATTGGTATGTTATCAATAATTGTTTTATACACATTGATAGCAGTTTCATCAATTCTACATAATTCCGGAACTATTCAAGGGTTAATAAGTAATGTTATGCCAAAAGGGGTTGCAAAATCATTGGGAGCAATTGTATTTGGATTCATTGTAATTTCTACCTTTGGTGTAATTAATGGAGTTTCAGCTGCAACAGTTTCTGTTTTTGAAGAAAATGTTGAAAATGAAACATTCTTCGGAATGAGAAGCCTCAAAGAATCAAAAATGCCTAATAAATATATCCCTATTTTATTTATCTTTATGGTGGTTGGGTTTTGAACAATGACAATCGGTATCCCTTCAATTATTCTTAATAAAAGTTATTTATTTGATGGATTTTCAAACTTCCCCACACTGTTTTTCTTCGTGATATATGGAATAATCATATTTAAATATTCATTAAAAAGAAAACGAATGAAGACTAAGAAGATTAATAAGTTTATATTTTATACATCCGCTTGTATAGCCGTTGTAGGAATATTCTTTGTTGTTGGATACTTATTAATAGGACATTTTATTGTAGATACAATCATTAATATACATGCACAATCTTCATGAGGGGATGGGACAGCAACTCAACTTACGGAGTTCGGAGTATTTATTGCTGAAATAGGAATATTCATAATTTTCCCAATAATTAATTCTTTATTGAAAAAACAAGAGAATAGAAGAATCAATATTAAAGAAGCAAAAAGTTTTATCGAACAATAATACAAAAGAGACCTAAAGGTCTTTTTTTCTTTTATAATTAGCATATGCAAATAAACTCAACATATACACCAAATATTTCAATGAAAGATACTCTAAGAGCCATATCTTTAATAAATGAATTAATAATAAAACACTTTAAAGAAAAGTATGAAATCACAAAAATAGAATTACCTGCATTTTAT
This sequence comes from Mycoplasma todarodis, assembly GCF_004335995.1. Lineage (GTDB taxonomy): Bacteria > Bacillota_I > Bacilli_A > Mycoplasmatales > Metamycoplasmataceae > Mycoplasma_K > Mycoplasma_K todarodis. The sequence continues at coordinate 9,944 of NZ_PSZP01000006.1, forward strand.
CGTAAGGATTCTGAATTATTGTTACCCATTGATAACATTACAAGAAAAATAAAATTTGATTTTGGTGAGTCATACGATATCGCGACTTTCCCTCTTCATTATGCTAATTGAAGACGACTTATGTTAAAAAAATTAGAAGCAGAATCAGGAGAAGCAATACAAACAGAAGGGTTTACCGTTTGACGAGATGAAGAAGTTAGTAATGTTAATTCTCTAGTTAGGGATGAGTTAACATTTTCAATTGTTCTAGAAGATGAAGTTAATAAAAAGAAAGTATTGAGTTCGATTACAAAAGAGGTAACAATACTGATCAATAAAATTGGCCAAATTATTGAGGAAGAGTATCAAGTCAAGAAAAAGACTCCTAATTATTGACCAACTATCGAAACACAATTATTAGAAAATGAAATGCCACGATTAGATGCGCAACAAAAAGAAAAAGAAATTCTTGGTGAATACTCAGGTTTTATACTTAACCAACCTGGTAAAAAAACATTACAAGGTAAAGTGCATAGACAAAAACCACCACAAGTTTATGATTTATATTATCAAAATACAATCATAATCAATGATAGGGTTAATTATTTACCTATTCATGTTGCTGATATTTCATTTTATGCAAACAAAACAACCTTGAGTGACCAATTAAACATGTTCACTTTAGAAGAATATACTGATAGTCCATTTTATAAAAGTATCATAGATGGAGAACACAAAGAAGCGATAGAAATTAAAATTCATAAATCGCAACTTTATATGGCTTTATTAGGTAAAGGTCACATCGGAGAGGTTCAAGCTAACGTGGAGTCTCTTAAAGTTCGTAAGTCAGCATTAAAAGATAAGGTATATTTCATTTAAATTCAGTATAATATTATTAATTAATAGCAGAATGATGATTTTGGGGGTTATGAGCCAAATAGTTCAATGGGTTACTCACGATACGAGTTGAGAGTTCTTTTAGGAGTGGTACGGTGACCTTCTAATGGAACTTTTTTATTTTATAAAGGAGGTTTAAATGGAAGAAAAAGTAGTTAAAAATTCTTTGGGTTACGATTCAGATTTATATGTTTATCAGAATAAAAGTATGTTCAACTATTCGGTGGATACTATTTTATTGGGTAATTTTGTTTCAATGACTGCTCAAGTAAAAAGAATATTAGAAATCGGTACAAACAATGGAGCACTCTCAATTTTCATGTCTGCGCGTTCTGAAAGAATAACGATTGATGCATTGGAAATACAAGAGAAAGCTCTAGAGTTGGCAAAAAGAAATGTTGAATTAAATAAAAAGGAAGAACAAATAAATTTAATTCATGGTGATTTTAATGACTTTTATTTAGATCACGCTAAAAACCAACGTAAAAAATATGATGCGATTGTATGTAATCCCCCCTTTTATAAGGTAGATGCATCTTTGAAGAATAAAGGTTCAGAAGAAAAACTTATTGCAACTCATGAACTTAAGTTAACTTTAGAGGATGTTATCAAAGGATCGGCCAAAATAATTAATCAAAAAGGTTATTTGGCAATTGTCGAACCGACAGAAAGGTTGGTTGACATTGTTACATTAATGAGGAAATATGGATTTGAACCCAAGAGAATACAAATGATTCACCCTAGAGAAGATCAAAAATCAAATTTAGTTCTTGTTGAGGGAAGGTTCAGAGTAGGGTGAGGGACACATCACCTGCCCAACATATATTTACACACATTAAATAAAGATGAACATGCATATAGAGATGAAGTTAAAAAATTATACAAACCAATTAAATCAGGAGGCAGAAATGCAAAATAAAAAAACTTTTTATATAACAACACCAATTTATTACCCTTCAGGTAAATTACATATTGGACACGCTTACACAACAACACTTGCTTGAACAATCAGGAACTACAAAACTTTACGTGGTTATGATGCTAAGTTATTGACTGGAGCTGATGAACACGGCCAAAAAATACAACAGAAAGCTGAAGCAGCAAATATTTCAGAACAAAAATACGTTGATGGTATGACAGAATTATTCAAAAATCTTTGAAATGAATTAGGGATTGATTATGACTATTATTCAAGAACGACAAGACCTTCTCACGAAGCTTCTGTTCAAAAAATATTCTCAGAGTTACTGGAAAATGATGTTATCTATAAAGGTGCATATAAAGGGTTGTATTCTGTTCAAGATGAAGAATTCTTCACTGTAACACAAGCGGAAGAAAAAGATGGTGAATATTTCCATCCAACATCAGGACATAAACTTGAAGAGGTTGAAGAAGAATCTTACTTTTTAAGAATGTCTAAGTTTGCGGATTGATTAGACGAAGAATTTAATAAAGTTAACTTTGTTAGACCGGACAAAATTATTAAAGAATTAAGAGAAAACTTCCTTAAGAAAGGTCTTGAAGATTTATCAATAACAAGGACTTCATTTACATGAGGAGTTCCCGTTTTAGAGGATCCCAAACATGTCGTTTATGTTTGATTGGATGCTTTAACTAACTATATAAATACATTAGGCTATAAAACTGAAGATGATTCTGATTATCAAAAATATTGAGTAAATGGTGATGAAAAAGTTCATTTGGTTGGTAAGGAGATTACACGTTTCCACTGTATATATTGACCAATAATCTTAAAAGCTTTAAATTTACCTCAACCAACTTCAATTCTTTCTCATGGGTGAATAATTACTCCAGAAGGAAAAATGTCTAAATCTAAAGGGAATGTAATTGATCCATTAGAATTAATAGAAGAGTTTGGGGCAGAAACATTAAAATTCTTCTTCGCTTCTCAAATCTCTATGGGTCAAGATGGGGTGTTTGATAAAGAAATGCTTAAAAATACATATAATTCAGCACTTGCTAATAATTATGGTAATTTATTATCAAGAACCATTGCAATGACATTGCAATCATTTGATAAACCGATCCAATTCACAGAAACAGAAAATGAGTTCGATAAAGAAATTATTGAAGAAATACTTGCATCTACTGAAAAATTCACAAAACATTTCGATAACTTCGCTATCAATAAGGCATTTGAAGTTGCAACAAAACTTTCAAAATCTTTAAATGGTTACATAGACAAAACACAACCTTGAACTTTAAAAGAAGATAAAGAAAGGCTTGCGCAAGTTTTAAATATATTATTAAATGGGATTTATGCTGTATCAACATACTTATCAGTAGTAATACCGAATAAAACATCATTAGCTATGGAACAATTACAAGTGGAAAGTCTTTCATTAGAAGAGATTTCTAACTTTAAAAAATTCGATGAAATCATGGTTAAAAAAGGTGAAGTCCTATTCCAAAGAATAAAATAATAACAAAATAGCAACAAATGCTATTTTTTTTGATAAAATAATAAAGCAACAAAGTTAGACACCTACCCAGGTGGCGAAATTGGTAGACGCAGGGGACTTAAAATCCCCCGGTAGCAATACTGTGCTGGTTCAAGTCCAGTCCTGGGCACCATATGCGCCCTTAGCTCAGTCGGTAGAGCAAATGGCTTTTAACCATTGGGTCAGAAGTTCGAATCTTCTAGGGCGTACCATATCATCCATTACGGATGTTTTTTTTTACCAAAAATAACATCAAAAGAAATGAACACCAATTAAATGGTGTTTATTTCTTTTGAATATAAAAATGAAAGGAATTGTTTATTGGATGGGGAATATTATGAATACAAAATAAACAAGTTATAATTTTAATATGACAAATTGAAACATTGAAGAAATACCAAAAAAGCCAGGAGTTTATTTATATAAAGATAAATTAGATAAAGTTATATACGTAGGGAAAGCAAAAAATTTAAGAGTTAGAATAAATCAATATAAAAAGGGATCTATCAATTCTTTTAAAACACATAAAATGATTCAGGAAGCAGAATCATTTGATTTAATAATTACGGAAAATGAAAAAGAAGCTCTTATTTTAGAAAGGAACCTTATAAAGGAACATGCTCCATATTTTAATATCCAATTCATTGATGATAAAAGATACCCTTATATAAAGGTTAAACTTGGAAAGAATTTAAAAATTACTATGGTTAGAAGAATATTGAAAGATAATGCTTTTTACTTTGGTCCTTTGCCAGTCGGTTCTAAATCAAGACAACTATTGAAAACTCTTCAAAGAGAAGCTCTTTATGAGAGTGGTTTACCAATCACCGATACATCTAAAGAATTTTGAGAAGAAAAATATAAGAAAGTAAGAAAAATACTTTCCGCAGATAATAATTTTTACAAAAGAGAATTAGAGGGAAAGATGTTCTCTGCAGCTGACAAAGAAATGTTTGAAATTGCACAAGAATACAAGGAGTCTTTAGAAGCCTTGAATATTTTCGATCAAAGACAAGTCGTTCAATTAGATAATGATAAGGATATTGATGTTGTTGGGGTTTCTCAGCAAGATGATTATTTATTTATTTCTATAATGTTCTACAGAAATGGGTCGTTACTTTCAATGACTAATGAAGTTCTTGAAATAATTAATGATTCAAATGAAACTATTCGTCAATTTGTTAATAGTTACTACAATAATAACTTGGTTCCAAAAGAATTAATTCTAGATGAGAAATATAGCAATGATTTTTACCATTCATTTAAGCCTATTTATCCAGAAAAGGGTAAATATAAAGAAATGTTAAAAATCGCCGTTATGAATGCTGAAAATAATAAAGATGAGAAGTTGAGAAAGCATAAAAGACAAGTTGAATTAACTTCCGGAGCAATTGAAAAACTGGGGTACTTATTAAATATTGATAAACCATGACATATATTGATGATTGACAACTCCAATACAGCAAATCAGAACCCGGTTTCTGCCATTGTTTCTTATAAAAATGGGGTTAAACAAAAATCAGAATACAAGAAATATAATTTAGAGACGCTTTCAAGAAAAGCTGACGTTGAATATATGAGGCAAACAACAACAAGGTACTTTTCTAAAAAAGAAAATCCAATTCCGAATTTATTTATAGTTGATGGTGGTAAAGCACAAGTTAACGAGGTTAAAGAAGTAACTGAACGATTAGGTGTTGATTTAAGGATTATTGGTTTAGTTAAAAACGACAAACACATCACTAGAAGTTTAATTAACTTAGAAGGTGAGGAGGTTGAGATCAAAGATTCAACCTTATTAAACTTTTTAAGATCAATGCAAGCTGAAGTTGATAGATTTGCTAAAGTTCAACATAGAAGTAGAGGATTGAAGGGAACACTAGAAGGGTCACTGGAGACCATTCCTGGTGTTGGGCCAAAAACTCTTGCAAGACTGCTGAAAGTATTCGAGACATATGCGAATATCTACAATGCTTCGCAAAGCGAATTGGAGAAAGTTGTGTCTCCAACAATCGCAACAAATATAAAGAAAAAGATGAAATAACTATAATTTATACTCAAAAAAGTAAAATTTGGAGTAGAATTACATAATAATTAACTTAATTTAATCAATTTTTAAAAAGGGGGTCAAAATGGCTTTAAAACTAAAATCAGAATATTCACCTGCTGGTGATCAAGAAAAAGCAATTAAACGTTTGGTTGATGGACTAAACAACGGTGATGACTCTCAAGTGTTATTAGGAGTTACTGGTTCAGGGAAAACTTTTACAATTGCTAACGTTCTTGAAAAAGTAAATAGACCTGCGATTATTCTTTCTCATAATAAGACATTAGCCGCTCAACTTTATTCAGAGGTTAAAACTTTCTTTCCTGAAAATAAAGTTGAATATTTTGTTTCTCATTTCGATTATTATCGTCCTGAAGCATATAAACCAGGTACAGATACATATATTGATAAAACATCAAAATCAAACTGAGATTTAGATATGATGAGGATGGCTACACTGAACTCTCTTCTTAGTGATAGAGGTACAATTGTTGTGGCGTCAGTTGCTTCAATTTATGGAGCGCTAAATCCACAAGAATATAAAGAAATGTTCTACGTAATTACAACTGGTGATGTTGTTCCGAGAAAAGAACTTTTAAGAAACCTAGTTGCAAGAAATTACAAAAGAAATAATGTGGAGTTAAGACCAGGTAACTTTAGAGCGAAAGGTGATGTTATTGAAATAGCTCCAGGTTGAACTGATGAATACATAATTAGATTAGATATATTTGGTGATGAAATAGAGGAAATTGCTTATGTTGATTCATTATCGGGGAAGGTTAATAAAATTGTTAATAGAGTTCTATTGTTCCCGGCTGATTCATATACAACAAGACAAGAAACAGTTAAAGAAGCTACAACCAAAATAAGGGCGGAATTAGAAATAAGGGTTAAAGAGCTTGAAGAAGCAAATAAACTATTAGAAGCGCAAAGATTATCTGAAAGAGTTCATCAGGACTTAGAACATTTAGAAGAGTTCGGTGTATGTCCTGGTATAGAAAATTACTCTCTATATATGGATGGACGTGAATATGGTCAAACACCATATACTATATTCGATTACATCCCTAAAGATACTGTGATTATTATTGATGAATCACACATGATGATTCCACAAGTAAAAGGGATGTTTAAAGCTGACCGTTCAAGAAAAGAAACATTAGTTGAATATGGATTTAGATTACCATCAGCAATGGAGAATAGACCTTTAAACTTTGATGAATTTGAAAGATTGCCACATCAAAAGATATTCGTATCAGCCACACCTAATGAATATGAAATAGATAAGGCTGAAGGAGTTGTTGTTGAACAAATTATCAGACCAACAGGTCTATTAGATCCGATTATTGAAGTTATACCTAAAGAAGGTCAAATAGAAGATATGTACGATCGAATAAAAACTCAGATAAAAAATAACGAAAGAACATTTGTACTTACTACAACAATTAGAATGGCTGAAGAGTTAACACGTTATTTCCAAGAAAAGGGAATAAAAACCGCATACATTCATAATGAACTTAAAACTTTCGAAAGAGCTGAAGTTCTACGTAAACTACGTAAAGGTATCTATGATGTTGTCGTTGGTATCAACTTATTAAGAGAAGGTATCGATATACCGGAAGTGTCTTTAATTTTGGTTATTGATGCAGATATCGAATCATTTATGCGTACTTCAAAATCATTAATTCAAATTGCAGGTAGGGCAGCTAGAAACTCAAATGGTAGAGTAATATTCTATGCAAATAAAATATCTAACTCAATGGAAATTGCTATAGATGAAACTAGAAGACGTCGTCAAATTCAAGATGAATATAACAAAGAGCATGGGATTATCCCAACAACAATCATTAAAGAGATTGCGGATCCATTAAATGATAATGAAATTTCTGGAGCGGTCGAACTTTATAACAAAAAAGGTAAAAATGAAAAAGCTAAAAAAGAAATTATTGATGATTTACGTGATCAAATGTTGAGAGCTTCAAAATCATTAGAATTTGAAAAAGCGGCAAGATTAAGAGATTTAATAATAGAAATGCAGGAGGAATAAAATGGATAAAAAAGTAATAAAGATAAAAGGTGCTAAAGAAAATAACCTAAACAATATAAACATTGAAATTCCAAAAGATAAATTGGTTGTTTTCACTGGTGTTTCAGGTTCAGGTAAATCATCTCTTGCTTTCAACACAATTTATGAAGAAGGAAGAAGGAGATATGTGGATTCTCTTTCATCATATGCAAGACAATTTTTAGGTGGAACAAAAAAACCCGATGTTGAATCAATTGAAGGTCTTTCGCCAGCAATTTCCATAGAGCAGAAGACAACTCATAATAACCCAAGATCAACAGTTGGTACTGTTACTGAGATTTATGATTATCTTCGTCTTTTATATGCAAGAGTTGCAACACCGTTCTGTCCAAGACATAAAAAGGCTATTTCTGCACAAAGAACACAAGATATAATCAATACCATCTTTAAATATAAAGAAGGTTCTAGAATGGTTATATTCTCACCTGTTGTTCAAAAAGAAAAAGGTACACATATGAATTTGTTGGAATCACTTAGATCTGATGGATTTATTCGTGTTGAAGTCGATGGAACAATAATGAGGTTGGACGATGATATAGAATTATCTAAAACAAAACAACATTCTATTTCCATAGTTGTTGATCGTATTGTTTTAAATGAAGAAAATCGTTCGAGAATATCAGATGCTGTTGAAGTTGCGTTAGAACATGCAAAAGGTCTTATTGAAATATCGGTTGATGAAGGTGAAAAAGTTTCTTTCTCAAGAAATTTCTCATGTCCAGAAGGTGATTTTGATATGCCATTGATTGAACCAAGATTATTCTCATTCAATTCTCCAGCTGGAATGTGTGATTCTTGTAAGGGTATAGGTATCAAATTAAAAGTTGATAAAAGATTATTAATACCAGATAAGAAAAGAGCTATTTCTGAAGGGGGAATTACTTATTTTGCTAATTTAGTAGGTTCCGAAAATTTAGAATGACAGAAATTCAATATTTTACTAAATCACTACAATATAAATGCTGACATTCCAATTGAAAACTTAGAAAAAGAAGAGATGAAAATTATTCTTGAAGGTTCCTTAGAACCTATTGAATACACAATCACTTCCAGAAATGGTAATGAATATAAAAAGAATGAATATATCGAAGGGGTTGCTACATTAATAGAAAGAAGATATGTAGAAACAAAATCTGAACAAATCAGAAAATGATATAAATCATACATGACTGACGTTAAATGTGAATCATGTAAAGGGTCTCGTCTAAATAAATATGCATTAGCAATGAAAATAGATGATATGACGATTTATGATTTTACAAAATTATCAATTGATCAATCATTTGAAAAAGTAACTAATTTTTCTTTAAGTGATGAAGAGCAACAAGTATCAGAAATGATTATCAATGAACTTTATGAAAGACTTTCATTCTTAATGAATGTTGGGCTTACATACATCTCATTAGATAGAAAAGCTGAAACTTTATCAGGTGGAGAATCGCAACGTATAAGGTTAGCTACACAAATAGGTTCTAATTTAACGGGCGTTCTTTATGTTCTTGATGAACCTTCAATAGGTCTGCATCAGGTTGATAATGATAAATTAATTAAAACACTTAGAAAGATGGTTGAAATAGGTAATACATTAATTGTTGTTGAACATGATGAAGAAACAATTAAAGCAGCTGATTATATCGTTGATATTGGTCCTCTTGCAGGTGACCAAGGTGGTAATGTAGTTGCTGCAGGAACACCTGAAGAAGTTGCTAAAGTAAAAGAATCAATAACTGGACAATTCCTGTCTGGAGAACAAAAAATAGAAGTTCCTTCATTTAGACGTTCAGGAAATGGTCAAGTAATTGAATTAAAGGGTGTTAAAGAAAATAACCTTAAAAATATTGATGTTAAGTTTCCGTTAGGTAAAATGATAGCTGTTACCGGTGTTTCAGGTTCAGGTAAATCAACATTAGTTAATGATGTTCTCGCTAAAGCAATCGAACAAAAAATAAAGGATCCTTTAATTGCTCCCGGTAAATATAGAAGTATGACAGGAAATGGGAATATTGATAAGGTGATTAAGATTTCTCAATCTCCTATCGGTAGAACTCCTCGTTCAAACCCTGCGACATACACATCTCTATTCGATGATATTAGAGAGTTGTATTCAATGGCTCCAGAATCGAAAGCAAGGGGTTACTCAAAAAGTAGGTTCTCATTTAATGTAGATGGTGGACGTTGTGATAAATGTAAAGGTGATGGTTCAATTAAAATTGAAATGCACTTTTTACCTGACGTTTACATTGAATGTAATCATTGTGATGGTAAGAGATTTAATAGAGAAACACTTGAAGTTAAATTCAAAGGTAAAAACATTTCTGATGTTCTTAATATGAGAGTTTCGGAAGCTTATAAATTCTTTGATTCATTTGTTAAAATCAAAACAAAGCTTGGCGCTTTAATGGATGTTGGTCTTAACTATATAACACTTGGTCAAAATGCTACTACACTTTCAGGTGGAGAAGCACAAAGAATTAAATTGGCTACATTCTTACAAAAAAGAGCAACAGGTAAGACATTATTTATTCTTGATGAACCAACAACAGGATTACATGCTTATGATGTTAGACATCTTCTTAAGGTTTTAAATAGACTTACAGATAATGGAGACACAGTATTGATGATTGAACATAACTTAGATGTCATTAAGACTGCTGATTACGTTATTGATCTTGGGCCGGGAGGTGGTATCAATGGTGGTACCATAGTTGCCAAGGGTACTCCGGAACAAGTGGCTAGAAATGAAATGTCTGCAACAGGTAGATACCTTAAAAAATTATTAGAAAAAGAAGCTAAATAGGCTTCTTTTGTTATTATTAATACATGAGTAAAAAACCAATGACAAAAAGACAATCAAAAAATCCAGTTAAAAATATAGAAATAGCAGAAAAAAGAACAGGTTCATGAACACAAGCGTTAGTTACATTAGTATTTATATTAATACCAGCAATTGTTATGTGGGTTTTCCTTTCGAAAGACTTTAATGCAAAACCAATATTAAGTACTGGTGAGTTGTGGGGTGTGGCTGTTGGATTTGTTGGATATGCATTATTAGTTACCTTATTCTTGATATGAATACAACTGATTTGAATAGATACAATGAACTTCACCATCCCAGTTTCCATTGTTTTGATGTCAATCTTGCTTTCTCAAAACGTTGTTATTTGAGGTAGAGCATTGATTGTTATTGCATTAATATTTACTGCCCTGCCTGTAAATATGTTCACAATTAGATTTATAGAACATAAAATAAGTAAGACGAATGAACTTAAAAAATAGGTTCAAGTTCTTATTTTTTTATGTAAAATATATTAAAATTAAAATATAGTAGTGAGGTGCTTGAAGCATTAGTAATTCATGGAGAAGGTATTCTAAGAAATGAACGAAAGGGTTAAAGCCGAATGGGTGATATAGACATATACATCACATGCAATATTAAGAAATACTTATTATTGTCCGTAATTATGCGAGGAGCGCTTTGAATAATCTGCAAATAGCAGGTTGTTAAACCGCCCTTAAATAGGCGGATTTTTATTACTAAAAAGGAGAGAAAATGTCAACTACAAAAAGGAATGTCAAGAAAATAGGATTCTTATCTGTCATTATTACAGTAATTGGTTCAGCTATTGGAGCCGGTATATTCTTTAAGAATAATTCAATTTTAAATAATACTCACGGTAATATGGGTTTAGCTATTTCTTCGTGAGCCGTCGCGGCTATTGGTATTTTAGCAATTGGATTAGCTTTAATAGAGGTTGCTTCAACACAAGAAAGAGATAAAGGTATATTAGGTTGAGCGCAAAAGTTCACTAAAATATCAGTATTCAAATGATCGAAAGGTTATATGTTATTGCTTTTCTTCCCTATTACATTTGTAACAATTCCATTGTATGCAGTTATGGCTCTACAAGATGCAACTGGTTGACAATTAAATTGATGAGTTGTTTCTCTTATAGCGTTCGCAATATTTTTATGAATATCATTAATATCATTTTGAAATCTAAATGCAAGTACTAAATTACAATGAGTATTTACAATTCTAAAATTCGTTCCGATTGTTTTTATACCATTGTTTGGTTTTATTAATTTTGAACACAATCATCCTCATGCAGATTCACCTGTTCAAGGATTAACAGGACTTTCACCATATTTAGGCGTTATTGCTTCGGTTCCTGCAATATTCTTTGCATATGATGGATTTTATACTGTATCTTCTATAAAAGAAGAAATGGAGAAACCAAATCTATTACCTCTAGCTTTAGCAATTGGGGTTGGTGCAATCACATCTATGTATCTTTTAATTACTTCTGGTGTTTTGGTTGGTTCGGAAAAAGGTGGAGCCAATGTCTTTAATAATAAAATATTCAAATCAATAATGAATGCTTGTATTTTCTTGGCTGTTCTTGGAATTGTTAATGGATTTGCTATGGGTTCATACAATGTTTATGATGAATATATCACAGACGATGATTTCATATTCTCTAAATTCTTTAAAAAATGGAAAACTAAAGATATTAAAATAACGAAAACAATCTCTTTAAGAGGATTCACACCCGGAATCTTAATTCTAACCACATTAACAATTGTGTTCTTTGTGATATTTGCTTGTGTGGGCGCTTATGCTTATAAAGATACAGTTGGATATCAAGGACAATATGGTTATTATAAAACTGCTTCATTATATAGTTTTGTTGATTTGTTAACTAATTGATCTTCATTATTAGTTTTTGGTGTTATTGTATTTTCAATTGTTGGAGCCTTGATAAATAGGAAGACAAATAAAATTAAAGTTGAGAAATCAAAATTATTTATACCTGCAGCAATCATCTCGATTTTATTCACTGCAATTCCTGTGATTTATATGCTAATTGCTTCAGTTGTTGATATGACAGGATTCAATCATGCTGACAGGATGTCTTCTACAACTACATTTTGTGTTCTGATAGGTACATTATTATTATCATTCCTTCCTTGATTAATTGAAACCGTTATTGCTAAAATAAACACCAAGAAAAAAGCAACGAAATCTCTATAGGTAAAATTTAGAACAACTTTAATTAAAAATAACTCTTATTTCAGAGTTTTTTTATGTTTAAAAAGCTATTTTTTTGATAAAATATTATTGCATTCACTTAACAAGTAAGTGATTATAAAATGAGAAATTAAAAAAATAAACCAAGGAGAAACAAATGTCAGTTAAATACGTTACAAGAAGAGCGGAAGATAAAAAATGATGCGTTAAAAATGCAAAAGCTTCAAAAGCTACAAGAGTTTTTAATACACAAAAAGAAGCTATCCAATATGCAGCTTCATTAAAATCAACAACATCAATCATGGTGCAATCTAAAGAAGGAAAATTCAGAAAACACTCTACATGAGATGGTGTTAAAAAATCTGAAACAACTAAAAAACCAGCTGCTAAAAAAGCAACACCAGCTAAAAAGCCAGCTGCTAAAAAAGCAACACCAGCTAAAAAAGCAACAGTTGCTAAAAGACCAGTTGAAGAGAAACCAGTTGTTGAAGAAAAAGATGCACAAATCGCTACAAAAGAAAGAGTGATTCAAGAACTTAAAGCACAAAACGATGCTCTTGATAAACAATTAGCAAAAGAAGCTGAAGAAAAAGCTGCTGCAGAAGAAAACAAAACTGCTGCTAAAGAAGAAAAAGTTGCTGCTAAAGAAGAAAAAGCAATTGCTAAAAAAGAATCAGGAAATAAATCAAACAAGATCAAGTTAGCTGTAGGGATTATTTTCTTACTATTAGTAATAGGTGTTGGTGTATTATTTGTTGCTGACTGAAAAGATTGAATTAAATTCATGGATGTAATCAAAAAATAATTAAATAATAATATGTCTTGTGGCATATTTTTTTATTTTCTAATATAATTTATATGAGTCTTTTTGGGGACAGTGAAATTCTGTACCGGCGGTAAAGTCCGCGAGCGAAAGCTGAGTTGGTTAAATTCCAACACCGATGGTAAAGTCCAGATGAGAAAAAAGAAACTAACAAAAGACTCACTTTAAGAAAGAAGGAGTTTTTATGACACCAAGCAATCTCTTCCATTGCTCTAAGGGCAGAGGAGTTGTGCATAAAATAGCGTTTACTGGTGTATTTCTTGGATTAGTTTTATTATTGCAATTTTTATCGAGGTATATGCCATTTGCTGATACCTATATAAAATTAAACTTTTCATTATTATTTATATTACCTATATTTTATTATGCTGGCCCTATTTGAGGTATTTTAACATTGTTGTTGAGATTCGCAATGGGTCCAGTTATAGCTGGTACAGGTTATCACCCTAGATATTTGACAGGGCACTTCATTTTACTCGTTTGTTCAATTGTAACGATTGGATTTATGTATATATACTCAAGTATATTCAGTAAAATGAAATCTCATAATATAAAAGTAATAACAATAGCGATCACCACATTCATTTCATCATCGCTGATATTAACATTTCTAAATCAAATATTCTTTACACCTTTGTATTGAGTATCAACTGGATATATAAAACATTTTTCAATTTCAGAAACAATAGATGTTTACAATAATCCATATTTTTTAGTAAAAGCAAAATTCTTTATGATACCCAATTATTGAGCAGGAACATTTGTAACATATTTCGCAGGTAACCTTGCAAAATATGGAGTTATATTCTTGTGTTATATCCCAATGGCAAAAGTATTAAGAACTTATGCTTCACGTAATAATGAATCATGAGGTTAAAAAAGAAGGAAAGAATATCAAAAAGCACAACAAAATAAAATTAGCACTCAAAATAAAGAGTGCTAATTTTATTCGCAAAAAGTGTATAATTAATTTAATAAAAATAGAAAAAGAGGTTCAAATGAAATATCCAGTTTTAGCCACTAGAGGGATCGCAAACTTCCCTGGGCACAAAAATATTATAGAAATAGGTAGACCAGAGTCATTAATCGCTATTAATGAAGCACTTATTAAACACGAAGGTCAAATTATCGTTGTTTCTCAAAAGTCTGCAATGTTAGATAAAATAACATCTATCGATGATATTTTTACAACAGGTACACTAGCAACTATCGAAGTCCAAGAAGCTTACGATGGTGGAGGGAAAAGAATTGAAGTTACAGGATTAAGTAGAGTTAAGATTTCAGAAGTTACAATTGATGATTCAATTTTTGCAGAGGCAAAATTGGTGAAAAGTATTTCTGGCGATGAACTTAGAGAACAAGCATTAGTTAGAAAAGTTTCTTCGGAGATTGAAAAATCACTTGGTAAACTAATTAATATGCCGAAACACGTTCTTCAAGAGCTTGCTTCTGGTATTTCTGCTGGTGAGCTTGCAGATGTTGTCGGACACTATATGCCTCTTACAATTGAAAAGAAAGCTAAAATTCTAGCAACGAGAAATGTTAATAAACGTTTAGAACTTGTTATCGAGATATTAGAAGAAGAAGCAAGAATCATTGAAATTGAAAAAGATTTAGATGTTAATGTTAGATCTACACTTGATAAACAACAAAGAGAATACCTTCTTAGAGAAAGAATGAAAGCCATCAAGGAAGAATTAGGAGAAATGTCTTCTAAGTCTTCAGAGATTGATTCATGAAGAGAAGCTATCCAAGATAAAAAATATCCTGTATATGTTAAAGAAAAAGTTCTTGATGAGATTGCTAAATACGAAGCTATGCCTCCTATTTCAGCAGAAGCTAATGTTTCAAAAGCATATATTGATTGATTAGTTAAGTTACCATGAGAAACATATTCAAAAGATTCAACAGATATTGTAAAAGCACAAGAGGTTCTTGACAAAGGACACTATGGACTTGAAAAGGTTAAAGAACGTATTATTGAATATTTAGCTGTTAAAGCGAATACAAAATCAAATACAGCACCTATTATTGCTTTAGTTGGTCCTCCAGGTGTTGGTAAAACTTCACTTGCTCGTTCGATTGCTGAAACAATTGATCGTGAATTCATTAAGGTATCACTTGGTGGAGTTAGAGATGAAGCTGAAATTAGAGGTCACAGAAGAACTTATGTTGGTTCAATGCCGGGTAAATTAATTCAAGCTATTAATAAAGCTAAAACTTCTAACCCAGTTATTCTTTTAGATGAAATTGATAAAATGGCTTCTGATTATAAAGGGGATCCAACATCAGCTATGTTAGAGGTTCTAGATCCAGAACAAAACAAAAAATTTCAAGATCATTACCTAGAACTAGAATATGATTTATCAAAAGTGATGTTTATAGCTACAGCAAACTATTACGAAAATATTCCAGCACCTCTATTGGATCGTGTTGAAATAATTGATCTTTCTTCATACACAATGAAAGAAAAAGTTATGATTGCTAAAAATCACTTAATACCTCAAGTTATCAAAGAAAATGGATTAACAAAATCACAATTTAAAATGACTGACAAAATAATTGAAAAAGTTGCAAAACACTATACTCTTGAAGCGGGTGTTCGTGGTCTAAAACGTGCATTTGATAAATTAGCTCGTAAGATCGTTGTTAAGAAAATCAAAGGTGAAATCAAAGGTGCTTACACAATAACAGAACCTAAAATGATTGAACTTTTAGGACAAAAGAGCTTTATCGAAGACAAAAAAGAGAAGAATCCAATTATTGGTCAAGTTACAGGTCTGGCTTACACACAATATGGTGGAACAACACTTCCAGTGGAAGTAACAACATTCCCTGGTAAGGGTGAATTAAGAATCACAGGTCAATTAAAAGATGTTATGACTGAATCAGCTACAATTGCTTTAGCATTTGTAAAAGCAAACACTAAAAAATTCGGTATTGATTTTGATTTTGAGAAGAATAGTATCCATATTCATGTTCCGGAAGGAGCAGTTCCTAAAGATGGACCTTCAGCTGGTGTAACCTTTACAACAGCATTAATCTCAGCACTTTCAAAACGTGGAATTTCTTCAGATTGAGCAATGACAGGTGAAATTACATTAAGAGGTAAAGTTCTTGCGATTGGTGGATTAAAAGAAAAATCATTAGCAGCTGTAAGAATGGGTGTTAAAGAAATATTCATACCTAAAGCAAATGAGAAAGATATTGCGGAATTACCAAAAGAATCAAAAGAAAAACTTAAGATTCACCCAGTAAGTGACTATTCAGAAATTTACAAAGTGTTATTTCCGAAAAAAGCTAAAAAGTAATTAATATAAAGAAATAGGCAACTAATGCCTATTTTTATTTTCTATTTGTAATATTTTTTTAAAAAAAACAACCCTTTAAAGCGGGTGTTTTTTATTAATTATTTTAATTTATTTGTGATATCTTCACCAGTACCTGTAGGTGCTACATCTCAGTTTTTAGCAACTATATTTCCTAAAGTTCCAAATCCTTTAGCATCATCAAGTTTCATTGGTTTTTCAAATCCTTTAGAGAAAATTGTTCCTGGTACCATTTCTCTTGTGTGGTCTGAACCTGGTCATGAAGGGTCATTACCATGATCTGAAGTGATGATTAATAAATCATCTTCTTTCATTGCATTTTTTAGTTTTGTTAATTTGATATCGAAGTCGTTAATCGCTTCTGCATACCCATCAATATTTCTTCTGTGTCCATAGTGTGAATCAAATTCTACAAGGTTAACCATGATAAATTCATCTTTTGTATCTTTTGAAACTAAATCAATTAATTTATCCATTCCATCATTGTTTGATTCAGAATGAATAGCAACATCAATTCCGTGACCTGAATAAATATCATTAATTTTACCTATTGATGTTACTTTAACTCCTTTTGAAGCTAAATCATCCATAACAAGTCTTTCTGAAGGTTCAACAGCATAATCATGTCTGTTTGCAGTTCTTTGGAAATTTGTTTTATCTGTTCCAGTGTAAGGTCTAACGATAATACGTCCAACGTTTCATTCTGGTCTTGAATTACAGATTTCTCTAGCAGCTTTACCATATCTGTAAAGTGTTTCAAGCCCCATTGTTTCTTCATTTCCACAAATTTGTAGAACGGGATCAGCTGATGTATAAACAATAACTTTCCCTTCTTTTATTTCTGTTTCACCAAGCTCAGTAATTATTTCTGTTCCTGAAGCCGCTTTATTTCCGATGATTTCTTTTCCATCAAATGCTTTTGATAGTTCATCTAACATTTCTTGAGGGAAACCAGTTTCTGTAAATGTTGGGAAAGGAGTAACTGTTTTAATCCCCATCATTTCTCAGTGTCCAGCTAATGTATCTTTAGCATTTCCTAATTCGATTAATCTCAATGTGTATGCGTTTTGTTCTTTTGTTGGTGGCATTCCTTCTAAATTAACAATGTTATTAATACCCATTTTTCTTCATGTTGGGATGTTTAATAATCTTGTTTTTGAGATTGAAGAAAATGTGTTTGCTCCAAAATCTCCGAACTCTTTTGCTCTTGGACAATTACCTATTCCAAGAGAATCTGTAACTATAAAAAATACTCTATTAAATTTTTTCATTTTATACCTTCCTTTATTGAATATTTATATTATAATATACACACATGTGTTATTACCT
>NZ_PSZP01000044.1 GCF_004335995.1 Mycoplasma todarodis
TTTACCTTTCGATCTGTCGTATTCATATTTAATGTTTGATCCTTTTTGGATTTCTATAGTTACGTTTAAATTTTTCATACCAATATTATATATTGTTTTCCTTGGTTAAAAATAAGAAATTTCACAAGGTGTTCTATAATTAGCACTCTCATATGTTAGGGTGCTAAAAAATAGTCTTTCATATATAATATGATTATGAATAATTTAACTAAAAGACAACAAGAATATCTTCTTTTGATTACAAGAGAATATATATCAAGTGGTAATCCGGTTGGGTCTGCTGCTCTTATTAAGGGGTTTGGGCTTGACGTTTCACCAGCAACCGTACGTAACGAAATGGCAGCATTAGAAAAAAAAGGATATTTAGAAAAATGCCATACATCATCTGGGAGAATTCCATCAGCGGAAGGGTTTTTATTATACGCAAACCATTCTAAAAATACTGATGTATCTGTAGAAATACAAAAACAATTAAAGGGTATCTTTGCGAAAAGAACCATCGGTATTGATCAAGTTCTTGAAGAAGCGGCTGAAGCCATTTCAACAATTACAGATTTAACATTAGTTACTAAAACTGATGCAGCTGACGAGTTATGTAAATCAATACAATTCGTACCTTTAAACGAACAAAATGCAACCATTGTTATAGTTACTTCAACAGGTAGAGTTGAATCTAAATTAGTTTCTGTTAAAAATGGTGCTCAATTAGAAGATATACGTATTGCTGTTAGGGTATTAAAAGATAGGTTGGTTAATACACCTATGAGAAATCTAGCAATTAAAACTGAAGCATTAACAGGAATTGTTTCCGAAGAAGTTAAGGACTTTGAGTTTGTAATACAAGAAATGATTACAAAGGTTTTCGATTTCCACACAAAACAAACTTCACGTGTATATGGAAGAACTAATATTATTAAAAAGCCAGAATTCAAGGATAGAGAAAAACTATTCAACATCATGGAAAGATTGGAAAGTAAATCAATTTGAGAAACCATTGAAGATCAAGCTGACAACGAAGATGAAACACTTAAGATTTCTATATTAGATAATCAAGCACTTATTTCTAAAAAAATAAGGATCGGTGAAGGTTCTATGGAAGTGTCAATAGTTGGTCCTGATAGAGTTGATTATGAAAAAGCGTTACCGATATTAAAATTATTGGATGAGCTAGTTAATGGGGAGGGCGAATAATGGCAACAAAAGAAACAAAGATGAGTCCTATTAATGATAGAAAAGGGATTGGTAGTTACGTTAAAAGAGAACTTAAGAAATTAGAAGAGGCTAAAAAGAGAGCAAGAATATGTTGAACTGTTATAACTTCTTTAGTTGGGTTATGTAATATATCAATTGTAGTTATTGCTATATACGCATTAATTGGAATTTCACTTAGAAAAGTTGGAGCGGATATTTTAGTTCCAGCTTCATTAGTGTGTTTAATTACAATTGCATTATTCTTCATGGGATTTGTTCTTGCTTTATATCAAAACTTCAAGCAAGATCATAAATACAAAAGAGCAATCGACACAATTCAAAATGAATATATGAAATACAAAAGTTCTTCTTATGTATATGAAGGTATAAGTGAAGAAGAAGGAATGAAATTATTAAAATCTCAAATTCAAGATGACTTATTAAATATATTTGAAGTTAAGAAGAAACCAAGTGCTTCAAAAATTATCATTAAAACATTGATTGGAGATAAAGATGAGTAAAAAAGTAATTAAAAGTATTTATCATCTTCATGATACACCAATGGAATACGTTGAAGCGCGTAGGAAACATTCAAAAAGAGATTTAATAATCTTTAGACAATTATTCATTTGATTAAATGTTGCAATAGCAATAGCTGCGGCAACAATGGCTATATTAACAGCATTAATATTTTCATTATTATTATTTGGAGGAAAAAAACCAGCATGATTCTTCTTCATGGTAACTGGGGTTTCAGCTACAACAACGATGCTTACCTCATTTATTAACTTCTTTGTTATAAAAGGTAAATACCAAGAGGCAATGAGAGTTAATAGACGTATTAGAGGTCAAATAACACTTTATATTAATAAAGCTGGTTTCTATTCAGAGGACGCTAAAAATAGAGAAATATTACTTTATACAAGAGTTGCACAAATTTGCGGTAACTATGATGCTATTGGAGAGACGGATGATACCGTTAAAGAAATAGAAGAGTTAGTTAAGAATACGAAGAAAAGGAGTAAAGATGCAAAAAAATAAAATAGTTGAAATACTCCAAAAAGACGATGGGGTAATGCACATTTGAAATACAGTTAATAACAAATATAGAAAAAGTAGATTCTATAATACACTGATAAACTCCACTATATTTATTCTTACTGCAACATTAGTACTTATTAACCTTTGAGCTATGTTAACACTTAAAAACCCACCTTACAATACTCATGATTGACAATGAGCAAGGAACTGTTTCTTAATAATGGCTATCATTACTGCGGTAACAGGATTATTAACATCAGCATTGTCTATATTTAAATTTAAAGACAAGACAAGACAAATGAAGGATGCTATTAATTCTATTAAAGAAGAATATAAAGAATATAAGTTAAAAGACGGAAGATATGCAGACATTAAAAACAAAGATCAAGTCTTCATTGAATTTGTTTCAGAATCAGCATTTATTGAATTTTAAGGCACTTGCGTCTTTTTTTTAGCACTTGTTGTGTGAGAGTGCTAAAAATATGATATGATTTGATTATGTCAGATAAAAAAGATAAAAAAACAAACGATGAAACTACAGTAAAAGTAGAAATCAAAAAAGAGCAAAAAAAGGAAAAGAAATCTAAACAATGTAAAGATTGTGTAGATAAAAAGAATCTTGAAAAAGAGATTAAATTATTAAAACAAAAGAACTCAAACTTAGAAAAACAAATAATTGATCTTAAACAAGAAAATGTTAAAGCTCAAGATGCTTTCTTGGAACAAGCAAAAACTTTCCAAAGTAAAGCTAAAGAAAAAGTAGAAGAATTTAAAAGTGAGCATAAAGCTAAAATGGATGAAGAAGTTTCACACATTAAGAAATTTGCAACTTCAAAATTCTTTAAAGAGATGACAGAACCTTGATTGAATTTACAATTAGCGGTTGAATTCGGTGAAAAACAAGATGATCCAGGAGTTAAGAATTATGTAATTGGATTCAAAATGTTATTAAAACAAATTGATTCAATTATGGAAGCACATGGATTAACTAAAATCACACCAAAAGTTGGAGAAGATTTTAATCCAGAAACAATGGATGCAATCTCAACTATTGAAAACGAAGAAATGACTGATAAAGTAACAGAAGTTAAGAAAAATGGATTTAAACATCATGACAGAGTAATAAGACCCGCAACAGTAGTTATAGGGAAATAATAAATTAAGAAAATTAGGAGAAATACATTATGGCAAAAGAAATAATTTTAGGAATTGACTTAGGAACAACAAACTCAGTTGTTTCTGTAATTGAAGATAAAGAACCAAAAGTTCTAGAAAACCCAACAGGGAAAAGAACAACACCATCAGTTGTTTCATTCAAAAATGGAGAAATCATCGTTGGTGAAGTAGCTAAAAGACAAATGGAAACAAACCCAGATACAGTTGCATCTATTAAACGTCTAATGGGTACAGATAAAAAAGTTAAAGCAAACGGTAAAGAATATACACCAGAAGAAATTTCAGCAATGATCCTTGGATACATGAAAGAATACGCCGAGAAAAAAATGGGTACAAAAATTACTAAAGCTGTTGTTACAGTTCCTGCATACTTTAATAATGCAGAACGTGAAGCAACAAAAAATGCTGGTAAAATTGCTGGTCTAAATATCGAAAGAATTATTAACGAACCAACAGCAGCAGCACTTGCATTCGGACTTGACAAAACAGATAAAGAACAAAAAGTTCTTGTTTATGACCTAGGTGGAGGAACATTTGACGTTTCAGTTCTAGATCTAGCAGATGGTACATTTGAAGTTCTTTCAACATCAGGTGATAATAAACTTGGTGGAGATGACTGAGATGATGCAATCGTTGAATGATTAGAAGCAAAAATCAAAGAAGAAAATGGAGATGTTCAATTAGATAAAATGGCTATGCAACGTCTTAAAGATGCTGCTGAAAAAGCTAAGATTGAACTTTCAGGTGTAACTGAATCAACAATCTCTCTTCCATTCTTAGCAATGACTGCAAATGGACCTTTAAACTTTGAAACATCATTAACAAAAGCAAACTTTGAAAAAATGACAGATCACTTAGTTCAAAGAACAAGAAAACCTATTGAAGATGCTCTTAAAGAAGCAAAACTATCAGCATCAGAAATTGATGAAGTTCTATTAGTTGGGGGTTCAACACGTAACCCAGCTGTTCAAGAATTAGTTGAACAAGTTCTAAACAAAAAACCAAACCGTTCAATTAACCCTGATGAAGTTGTAGCACTTGGTGCTGCAATCCAAGGTGGAGTTCTTGCTGGAGATATTGACGACGTTCTATTATTAGACGTTACTCCTCTAACACTTGGTATTGAAACAATGGGTGGTGTAGCAACTCCTCTTATCCCAAGAAACACAACTATTCCTGTAACTAAATCACAAATCTTCTCAACAGCTGTTGAAAAC
>NZ_PSZP01000045.1 GCF_004335995.1 Mycoplasma todarodis
CTACATAGAGCTTTCAAAGAACAAGTTTCAGAAATCGTATATGAAGAATTAATTAAATATATAGAGGAGGAATAGTATGGCAGATAAAAGACAAACAAATATAAGTAACGTTAAATCTCAAATGAAAGAGGTTAAGACGGAATTAAAAGATGGTGTATTCATTTATACTGGACCAATGACAATCGCGGAATTCGCGGATAAAATTGAACAACCAGCAAACGAAATTATCAAACACTTTTTCATGAAAGGGAAAATGTTTAACTTAAACATGACACTTGATGAGGAACAAATTGGTGAATTATGTATGGAATATGAATACGATTTCCAACGTAAAGAAGAAGTTACAGCTGCTAACTTTATGGAACAAATGGAAATAGAAGAAAAAGAAGAACATTTAGTTGAAAAACCACCTATTGTTACAATCATGGGTCACGTTGACCATGGTAAAACAACTCTAATTGACAAGATTAGAAATGCAAACGTTAACGTTGTTGATGGTGAAGCTGGTGGGATTACACAACACACAGGTGCATACCAAATTGATCATAAAGGTAAAAAGATTACTTTCATTGATACTCCTGGACACGAGGCTTTCACAGCTATGCGTTCAAGAGGAGCTAAAGTAACTGACATCGTTATTATCGTTGTTGCTGCTGAGGATAGTGTTATGCCACAAACTAAAGAAGCTATTGATCACTCTAAAGCTGCTGGTGTTCCGATGATTGTTTTCGTTAACAAAATGGATAAACCTGGAGCAAATGCTGAAAAAGTTAAAGCTGACTTATCAGCTCATGATGTTATTGCTGATGACTGAGGTGGAGACGTGCAATTCGTTTACGGTTCAGGTCTAACAGGAATGGGTATTGAAGAACTATTTAATGCTATTACTCTTGAAGCTGAAATGTTAGAACTTAAAGCTAACCCAGATAGACTACCAATGGGTGTTGTTGTTGAAGCACACTTAGATAAAGGTAGAGGTTCAGTTGCAACAATTATTGTTGAAAACGGAACAATCGTACCTCGTGACTTCATTGTTGCTGGTGCACACTATGGTAGAGTTAGATCTCTTGAAAATACAACTAATAATGCAATCGAATCAGCAGGTCCTGGTACACCGGTAGTTATTACTGGTCTAAACTATACACCTTCAGCTGGTGATAAATTTGTTGGATTCAAAAATGAAAAATTTGCAAAAGCTCTTGCACAAGAAAAAGCATTTGCAGATAAACAACAAGAACTTAAAGCTAGAAACGCTGTTCATATTGAAGATGGTATTAAAACACTTAATATCGTTATCAAGTCAGACGTTCAAGGTACAGCAGAAGCTGTTAAATACTCATTAGGAAGAATTTCAAATGAAGAAGTAGTTGTTAATGTTGTTAGAGCATCAGTTGGGGCAATCACTAAAAGTGATATCTTACTAGCTCAAGCATCACAATCAATTATTTACGGATTTAACATTCGTCCAACAGGTAGTGTTAAACAATTCGCTGAACAAGAAAAAATTATCATTAAAACACATACAATTATTTACAAAATGATTGAAGAAGTTGAAGCAATGCTAAAAGGTATGTTAGCACCTAAATTCGAAGAAAAAGTTATTGGTCAAGCAAGAATCGTTAGACCAATCTTCTCTTCAAAAGTTGGTAACATCGCTGGTTCAGTAGTTATTGATGGAATAATCAAATCAGGTTCAAAAATGAGACTTATTCGTGATGGTAGAACAATTCATGAAGGAATTCTAGATTCTCTACAAAGAGGACCAGACCAAGCTAAGAAAGTTGAACTTGGTAAAGAATTCGGTACACACATTAAAAAATTCGATGATATTCGTGAAGATGACATTATTGAATGTTATGAAGACGTTGAGATCGAGGTTAAATAATGTCTGTAACACATCAAAAGAAAGAAAAAATGTTCTTAAGAGCAGTCTCACAAATTATCTCTGAAGAAATTACTAATGTTAATGTTTCATATACAACAGTAACTGATGTAAAACTTTCAAGAGATGGTTCACACTTAAATGTTTACTTAACATTCGAAAGTAATAAAGAACGTTCAATGGAAAATCTACAAAAGGCTAGAGGATTCATTAGAACTCAACTTTCAAAAACAATTCATATGAGAAAAACACCAGAAGTTCACCTGAAACATGATGAATCAATGGCTATTGGATCAAGAATTGATGAAATACTAAACAGTATTAAAAAGAACGAAAAATAAGCATAGGCTTATTTTTTTATATTGTAAAAAACATTCAACCCCAATAAAACACAATTAGCAAAAATACATATTGGTATTATTGTGGAGCGTATAAAGGGAAGGCGCAAACCTTCATATGCATATAGAGGGGGAATAATGAAAAACAAAGCAAATCAAAAGACTATGACAATAAGAAGAGTTAAAAAACTTATTAAAGAAAAAAATAAAATGAACTCGGAAATTATAGAAATAGAAAACAAAAATAGAATTGCATCAGAAAAAATGGAATTATTAATTTCGTTAAGGGAAACAATATCGGATGAACTTTCTAATAATATGTATAAAAATACTCACAAAATAACAAAGAAATTAAATGTCAAGCAATCAAAGAATGAACATGCCATTTATAATACTCAAAAGTTGATTGCAGACAATAAAAATAAAATCGAAAACAAAAAGATTATCATCAAAAGAATGGAAACTTCAATTAAGCAATTAGATAGAGAACTTCTAAAGCAATGAGAAGTCAAGAAGTATAAAATCGCTAATGAACAAACCATTGAATTGATACTAAACTAGGCAAAAGCCTTGTTTTTTCTTATCTTTAATAAGATAAAATATAAATATGTTCGTACTATTAGATAAAGAAAAAGGAATTTCATCTTTTAAAGCAATTAATAACTTTAGAAGAGAAAATAATATTAAAAAAATTGGGCACACAGGAACTCTTGATCCTTTGGCAACAGGATTGTTACTTGTGGCTACTGATGATGATACAAAACTTATTGATTTCATAGATAAAGGAGAAAAGACTTATGTTGCAACAATGCAATTAGGTGTTATCTCAGATACTTATGATTCAGAAGGTGAGATTGAGAAAGTTTCTGATGTCATCCCAACAAAAGAAGAAGTTGAAAAAGAACTTAAGAAATTCATTGGTGTTCAAGAACAAATGCCACCTGCATTTTCAGCTAAAAAGATAAATGGTGTTGCTGCTTATAAATTAGCAAGAGAAGGTAAGGAAGTTAAATTAAAAACTTCAACAATTGAAATCAATACTATCGATGTTTTAGAATTCGAAAAAGACATTGTTGTTTTTGAGGTGAATGTATCAAGAGGTACATATATAAGATCTATTATTCATGATTTGGGACAAAGACTTGGTTGTGGTGCAATAATGACTGAATTAAGAAGAACTACAATAGGACCATTAACAGAAGAACACTTTGGAACTAATGTTGATATTGAGAAACTTTTAACGCTACCAATCGTTGAGTTGAAAAAAGAAGAGATTATGATTCTGATTAATGGAATCGCAATTGATAATGCATATGGAATAAAAGGAAAATACGTTGCAAAAGTGAATGGAGTTATTTGTGGAATTATCGAAGCAAATGAACGTATTAAGTCTGTAAAATTATTCGGTAAGAAAATAGAGGTACTATAAATGAAAGCATTTTATTTCCCAGAGAAAATAGAAATTAAGAATCCAACAATAATCATGGGTTCTTTCGATGCTATTCATATCGGTCATTTAGAATTGATTAAGAAAGCCCAATCATTAAATGAACCAATCATCATGATGATGTTTGAGAAGCCTTACGAACTACCAAACAAATCAAGAGAGATGTTTGAACAATTAGAGGTTAGACTTCAAAAACTTTCTAATATGGATATCGACTATGCAATGGTAGTAAAAGTTGATAGTCACTTATTAACAATGCTTCCAGAAGACTTTATGAAAGAACTGAAAGAAACTTATTCACCTGCAAATATTGTTTGTGGTAAGGATTTCAGTTTTGGTAGAGGTGGAGCAGGGAATCCTGATTTATTAGCAAAAGTATTTGGGGAAGTTCATGTCGTTGATATGAAGAAAATTGCCAACAAAAATATTTCAACATCAATCATTAAGGAACAAATCCCTTTTGGTGAAATTGATTTTGCTAATTCATTATTAGTAGCACCTTGAACAACTAATATAAAGATTGGTAAAGAATCTGAATTTGTATTAGAAGAAGTTCAAATTAAACCACATTCAGGATTTTATGCAGTTACTGCAATAAATAACGATGTTATGTATCATGGAGTTGTCCATGTAACTAGGCAAGGTAAAAATATTATTCATTTATTGAATAACTCTGAAAACCTTCAAAATAAAGACTTTTCAATCTCATGATGAAGACAATTAGAAATCACCATTAAAGATCAGGGTGACGAACTACGTGATGAGCACTTAGAAGTTGCTAACAGATTTTTCAAAAATAGTTTATAATAGAAAAGCATAAAAGCGTTGTAATACTCGGTTTGGATACCTGTCCGGATTCTTGCTGGGGTTACATGAAATAAACATAGGAGGACAAAACATGGCTGTATCAAAAGCAAAAAAAGAAGAACTTAAGGTTCTATTGAAGCTCAAATCGCTATCTTAACAGAAGATATCAACATCCTTACACCACACTTCAAAGCTAACAAAAAAGATAAACACTCTCAAAGAGGTTTCTTAGCTAAGATCCAAAAGCGTAAAGATTTATTAAAATATCTAAAAGCTCAAGACTTCAACAAATACCAAGCTCTAATTAAAGAACTTGGACTAAGAAAATAATGGCATCGCCATTATTTTTTTCTTG
>NZ_PSZP01000046.1 GCF_004335995.1 Mycoplasma todarodis
ATTTTGTCTCCTTCTTTACCTTCAACTTTTTCGATGAAGATAGTATCGTCTTTTTGAACAAGAATTTGTTTACCACCAGTTTTAATGATTGCGAACATAATTATTTGTTCTCCTTTTGAATGTGACTCACCCTGATGGCGCTATGCTTTAATGCCATTTTGGTATGGTTGTTTGAAACAACTTAATTATTATATAGCAAAAATGGTGAAAATGCTCATTATATACAACTATTTATCAGTATCAAGTTAACTCCTACGTATTTTCCTTCGATATTATTTAGCTTTACTTCTCTATTTTACTTTGATTAAGCACATAAAAAGAAACATAATACAAAACGCATGAATTAAATCACGCTTATTTGTATTATGTTTTTTGGCTTTTTTCTTTATGTTTAGGCTTTAAATGGGTTGTTGTTCATCGAGTGTCCTGAAGGTGTCAATATATGTTCAATACCTATTGAACCTTTACCATAGTCTGCTTCATTCTTATTTTTATATAATTTATTTGGCTTGACATCTTTTTTTGATGAAATAGGTGCATAAGTCATTCCTTTAACTCATATAAATGAAGAGGTTGTATGCCTCTTAATTTTACGAAGTGGGAACAACTTATGTTCTGGACCTATCGTTTTTGGGTCGTAGCTGGCTTCTGTTCTGTCTTTTAATTTGGTTTTTTTCATGTGTTTGTTTGGCATTCCACATGAAATGGCGAAAGCTAGCGGTACAACTGCAACACTTAAAGTTCCTAAACTTAAGCATTTTCGTTTATTGATCAATATTTTTTCCGTTCCTTTCCTTGAGAGCAGTTTCAATAAGATACTTTTTTATTATAAAGGAAATG
Source organism: Mycoplasma todarodis (assembly GCF_004335995.1). Classification (GTDB taxonomy): domain Bacteria; phylum Bacillota_I; class Bacilli_A; order Mycoplasmatales; family Metamycoplasmataceae; genus Mycoplasma_K; species Mycoplasma_K todarodis. The sequence continues at coordinate 841 of NZ_PSZP01000046.1, forward strand.
TGGGGAACTTTATAAAAAATCGCACGTTTGTGCGATAAGTTTTTCTAACTTAATATGCAGTGAACGTAGTTGCATTAACTTTATGCAACTTTGTTTTTTGCTGAGAAGAGTTATTTGTACTTGCTTGATATTTCTGTGTTATCGTCCTACTTCCCCCAAATGAAACAGACCCAGTTTTTTGATGTACCGCTTGATAAATTGCAACTCCACAACTAACTGCTGTTTGTACTGCTGAAATCACCAAAGGTATTGCTGCCATCCACGCAAACCCTCCATACACTTCAACTCTTTCTTCTTTTGTTAATGGTTTAAATTCATTTTTCATATGTCACCTCCCTTTTATATATGTATGCTTTATGAAAATAATGTAAAAAAACACCATTCTATTTGGTGTATTTTATTAATTCTTTATTTTCTTTGTATGCTCTTCCGAATTTAGCACATTTAACCCCATCGATAATAACTGCGTCAGCTGTGAATCCTAAATTAATCTTTAATAAAGAACCACCTACCCCATAGACATCAACAGGAGTTTTCTCATCCTCAAATAGTTTTATTTTATTAGCGTTAAACCCTGAGGATACTATTATTTCAACATGTTCCCCATTATTTTCATCCATAGCTTTTCTTAATGCTTTAATTAAATTAGGAGTAACCCCAAATTCTTCATCGTTTTTAAAGTATGCATCAGAAACTCCGTCAGAAGTGTCAACTCTTACAGCTTTTAAGTCTTTTCCAAATTCATTCAGCGCTAACAAAGTGTCATTTATTACATCATTATTGAAATCAACCAAAGCTACCAACCCTTCATCTGGGAATGCATTTTTATATGCTTTTAAAGCTTTAATTAAATCTCCATTAAACATTTGAATCAATGCATGAGGTACAGTTCCGACAGGTTGACCCCCATGCGACTCAGTTTGCGCCTGTGTTACTTGTGTTTTAATTCCACCACAATTAATTGCATGTCCGTCTTTTATTTGATTTGAATAATGATCAGCCCTATCACCCATGAATATAACTTTTTTATTAGTTAAATCCTTAATTCTTTTTGAATTAGTTGCCAATGAAGTTTGTCTTGCTAAAATACCATCGATCATTCCTTCATATATACCAAACTCAGAATATTTACCCTCTAATTCAAGAACAACCTCTTTACCGTTTATCAAAGAACCTTCTTTTAAATATTTGATTTTGTATTTTGATGTGTCGGTGTTTTTTTCTAATAATTCTAAAACCTCATTAATCCCACAAAGAACAACATTATCACTACGTTGAAAAAATTGTAAAGTTACAATACTTTCTGGTTTATTCTTATTAATTATCGCTTGTGTTTTAAAGAAATAATTAGCGATATATTTTTCATCATTTTTATAATTCATATAGCTTCAACTCACTTTCATTTATTCATTTCATTTTTTTAAAAATACTTCACATCACCATTGTTATTATCACAGGTATCATAAGTTGCATAATAATAATATGAATTCATGCTCAATAGTTTGTTCACCCGTTTTCAAACAGTGTGAATAACGGACCATATAAAGCTGCCATACCCATACCTGATGTAGGTGTCCCAAAGTCTCCAGAAGGGAATTCTATTGGTAAGGCAACAGCACATGTGGCAGCAATCATAGAAGCGACAACTGGGATAATCATTATTTTTGGTTTTTTTATTATATTTTTTAAATGTAACATGGATGTACCTAATCCAACAGCACAGGTTTTACCTATGTTTTTATTTGCTTTCCATGTCAAAACAGCAAATGCAATCATTTGCGCTGATGTCGCCGCCATCGCTGCCGATGCTGGAGCGCCGTGCATATGCACCATAATCGCTATTGCTGCTGAAGATGTGGGTAAGGTTAGTGCAGAACCCATAATTAACCCTATCAAAGGAGCCACCAATATATTCAGCCCCTTCGAACTTCTTGCTAATGAGTCAGTAATTAATTCTATCACCGACAGTAATCCTGAAGTTAGGAATGTTAGCGAACCAGCTGCCATCATCCCAATCAATAATCCAAATATCGGAATTAGGAATATATCTACATAAGTTTTGAATTCAAAGAACTTAAACAAATAAACCATCACTACTGCTATCAGTCATGATGCCAATACATCGCCTGGAATACCTTTTTGTAAGTGCGTTACAGTAAAGAAACCATATTGTGCATTAGTAGTTGATATTGTGTGCGTAGATAAGGAATAATGAGGAACTAACATTGAAATGGAAGTTAATGTAGAAGCAATTCCTACAGCAAATATTTGCATAGGTTTTAATCCACATTTAACACCAACTCCAATACCTATACCCATTCCAACAGAGTATGTTAATACATTCTTTATATCATACATAAACTGCAGCTTAGGTATCTTACCAAATAAACCAATTATAGTACCTAAAATCAAGGTGGCAAAAAAACCACAAGTCATACCGATCATCGAATTAAATCAAACTTCTTTTTGATTAAAAGTTTTATTAATTTTAAACATTTTTCTCCTTGTAAAATGTTCCTGCTATTTAGTTGTGTTGAAAATTTACAGATAACACTGTTGCATTTTCTATATTCAGACTTTAAATTAACTCAGTCAGGAAACTGCAAACTAATGTTTGCTAATTAATTATAATTAATTTAATAGAATAAATAATATTTTTTTACAATATTAACTTAAAATTGAACAATTGAAAAGCAACACCCATAAGTGTTACTTTAAACGATCGGCCATACTCTAGGACCTCTTGGTTCATCGAAGAATGATTGTTGATAAGTTCAACTATCAATGTTTTTAGTTTGCCCTATTTTGATACCTATCAACCTTATATCTTCACCCTTTCAATATTTGTCAAACAAACTTAAAGCTATAGGGAATATCTCCTCCGAATCTTGAACTGGGATTCTAACTTTCTTTTGTTTTTGTTTAACAACAAAATTAGTATTCTTCATAGTAATACCAACCATCATCCCAATCTTCCCTTCTTGCCTTGCTGTGTTAGCGACTTTCTCTGTTAGTTGCCTTAATGTCTCAATAATTTCTTGTCTATTATTTGAATAACCTTCTTTGAGTGTTTTTGAACTGGAAATCTCTTTATGCTTAACTCTAGAGTTATCAACTACATTCGAAGAAATACCATAAGCTGTATCAATTATGTGTTTAGCTCTATTTTTGAAAAAAGTAATAGCTAATTCAGATTCTGGTTTCAGCTTAGCTAAATCACCAATAGTTTTTATCCCATTTTCTTTCAAAAGTGGTCATGTTTTTTTACCGATACCTCAATAACTCTCAATGGATAATCCTCATATCATTTGTTTTAATTGTTTAGGTCCCACCGATGTAATGCCCTCGGGTTTCCTGATATCAGAACACATTTTAGCTATTCATTTTGTATAGGAAATACCAATCGAAATAGTGAATCCTAATTCTTTCTCTATTGTTTTTTGCATATCTCTTGCCAGATTAAAGGCTGATTTATATTTTTTTCAAATATCTGTAACATCAACATAACATTCATCGATAGAAGTTATCTCGATTTCATTAGTATATTTAACACTCAATATTTCAAACATTCTTTTTGATAAAGTTTCATAAAGTTCAAAATCCCCTGGAATTATTATCAACTCAGGACAAAGCTTTAAAGCATCTTTTATAACCATAGCTGAAGTAACTCCTTTTGCACGTGCTTCATACGACGCTGAACCTATTACTGAATTTCCTTTCTTACCAGAAATTGCAACAGGTTTCCCTTTTGTTTCTGGTCTTAATGTTTGGCTTGCAGATACAAAAAAAGCATCAGCATCAACGTGGAAAATTACTTTCATAAAGTAATTATAAACCACAAAATAAAATAGCGTAAACGCTATTAATTAAATTGATTTTAATGCTTCAGAGATCATATTTGCACAAAGTAATCTGTTAAGATGGGTTTTGACATTATCAAATATTACAAGTTTACCTAATTGTTCTTTATTATAGTCTCCTGATTGGTTGATCATAACATCATAGTTTTTTACAATTTCAGCTATTTGAGCTTTATTTTTCCCCTTAATGTAATCAAGGAATAAATCCAAAGAAGATATAAATACTGCACACCCAACAGAATCATGTTTAACATCTGTTAAAACATCCCCTTCTCATTGCAAGAATAGTTTCATTTTATCTACACATTGAGTTGAAAATCTTTCGATTATTTGTGCGTTTTGAATTTCTCCTTTGTGGATTGGTTTTGAATACCTTTCCATTATGATTTTTCTTTTTACCATTGGATCGTTATATGAAGTCAAGGAAATCACCTCCGTTTTTAATTTCTTCTACCATTTTATCGATATCTGTTTTATTAGTATATAAACCAATTGAAGCCCTCATTCATGAAGGTTCTCCAGTTGCTTCTTGAATTAACCTGACACAATGTTGACCTGCTCTTAGGATGATATTTCTATGCCCAAGATATGAAACTATATCTTGTGAATTTAAATTACCGATATTAAATATTATATTTTTATCCCCTCTTTTTGAGGCAAACTTAACATCTTCAATAGTGGAGATTTTATCATAAGCATATTTAGCAATTTCATCCTCATGTTTCATAATGTTTTCCATACCAATTGAATTGATATAGTCAAGTGCTGCACCATGCATAAGAATCGCAGCCGTATTAGGTGTACCAGGCTCTCTTGACGCAAACCCCTCATGAGGTATTCAACTTTCTCTAGAAAAAGTTGCGTTTGCCCCTCCACCGAATCTAACTAATGGAAGTTCCTTTTGTAATTTGGTAGACATTATCATCACACCAAATCCCGTTGGTCCATAAAGCTTATTTGATGAATAAACAGTAAAGTCTGCTCATTTTGAATTTACTGGTTTATGAGAAATAGATTGTGCTGCATCATTCACAACAAGAACACCTTGTTTGTTAGCTACAGAATAAATTTCCTCCATATCTCTTTCAACTTCGATTGTATTATTAACTTCTGCTAATGCAATTAATTTTGTTTTTTCATTGATCGCATCAAATATTGTTTCTGATCAAATTAATTTAGCACCTGTTTTTTTCGCTAATTCAATTCACACAATAACATTAGCTGCGTGATTTAGAGAAGTTACAATAATTTCATCATCTTTTTTTAATTTATGAATCAACATATCAGCAATCCTATTAAGACCATCAGTTGTTCCAGATGTAAAAATAACTTCGTCGTAAGATGCATTCGAAAAAGCAGCAGTTGCTTTTCTTATTTCTTGAATCCTTTGAGAAAGTCAAACACCCTTCTTAGAATCAACTGAATGGGGATTGATTGAATAATTTTCATAAAAGTTCACTCCAGCATCAATAACTTGTCTTGGTTTAAGTGCACCTGCACTACTATCAAGATAAATTGTTTCTTCTAGGAATTTAAAATCTTTTCTATTCATATTTACTTCCTTTCAAATAATGTAATATATTCTATGTTTTTAGCCTTATTACCTTTTATAGGTGATGGTTTATGGTTTATATATTTAAACCCAAAATCTTCTGAGTGCTTAATAACTCTCTCTATTATTTCTTGATGAAGACGTTCTGGAACATACCCACCTTCTTCTACTTGATCCGCAAATGCTTCAAATTGTGGTTTAATCAATGCCATTAATTGAACACCTTGTTCTAATGTATTTTCCAATACTCTAAATACCTCTTTCAAAGAAATGAAAGAAACATCAGTAACAACTAGTTCCACAGGTTCTGCAAACATTTCCTTGTTAATTTTCTTGAGGTTAGTCTTTTCTAAAGCTACAACCTTTTCATGTCTTCGCAATGAAAAATCTAATTGATTAGTACCAACATCTAATGAATAAACTTTTTTTGCACCCTTATTTAAAAGTACTTCAGTAAATCCCCCTGTTGAAGAACCAATATCAAGACCAACTTTGTTTGAAACATCCAAGTTAAACTCCTCAAAAGCAGCCAATAATTTAAATGCACCTCTAGAAACTCATTTTTTAACATCCTTAATAAATACTTCTCCAACCTTTTTAAACCTCTCAGAAGGAATAAAAGCATCATTTCCATTAATTTTCACCTTACCAGACCTTATTAATTTTTCGGATTCGTCTTTTGTATACCCTAATTCCATAATAATTTGTAATGCTGTTTTCATTATAAAACCACCTTAAGTATTTCTTTTATTAAATGATTGTGATCTATTGAAGTCACCTTTAAAGAATCGACGAATTTGTTGAATAACATTTTTTTCTCGATATTCAACTCAACATAATCTCCATTAATAAATATATTTTCTACATTGTTTTTTTTATTGTGATAAAAAACACCTGTTTGGAAAACAAAATATAAATATCTACCAAAGGATTCTCAATCAGCCGCTTCATATTCATTGGCACCAGTTATTTCAATAATCTTTTTTGCACCCTCAATATACATATCAGCTTCATTTTTAATTAATCCCATTTCAAGTTTAGCTGTTTCATCTGGATTTGCATTTGGATTTAAAATATTTATTATTTTTGTAAGTAAAAATCTTGTTTGCTTATTAGCGAACAAGTTATTATAATCTTTTAATTTCCCTTGTTTTTTAAGGATATTTAAAGTTTTACTTTTTAGTTTCATAGTAGTTTGCGACCTTGTCTAGAATTGCATTTATAAATTTGTATGATTCTCCAGAAATATAACCTTTAGATAAAATAACTAATTCGTTAATTACGATTTTTTTATCACGGAATGATAATTCAAACGCACCGAAAAGTAGCATAGCTCTCTCAAGTGGAGCCATCCTAGTTCATGTTCAACTGTCTTTTGTGAATGTAGTAAGTAATTTTTTAAGTCCGTCATATTTTGTGATGATTCAATCTAATGATTTTAATTCAATTTCAGATAGATCGAAATCTTCTCTAATGCTTTCTTTTGTAAGTCTTTCATTTGTTAATTCTGAAACATAAATTACATTAATTACATTCATTCTTGATTTTGTTTGTGCCATATTAAAAGAATTATACAACAATTAAAAAAAATCACCATTATTAGTGATTTTTAGAGTTATTAACCAATGATTGATTTAATTTTTGTTTTAAGTGTTTCTTTATCTAATCCTAATGAAGCATAAACTGCATCACCATTTCCTGAATCACCGAATCTATCAATACCAAAATTATACTTACCAAAACTAGCCATACCATAAGTTGAAGCAGCTTCGATTGTAAATGCTTTTTGAGTATCTCAAGTAACATCAGCTAGTTCAGCACAAGGCATAGAAATAACATTTATGTTTAATTCTTCACCTATTGCATGGGCATTAGCCACTTCTGAACCAGTTGCGACAATAGTTCATTCAGAGTCTGTTTTGTGGATGTAATATGCACCATTTTTTGTTTCATATTTTGATGTTTCTTTTAAAGAAACAATATTTTGTCTAGTTAGCGCAATAACAGTTGGAGTTTCAGTTGAATTTAAAGCTATTTCATAAGCTCCAACAACTTCTTTCTCGTCTGCAGGTCTTAAAAAGTTTAAGTTAGGTAAAGATCTAAACATAGCAATATGTTCAATTGGTTCGTGTGTTGGACCATCTTCACCAACATAAACAGAATCATGTGTAAATACATAAGTAACTGGAAGTTTCATCAATGAAGCTAATCTAATTGCTGGTTTTGCATAATCTGAAAATACAAAGAATGTTGAAACGAATGGTTTGAAATTAGAGTGTAAAGCAATCCCATTTGCCATAGCGGCCATTGCAAATTCTCTAACACCAAATAAAATATTTCTACCTTTTCTATTTTCAATTGAAAATACCCCATCAGCTCCAAGAGCTTTTGTTGACCCAGCTAAATCAGCTGAACCCCCAATTCATTGTTCAACGTTATCATTTAAGTGTTGAATAACTGAACCTGAAGAAACACGAGTTGCTGTATCTTTTTCAACTTCGATATTAATTTCAATAGCTTCGTTTTTTAAGAATTTTTCTAACCCTTTTGAAGGTTTGAAAGTTGAAAATGCTTCTGCCCCTCTTTTGAAAATTGTTTCTTTATAAAGTTCTTCTACTTCTGTTGGAACTTCAAAATCACCATGAGTTCATCCTAAAGATTCCTTAACTGTAGCGAAATCTTCACCAAGTGGTGCTCCATGGACTGCTGAAGTACCTTGTTTTGTAGCACCTTCACCGATAATTGTTTTAACCTCAATAAATGAAGGTTTTGATGAAGCTTTAGCTTTAATTAAAGCAGCATCTATAGCTTCAACTGTATTTTCCTTAACAAGTTGATAGAAGAATCCCAATGCTTCCATTTTACCTTTAATATCTTCATTAAATACTTCTTTAACATCTGTATCTAATTGAACATCGTTTGAATCATGCATAACGATTAATTTTGAAAGTTGTTGTCTACCAGCGAATGATAATGCTTCATTAGCAACACCCTCTTGTAAATCTCCATCACCACATATAACGTAAACATTGTGGTTGATTTCTGAAAATTTAGCTCTTAGAGATTCTTCAGCAACTGCCATACCAACTGCCATTGCAATACCTTGACCTAACGGACCAGTTGTAGCTTCTACACCTTTAGTGTGTCTGTACTCTGGGTGACCCGGTGTTAATGAACCTAATTGTCTAAAGTTTTGTAAATCTTCCCCTGAGATAAGATTAAGTAATCTAAGTTCTGCATACAATAATGCTGAACCATGTCCTGCTGATAGAATAAATCTATCTCTATTAACTCATGAAGGATTCATTGGATCAAAGTTCATGTGTTTTGTAAATAATGTGTGAACCATTGGAGCTGCACCAAGCACAATTCCCGGGTGTCCTGAGTTTGCTTTATTAATGGCAGCAACACCATTTACTTTTAAAGTATTAATTGCTAATTGTTCGTTCATTTAAAATCTCCTTGTTAGTTTAATTTGAATATTTGAAGGCTTAGAGTTTATGATGTCTACAACTCTTTCTTCAATAGCTTTTGAAAAGTCCAATATGATTTTTGAAGCGTCACCTGTTTTGTCGATGGCTATTTCAATTATAAATTCAATATCTTCCCCACCTTTAATAACATTCGCTTGAATTTCTTCTGTGATTCTTAGTTCCTTTTTAAAGTTTGAAGCAACCTTATCAACGATTTGTGTAAATACGTTTTTGTGAACGTTGTATGTTTGGTTTAATGAATAGTTAACGGTAACGAATTCCATTAATTAGATCTCCCTGCGTATTTACCTGTTGAAGTTGCAACAATTATTGTTTGACCTTCTTTTATAAACATAGGTGCTTCAAGTTCAAACCCTGTTTCAACCTTTACAAATTTTTGAGGATTGTTTGCAGTATTACCTTTAACAGCGTCTGGTGCTTCTATAACTTTTAATTCTATATTTGCTGGTAATTCAATATCAAGAATTTCTGATTCAAATGCTCTAACCATAACTTTATTCCCCTCAGTCATAAAGTTCATTTCTCATTTGATTTTTTCCATTGGGATTTCAACTTGTTCAAAAGTTTCTTGATCCATAAGAATTGCAGATGTCCCATCGTTGTATAGGTAATCCATATCTTTTTTGTCGATGTGAGCTTTCTTAACTTTGTCTCCACCTGTTCATGTTTTCATGATTGTTGCACCTGTTCTTAAGTTCTTAATTTTTGCTTTAACTGATGCTTGTCCTCTACCTTGTTTTGAGTGTTGTGCTTCAACAACTACAAATATTTCTTTTCCGTCTTGGAAAGAAATACCTGGTTTAAATTTATTTACGTCTATCATATTATCTCCTTTTATATTCCTATACATTATATATTAAATATATATAAAAAGGTTCTACTTGTATGAATAAGGAATTATTTGTTTGTCCAAAACAATAAAAAAACACTGAAACAGTGTTTTTTTTAATTATTCTTTATCTTGAGATTTCTTTTGTTCTTCTAATTCTTTACGTTGTCTTTCAAGTTCTAGTTTTTGTGCATACAATTCAGCATTAACGTTGTTATTGTTTCATCCACTTGTTTGGATTAAAGCGATAACTAAACCAATAAATCCTAGAGTGAATAATCCTCCTAAAATAACCATAACGTTATTTTGAGATTGTGTTCCTTTAACTCATACTGTTATTCATGCAGCAAATCAACCAAGACCAAAAATAATTGCTAATATTACAAAAATCATTTTTTCCTTCTTTCTTTTTTTATTATTGTTTTCAAATTATACTTTCTTAAATTATTATCCCAAAATAAAATTACATTGCAACATGTAATTTTATTAATATATTAATTATTTATATGAAAGAACTTTGTATCCTGTTTCAGTTACAAGAACATCATCTTCAATCCTAACTCCACCAAGTCCTTCAATGTAAATACCTGGTTCAACAGTTACAACATGACCTGGTTCTAATGGATTATTGTTACCTGAATTTGTATTAGGTAATTCGTGAACATCAATTCCTAAACCATGTCCTGTCCCGTGACCAAAGTATTCTCCATATCCTTTTTCAGTAATGTAATCTCTACACACTTTATCAACTTCCGCTCCAGTAATACCTGGTTTAACAGCTTCAATCCCTCTTCTTTGTGCTTCTTTAACAATTTCATAGATTTCTAGAAGTTTTGGATCTGTAACTTCACCAATTTGTATTGTTCTTGTTGTGTCTGACATATATCCCTCAAAAACTGTTCCAAAGTCAAATGTACATAATTCACCATTTTCAAGTTTTTTATCAGAAGGAACTGCATGTGGTTTTGCACCATTGTAACCTGATGCTACAATTGTGTCAAATCCCTCTTTTGTCGCTCCATTAATTTTGAATAAATATTCTAGTTTAGCAGCTAATTCCTTCTCTGTTTTTCCAGCAACAATTTCTGGTTTCAATTGTTCAAATGATCTAAGACCAATTAACGCTGCTTCTCTAATTTTTGCAGCTTCTTCATCAGTTTTATAATCTCTAAGACCTTGCCCTGACACAGCTATAAATTCAGCATTCGGGAATAACCCTTTCGCTAAATTTAATTGATCTATTGTTACATAATCAGATTCATAAGCAACTTTTTTATATTTAGTTTCTTTCTTTTCAGCAAATTCTTTTAATGCTCCAGCTTTCAATAAGTTAACGTCAGCATTTTTCGCTTCATTTTTCGCTAAAATAATATAACGTGAATCCACGAATAAATCAGCTCTATCTTTTTCTATGAATAAAAATCCATATGATGATTGAACTCCTGTATATCAGAACCTATTTTGATCCGACATAATGATTATTGCATCAAGATCTTTTTCATTAAAATGTTTATCTACTACTTTTCTGTTCATATTTTTCTCCTTAGTGTGTTAATAACTACTTTAATTTTACATTAAATAAAAAATGGGTATAAAAAAAGAGAAAATTATTTTTTCTCTTTGTGTGTTGTGTGTGTATTACATTTGTGACAGTGTTTTGAAACTTCAAGTTTT
>NZ_PSZP01000047.1 GCF_004335995.1 Mycoplasma todarodis
AGTAAATCCTAGGTTTTTAGCTGTATCTGGGAAGTTCTTTTCTGCATATTCATCGAAAACGATAACATTTGCTCCAAGTCCTTTAGCTATTTTAATGAACCCTTGTCCAATTCTACCAGCACCAATTACACCAACTGTAGAGTTGTTGATAACTTTACCTTCTAATCCGTTTAGTGCAAAGTTGTTTGATGTTGTTCTTTTATAAGCGATGTGAATGTTTCTGTTGATTGACATTAGAAGTGTCATTGCGAATTCACATACAGCTTCTGGTGAGTAAGCAGGAACACGGAATACTTGAATCCCTAATTCTTCAGCTGCTTTAAGATCAATTCTGTTGTAACCAGCTGATCTTTGGAATCAATATTTAATTCCTAAATCTGCTAATTTTGTAAGGATCTCTTTTGATCCGTCACAGTTAACGAAAGCACAAATTGCTTCTGATCCTTTTGCTTTTTCAACTGTTTCCATTGAAAGTCCTTCAGTAATGAAATTAAATTCATGACCATTTTTATTTGCTTCCGCAAATGTAGTTTCATCATACTTTTTAGTATCGAAAAATGCTATTTTCATGTATATCTCCTTATTGATGTTGTTAAATACCTTTTAATTATACACTTATACAAAAAAATGATTAAAATAAGATATTATTTATATATGGAATACACTAAAAAGACAGAAGTTCTTGGAGGACACAAGAACGAAACATATAAAATTGAAAACAATAAAGGTCAATACTTTATGAAGTTAAAGAGATTCGACGGCTTCAATCATAAGCTTAACTATTCTGAAGTTGCACATTTAGAATATGTACCTAATTTACTTGAAGAAACACCAGAAAAATTAGTGTGAGAATTTTTAGAAGAAGAAAAGTTAGAGCTAAACAAGAAGAACCTTAAAGAGATGGCTAAGATTTTATACAAATTACATAACTCAACCATTAAATTGCCAAAATCAAATCATAAAGCTAGACTTGAACAATACTTTGAAGAAATAAAAGATAAAAAAGATATACCAAGTGAAGTACATACTTTCTTTAATAAAGCTGAGGATATCATAGACAATTTTGATGACTCAACACCATTACACAATGATCCTTGAATGAATAATTTTGTTCTTGCAAAAGATAAAGTATTCTTAATTGACTGAGAATATGCAAGTTTAGGTGATAAACACTTCGATCTTGCATTCACAATTGATGGTTCTTACTTATCAACAGAACAAGAAAAAATATTCTTAGAAGCCTATGGTGAATATGATAAGAAGAAATTGAGTGATGCGAAAATATTAGTTAATTATTTAACTCTTGTATGAATGCATAGATTTGAAAAATTACCTTTTAGCGATAAACCAATCATTGAGAATTTAAATAAAAAATAAAAAAAGAGCGTTGCTCTTTTATTTTTTTGCTTGTATTGCTGTAATCATCATTGTATTATAAACATCGTTAGAAGTAGAACCTCTTGATAAATCATTTACAGGTTTATTTAAACCAGTGATGATTGGACCTATTGCTCCATAACCACCAAGACCTTGAGCAATTTTATACCCTATATTCCCTGAATCTAATGAAGGGAATACAAAGATAGTTGGTTTCCCATCAAATCCATTTTCTTTATATTTCTTATTTCTGATGTCCATTGATAATGCAGCATCAAATTGAATTTCTCCTAGCGCTTTATATTGTGGTTTGTAAGTCTTATTAAATTGTTCAGTGGCATGTTTTACTTTTTGTGCAAGTTCATGTTTCGCTGAACCTGATGTAGAGAAAGAAAGAAATGCAACTTTTTCTTTGAAATTAATTTGCTTTGCAAAATTAGAAGAGTTTATAGCGATATCAACAAGTTGTTCTTGTGTTGGGTAAGGAATTACGGAAATATCTGAGAAAAGATAGTGTTCATCATCTTTTTCCATTATCATCACTGATGAAATAACATTTACATTTGGTTTAGGTTTGATTATTTTGAATGCAGGACTTAAAATTTGTGATGTTGGAAATTCTAAACCACCAACAACACCTTCAACTTCTCCAAGTTCAAGCATTAGCATACCGAAATAATTTGGTAAGAATACAACTTTCTCGGCTTGTTCTTTTGTTTCTTTACCATTTCTTTTGCTTAAGTATAATTCCACTAATTCTTCTTTTCTGTTTTTATAATCAGAAATGACTATTGTTGATATTTGTGATTCAATCATTTCATCATGATCTTCCAACAACAAAATTGGTTTTATATAATTATCTTTTTTGTGATTTATTGCAGCTTCTAAACTTCTTTTATCGTTACCATCAATTAATAAAATACGTTTTTTTTCAACTTCACTTTTCAACAATTCAATCATATGTTTTTTAAATGTCATTTTACTACCCCTTTTTTTATCTTTACTTGTCAATTATAAACCAATACACAATTGCAAAAATAATATTTAAAGACTACCATTTTAAAATATCAAGGTTTTTCACATCTATTGGAGGTGATCAAAAGTTTATTATATAAATAAGTAATTTTTCGGGTGTTTTAGAGTAAAATATTTTCTATGAATAACTTATTAATAATTTTAATAATAGGAATGATAATACTTGATGCATCATTTCTATTCCAGATAGTGAAAATATGAACAGAAAAACATTCGTTTGGACTTTCTTTAACTTCCTGAATAATAAATATGATTGGTAGGGTTATTTGAATTGTGTATGGAATGTTATTAAGCACCCATGGTGGTGTAGTTCTAACGATAGGTCAAGGTCTTTGTGGACTTATGACAATTCCGGTCATCTATTATATTCTAAGAAATAGAAAAACTAATGGAGAATATAAGAAAGAACACTTTAGTAAACCACTCTTCATGCTAAGGATTATCTTGATAACAATAATAACTTCATTGATAATTACTTGTATTGTATTCTCGATATTAGCTATTAATGAGAAAAGTAAAATCGGGGAAGATAAATTAATTCTCGCAATTTCTTTAATTGGTTCATCATTCACAGGCCTTTCGTTCTTACCTCAAGCAATTAAGACTATTAAAACACAAGATACAAAAGCAACTTCTTTAAATCTATGTATTGCATTTATTATAGGGAATTCATTGATGATTACTTATCTACTTATTCAAGCAGTCAATGATGATGTCTTAAAATATATTGCTGGTATTATCTTTACTTCGATTTCAGTTCTTTCAATGATGACAATTACAATCATTAAAGTCAAAAACATTATCAAACTAAAACAAAGCATAGGTTAATATAATTAAAAAAAGCGAGTGCTCGCTTTTTTTCTAGTGTATTCCTACATATGGTGCCGACTGTGGGAATCGAACCCACGACCTCATCCTTACCATGGATGCGCTCTACCTACTGAGCTAAGACGGCATGGCGGGCAATGAGGGATTCGAACCCCCGCGGGTCGTGAAACCCCTGCAACATTTCGAGTGTTGTCTCTTCAGCCGGACTTGAGTAATTGCCCTCATTACATATAGAAAAATTATACATCATTAGAAAATGGCATAATAAAAAAACAGCTGGAAAACGCTGTTCTTTTTTTATTGAATGGCCAAACTTACAATTTCGACCACAAGACTTCCTAAACCGTATCCAAGTGCTAGGGACACGATTATATATAAAACAATCCCAAACGACTTATGAGTTGTTCTGATTATTTTAGTTCAGTCAACTGCAATCAATACATATCCAACTAATGCTATAGAAAGAAAGTATGTGACTATTTTTGCTCATGCGGGAAAATCCATTATCTATTCCCAACATTAATTCTGTTAATTGCTTTTTGAAGTGAAAATTTAAGTTTTAGAATTTCAGCTGCGTCTTTTTGAGCTTTTAAAGCTTTTTCGGCTTTTAATTTCTCATTTGCTGCACGATTAATATCGATCTTAGATTTTTCTTCAACTGCATCAGTAATTATTGTTACTGTGTCTTTATCAGCATATAACAAACCACCAGCGATGGCACAATCCATATAATTGTCTTGTCCTTTAGTACCAATGATTAATGGTGAAATCTCTATTGAACCAACAATAGGAACACGACCTTTTTGAAGACCGATATATCCTTCAGATGTTTTAACCGTTACGATTGAAACTGGTTGATCATAGAAAATTCCTTCAGGAGTAATTATTTTGAGATGTGTTCTGTTTTTATCTTCTGTCATATAATACTCCTTTTATTTTTTCTTATTAGCTTTTTCGACAGCTTCTTCAATTGTTCCTACATATAAGAATGCAGATTCTGGTAAATCATCATATTTACCTTCAATAATTTCTTTGAAACCACGAACTGTATCTTCTGGTTTAACGAATTTACCTTCGATACCAGAGAATTTTTCAGCAACGAAGAATGGTTGTGAAAGGAAG
>NZ_PSZP01000048.1 GCF_004335995.1 Mycoplasma todarodis
TGTTAAAGTAACTGCAAAACCTGATGGAACATTGAAGGTTGAAGTGACAACAAACACTCCGCACGCCTCACAAGCAAATAAATCTACTTCAGGAACTGCGAATGGTAAATCGGATGCAACATTAGCTAAACCTGATAATACTAAAGCGATTGAAGACTTATTTAAGAATGCAAAATTAATCCACCAAGGTAATAGAACAACTGCGGAAGTGGCAAATTCAATGAATAAAGGTTCACTAGCTGATAAGATCAAAGCTATTGAATCAGAAACAGGTATTAAAGTTCCAACAACAGTTAATGGAACAAAAATAACGGGTATTAAAATAACAGAAAAAACCGATGGTGTTATTGGTGTTGAAATCACTACTGAAACACTAGGTGCAAAAATATTCATTAAAACAATCGCCACTGAAATAACGGGTGATAAAGAAATTGCAATTGATGTAAATAAGGCTGATAAATTACAAAAGAGAAACCTCGACGCTATTAAAAAAGCAATCGATGGTCATACGATCACAAACCAAGGTAAACAAAAAGTATCTGATATTGCAAAAGAAATAAATAAAAAGGATTCTATTGCAAAGAAAATTGAAGAACTTAAAAAACACGGTATTATCATTCCAAAAACAAAAGGAACAGATATCACAAAAATTAAAGTAACTGGTAAAGCTAATGGAGAGGTTATCATTTCAGTGTCAACAAACACTCCAAATGCTAAAAATCCAACAAACGGAAGTCCAGTGAAAGGTGTATCAAAAGGTGTGTCAAATATTGTGATTTCTCAAAATGATGCAATAAGTAAACTTAAAGAATTATTAAAAGATGCCAAACTTATCAACCAAAAAAATAGAACCACGGCAGAAATTGCTAAAACAATGAATGAAGGAAATCTTGATAACAAGATCAAACTAATTAAGAAGGAAGTGGGGATTGATATCCCGAAATATATTGGTAAAACGAAGATTACTGGTATTGATATTTCAGAAAAAGCAGACGGAATAATTAATGTAGTTATCGCAACAAACACACCAGGTGCTGATCAACCGAAAATTGAAGTAAAAGGTGTTGTTAAAGGAAAAAGAAAACTACTTAAAAATATTGGTAAAAAACTTAAACCTTCAACTCGCAACAAGAAACATAAAAAGCAAATTAAGGGTAAAAATAACGTTGTTAATTCAACGCAGAAGAAGAAATCTACAAAACCAATTTTAATAGCATTAGCAAGTATGGCGGGTGGTATTGTTGCCGCTTTAGGAGCTCTTCTATTTGGAAAAGGTAAAAAATAAAAAGAATGAACTGGCTAAGCTGGTTTATTTTTTTAAAAGGATTATTTTTAGTTTAATATTTTTTATTTAAAGAGATAAAGCAAAAAAAACTATTTTTTTCAATGAATTGAGATATAATTTAGTGTATTTTACAAATACTACAACAAATTAAACTTTGAAAAAAGATTAGTTTTAATTAAATACTATTTTGGCGAATAGTAGGTATTTGTTGAATGAAAATATATTTAATAAAAGGGAAGTTTTTTTAAAAGCAGCACATTAAAAAAACACATGTTAGGAGAAAAAATGAACAATAAATTGAAAGCGAGCGCATTAGGTACGATCGCATTATTATCAGCGGCAACAATTGGTATAGGTACTACCATTGCGCTAAGAACAGTTAAAGAAGAAGATAATTCAATCTTAGTGAGTAATGCCAAATCTATACAAGAAAATTTTGCTAAAGTTGTGAAACCTGAAGTGGATGCTTTAGATAAAACAGCGTTAAATAAATTACAAAATCAAATTAATGCAAATATTAAAGATTTACTAGTTATGACTAAAGGTGAGTATAAAACTGTTGAAAAAATTGATTTAGTTCACCTTTTAAATGGTAAAAAATCTGTTGGCATAGAAGATGTTAAAAAAGTTATAAAGGAATTTTTCAAGGATTCTAAGAACTGAAAAGTAAAAGCAACTATTAGTCAAAGGAATGAGTTTGAAAAAGATCAAAAACAATGAAAAACGTCGAACGAAGAAAAAGAAATAGCAGCAAACGCAGCAAAAGATGCTGAAGCAGAATTAACAGCAGCCAAAGAAAAAACAGCTGCACTTAAAAAAACAGCAACAGATGCAACAACAACAGCAGCTAACGCCGCAACTGCCGCAAAAGATGCTAAAACAAAACTAGCATCAGCAACAGCGAAAACAGCCGCACTTACAAAAACTGCAACAGATGCAGCAACAACAGCAACAAATGCAGCAAATGCAGCAAAAGACGCTAAAACAAAACTAGCATCAGCAACAGCGAAAACAGCCGCACTTACAAAAACAGCAACAGATGCAGCAACAGCAGCAACAAATGCAGCAAATGCAGCAAAAGACGCTAAAACAAAACTAGCATCAGCCAAAACAAAAACAGCTGCACTTACAAAAACTGCAACAGATGCAGCAACAGCAGCAACTAATGCAGCAAACGCAGCAAAAGATGCTAAAACAAAACTAGCATCAGCCAAAGCAAAAACAGCCGCACTTACAAAAACGGCAACAGATGCAGCAACAGCAGCAACAAATGCAGCAAACGCAGCAAAAGATGCTGAAGCAGAATTAACAGCAGCCGAAGCAAAAACAGCCGCACTTACAAAAACAGCAACAGATGCAGCAACAGCAGCAACTAATGCAGCAAACGCAGCAAAAGATGCCGAAGCAGAATTAACAGCAGCCAAAACAAAAACAGCTGCACTTACAAAAACAGCAACAGATGCAGCAACAGCAGCAGCTAACGCCGCAACTGCCGCAAAAGATGCTGAAGCAGAATTAACAGCAGCCAAAGCAAAAACAGCCGCACTTACAAAAACAGCAACAGATGCAGCAACAGCAGCAACTAGTGCAGCAAATGCAGCAAAAGATGCTGAAGCAGAATTAACAGCAGCCAAAGCAAAAACACCTGCACTTACAAAAACAGCAACAGATGCAGCAACAGCAGCAACTAATGCAGCAAACGCAGCAAAAGATGCTGAAGCAGAATTAACAGCAGCCAAATCAAAAACACCTGCACTTACAAAAACAGCAACAGATGCAGCAAAAGCAGCAACAGATGCAGCAAATGCAGCAAAAGATGCTGAAGCAGAATTAACAGCAGCCGAAGCAAAAACAGCTGCACTTACAAAAACAGCAGCAAACGCAGCAACAGCAGCAGCTAACGCCGCAAATGCAGCAAAAGACGCTGAAACAAAACTAGCATCAGCAACAGCAAAAACACCTGCACTTACAAAAGCTGCAACAGATGCAGCAACAGCAGCAACAGATGCAGCAAATGCAGCAAAAGACGCTGAAACAAAACTAGCATCAGCAACAGCAAAAACAGCCGCACTTACAAAAGCCGCAACAGATGCTAATAAAAAAGTGGGTTCAATTAAAAAAGAAATTGAATCACTTAAAAATGATATTGATGCATTAACTAAAAAAACAAGTTCATTAACAAATTCTATAAGTCAAGCTAAATCTGCTAAAAAAACAGCGGATGAAGAATTAAAGAAATTAAGAGATGTTTTATCTAACGAGTTAGCGAAAACAGCTAAATTAAATAATGATTTAAAAGATGCTCAAACAAAAGAACAAAATATAATAAATTCTTTAAGTAAAACACAAAAAGACTTAGCAACAGCTAAATCAAAAACATCCGCACTTGAAAAAGCGATGTTAGATGCATCAAAAGCAGCAAAAGACGCTGAAACAGCTGCGAATAAAGCTTTAAAAGATTTAAATGATGAAAAAGCAAAAACAGCCGCTTTAAATACGAAACTAACTAAAGCATCTAATGATGCGAAAGATATTGAAACAAAAGTTAACGATAAAACTAATGAGTTAAAAGTAGCTAAAGATGAACAAGCAAAGTTAAAACTAGATGAAGCACAAGCAACTAAAGCGAAAAATGAAGCGCTAGCGAAACATAGGCAGGCAACCGATGATAAAAATGATGCAATTAATGCAAAAAATGCAAAACAAAAAGCAGTTAAAGTTATCAAGGATAAATTAGCAGACGTTGTTAAAAATCTTGTACAAAAAAAGAATGAAATTAAAGCAATTGCTACAAAAACAGCTGGAGATGTTATGACTGATGCTAAGCAATTTTAGCAATAAAAAAGAATGAGACAAGAATAATGGATTCTGGTTCATGAGAAAGAGAATTAAAGGAGAAATTAAGAGCTGAAAATGAAGAGTGAAGAAAGAAAGATGCGAAAATTATTCAAGAATTCAACAGAATTGCTAAAGAAGAGGCAAAAGGTAAAGTTCATTGAAGTTCATTCTTATTAGATATTAAAGACCCGAATGCCGCAAAAAATCTTGCTAAATTAAAAGATGAAGTGAAAACATTAAATCAAGAAAAACAAAAACTTAATTCTGAATTAAAAATAGCAAATGATGAATTAGCTGTTGCTGATAAAGAATTTACCAAATTAAGTAAGATATCTGATGATACGAGAAAAGATTACATGGAAAATGGTAAAAAAGCGAGACGAATCAAAAAAGCTATGAGAGCAAAGGCAACTTTAATCAAGTCCTTAGAGGATGAGAAAACAACATTGGATACAAGTCTTACAAAAGCAAAATCTGCAGAACAAAAAGCACAAAAAGATTTTGATGATAACAAGAAATTAATTGCGGACTTAACAACCAAACAACAAAGTACTAAGAAAACATTTGAAGATTTAACAAGTAGTTCAAACTCTAGTCAAACAGCATTTAACAAAAACAAAGCAGCTATTGCTGCAGCTGAAAAAACAATAAAAGAATTAAATACTAAAAAAACTAATGCATCATCAACAACAAACCAAGCTCAATTAGCATTAACAAATAATGGTGACGCTATTAAAAAAGCTCAAAAAGATGTTGATACAAAAACAATAGAAGTTGCACAAAGAGATAGTGATGTAACAACTGCTGAAAAGAATAAAAAAACTAATGATGATTTAATTGCTTCTAAAACAACTGAAAAGAATAAAAAAGAAACTGAGTTAATAAAAGCAACTTCT